>JAILEP010000136.1 GCA_024697825.1 Acholeplasmatales bacterium
ATATCATTTAAAGCTGTGTATTTCACTGTATAATTATTCATAATGCGCTACCTCCTTTCATTTAATTTGAAGAATTCTTTCCTTCTTCATAAATAATAATAGGTAGCTCATTACATTTTTTTAGAAACGAAAATAAAAAAAGCATAGGTTTTTTCACCTATGCCATTTCAATGGTCTCATTTTCCTCATAATTAATTAGCTTCTTCCATCTACCAATCTTATAGCAGATTACAGCTGATGCCATACCAAATACCCATCCAATTGGCCAAGATATAAATATACCATCTGCCCCAAAATGTGGTTCTAATATATATGTAAGTCCTACTCTTATTACTAAATCTAAAAGAGTACCGAACATAAAGCTTCTCATATCCTTAGATCCCTTTAAAACACCATCACAAGGTATTTTAATACATAATAATATAAAGAAAGGTGCCACATAATAAATAAATTTCTTACCAATTATAGTAAAGCCTTCACTTGCAGTGCCTGATGTATTAAAAATCGATAATAATGGTTCAGGCCAAATTAAGAATACCGCTGTAGTTATAATTGTTAAAATAAAGCATAAAATGAAACCTGCCTTAAAGCCCTTCTTAATTCTTTCAAATTTTTTAGCACCAGCGTTTTGAGATGTAAATGTAGATATTGCATTACTCATCATTGTATAAATATTAACTATTACATAACAAATCTTATATGCACTACCATAGCCCGCAACGGCACCAGGTATTTCCTCATCTAAGCCATTTACCTTAGACTGAATCATTAACTGACCAAATGAGATAATTGATGCTTGAATAATTGATGGTATCGCAACAGGTAATATTTTCTTTAGCATTTCAAAATTATAGAATCTAAATTTTTCAGTTCCATAATTCTTCTTTACATAAAATAGCATAATGATAAATGAAATAATACATGCTAAGCCCTGAGCTATAAATGTTGCGATAGCGATACCTCTAATACCCATATTAAATCCTAAAACAAACCAAATATCTAAACCAATATTTAAGGCCGTAGAAAAAATTAATAAATATAGAGGAATCATTGATTTACCTAAGGCCTGGAAAACATTAGTTACTGTATTATATAGTAATAGGAATATTAATCCTAATGTATACCATTTCAAATAGATAGCAGCCTTTTCTAAATAAGCATCATTTACATTGATTGCTTTAAGTACTGGTTCAGTAATTAATATACCTACTAAGGCAAGCAAAATAGAAAATAAAACAATTGATATAACTGCAGTTGAAACAGTTTCACAAACTGATTTATTATTTCTTTCACCAACAAATCTTGCGACAATAATATTAACACCAACACCAAATCCTGTCGCAATAGCTAAATAGATCATAGTTATTGGATATGATGCATTAATAGCTGCTAGTGAATCACCAGAATCCTTTATTAAATTTCCTGCAATTAAGGAGTCACAAATATTATAGAACTGCTGAAGTGTTACAGATAGTAACATTGGAAGCGAGAACAATAATAATGTTTTAAATGGTGACCCTTCTGTCAAATTAATCTTTCTTCTCATAGTATCACCATTATAATGTTAAATTTAATATTAATCCCATTAAAGGAATTGTTCCAGCACAAAGTATTGTTGATATTAATACACAATTAGCTGCGAGCTCCTTCTCACCATCATACATTTCAGCCATATTTAATATAACTGATGCACAAGGAGTAGAGGCTAGGATAAATATACTTGCCTTAAATGCATCTGTAAGTGGTAAGAAATATACTACTAAATATGCAAATAAAGGGAAAATAATTAATTTAAATAATGAGGTAATATATGGGAACACCCTTAGGAATAATACCTTAAATGACATTTGAGAAAGTCTTACACCTAAAATTATCATACATACTGGGGTAGTCATTTTACCAAGTAAGGCAAAGCCATCATAAAAGGCACTAGGAATATATTGCTTAACACCAAATATATAAAATGGCATAGCAATTATTGCTGCAATGGCAGTTGGATTTAAAATTGTATTTCTAAGCTTCATATAGCTCTTATCATTAGTTAAGCAATATGTACCAACTGTAAATACTAATATATTCATTGTTAATACGAATATTGATGAATATGCCGCAACGATTGGTTCATCTGGCATAAGAGATGTTACAACAGGTAGACCAAAGAATCCAACATTTCCAAGTGTAGTACCTATTGTAAATACTCTATATTGAGGATTTTCATATTTCTTCTTTAAAATAAAATAGATGGCCATCATAAAAACTGTTTGAAGTCCTAAGGATACTAAAAGGAAAAGTCCCATTTGTCCTAGGTTGTACCATGTAAATTCAATATTCATAAATGATGAGATGACCATACATGGACCACATACATATACAAGTATTGCCGATAAAGTTTTTAAATGGCTAGGATTAGCCATTTTAATTTTTCCCATAACAAAGCCTGGGATAGCAAATAATAATGCTAGAATTACTGTAAAAATAAATGCAGTATAATCCATAAAATCACCTGTTTCAAAATATATTATATATATTTGAACAATTGAATTAAACCTGAAAGCGTATACCTAGAAATAATTATATGTTACAAAACATATCATTTTGTACTAGATTTATTTGATTTCTCTCTTTTTTATAAAATATGGTATAATTACATTAGATTGGTATGATTTATACCAAAATCAATAGTTTAGTCTATTAGAAAGGGGGAAAAGTTCTAATGAAGACATTTTTAAAGTTCTCAGGTATTATTGCATTCGTAGTTGCATTAGTTGGTTTCATCTTAATGCTAGCTACTACTGGTCTTAAGTTTACAGTAACAGTTGGATCATATAGTACTTCTACAACAGCTTCTGGTGCTGATATTATCTTCGGTGCAGATGATGCTGATGGTGCAATCACTGGTATCTTCGCATTCATCCTTGTACTTATTGCATTAATAATCATTTGTGCTGGTGTTGTATTACCTTTATTAAAGGTTACAGCTTTAGACAAGGTTGCTGGTATCTTAAACCTAGTTGCAGTTATCTGCTTAATCGTTGCTGGTATTCTATGCTTCACAGTTAAGGGTAGCTATTTATCAGCTAATGATATGGAAGCTCTATCTGATCAGTTTAGCTTAGGTGTTGCATTCATCTTAGGTGGTATTTTATATATCGTTGCAGGTGTTGTTGCAATTGCTCCAGCTATCGCAAACCTAATATCTAAGAAGTAATTCTAATAGATTAAAAGAAGCCCTGTTCTCTCGAACAGGACTTTTTTTATGCTTATTAATAATTTTCAGCGTTAAGCTCAAAGTAAGACTGTGGATGATTACATACAGGACATACCTCTGGTGCCTTAGTACCTATGACAATATGGCCACAATTTCTACATTCCCAAATCTTAACCTCAGATTTTTCAAATACTTCCTTCATTTCTACATTGTGTAGTAATGCTCTATAGCGCTCCTCGTGGTGCTTTTCAATTACAGCTACTGCTCTAAATTTAGCAGCTAGCTCATGGAAGCCTTCTTCATCTGCAGTTTTAGCGAAGCCCTCATACATATCAGTCCACTCATAGTTTTCACCCTCAGCGGCTGCCTTTAGGTTTTCTGCAGTATTACCAATACCCTTAAGCTCCTTAAACCAAAGCTTTGCATGCTCCTTCTCATTATCTGCAGTCTTTAGGAATAATGCAGAAATCTGCTCATAGCCTTCCTTCTTAGCTACGCTTGCAAAATAAGTATATTTATTTCTAGCCTCTGATTCACCTGCAAATGCTGCCTGTAAATTCTTTTCTGTTTGAGTACCAGCATACTTATTCTTCTTTTCTGCCTCAACCTGATCAGTAATGTCTACTAGCTTATCGCCCTTTGCCTTGCACTTTGGACAAATTGGTTCTTCTCCATCCTCTACAGTGAAGACTAAACCACAAACTAAGCATTTAAATGTTCTCATATTTTTTAACCCCCTTATATGATTATTTAAATAGAATATTAAATTAATCGAAATTAATCCTATATTCATTATAACATCATTCAGAGGTTTTGTAACCCAAAAGGTTAAAATGAAGATTTAACCTATACTATCTTAAATTCAGGCTCCTTGCCAGCTAAGAAATCATCAATCTGTTCCTTAATCTTAATACCAACTCTATATAATGATTCCTCAGTATTTCCACCAACATGAGGTAATGATAATACATTAAGCTTTAATAATTCATCATTTATATCTACAGGCTCATGCTCAAATACATCAGTCGCATAGCCTCTAATGATATTATTCTTTAAAGCATATACTAAATCATCATGAGCTACTAAGCCACCTCTACAAGCATTAATTAAATATGTAGTTTTTTTCATTTTAGTAAGCTTTTCTAAATTAATAAAATGTCTAGTCTCATCATTTAAAGCAAGACCTAATATTACATAATCAGAATCTAAAACATCATCTAATGTAGTTTCATTTATATAATCAATATTCTTTTTAGTCCTAGACCAGCCCTTAATATTACATTCAAAGCCAAATTTAAGCATTTTAGCTGTTAGCATAGATATTTTACCAAGGCCAACAAATCCAACTGTTTTACCAGTTATTTCATTACCTAACATACCAGAATAATCAATTACTGATTCTACCTTAGTATCATGAATACCCTTTTCAAGCTTCCTAGATATTGCAAGCATTAATGACACATTTAATTCCGCAACACTTAAGGAATTAAATTTAGGTGCATTAAAGACAGTTATACCCTTACTTTTAGCATAATCTAAATCTATACCATCAACACCAGTGCCATACATAGCTGCACATTTTAAATTTTTAGCCTTATCAATAAATGTCTTATCAATAATAAGATTTCTACTTATTACAATATCACATTCTTCTATTTTATCTGTAAATTCATATTTTTCCTTTAATAGCTTATATACATCACTATTAATATATTCAACTAAATATATCTTCACTATAACCACCTGCTTTATTCTTAAATATTACCATTTATATAATTAAATTTAAACCACGAGTATAATATTTATTAAAAAACACCCTCTTTTGGGGTATAATAAAAAACGGAGGTCAATAATGGTATATTTAAAGTTATTCTTAATATTCTTTAAGCTTGGTATCTTCACCTTTGGTGGTGGTTACGCTATGATACCACAGATAAAGGATGAAATAATTGAAAAGCATAAATGGATGACCGAGGATGAGGTATTAGAGATTATCGCTATCGCAGAATCTACTCCTGGACCTATGGCTATTAATATGGCAACATATATAGGTTATACAAAGGGTAAATTTTTAGGATCACTTCTTGCGACACTTGGCGTTGTATTACCTTCATTAACAATAATATTTATTATTTCATTATTCTTTGATCAATTCATTGCCAACAAATATGTAGCTTATGCCTTTGTAGGTATTAAGTGTGCAGTAGCCTTCTTAATTTTAAAGGCTGGTGTTGGCATGATTATGAAGATGAAGAAAAACATCTTCAATATTGTAATTCTATGCTTAATTGTAGGTATTTTAATTACATTTGAGCTTATTTCCTTCTCTTTCTCTTCTATCTTCTTAATTTTAGCAGGTGGAGTTTTAGGATTAATTATCTATGCAATTATAGATAAAAAGACTAAAAAGAAAGAGCCTCTAAAGGTAGAAGCTGAGACTGAAGAAAATACAAATGAAGTCAGTGAAGAGGAGGTAAACGACAATGATTTATCTTAAGCTCTTCTGGGAATTCTTTAAAATAGGTCTATTCACCTTTGGTGGTGGTTATGCAATGATTCCTTTAATTAAGGATGCAGTATTTACTAATTCTTGGTTAACTGAGGAAGCATTTTATGATTTTATTGGTGTATGTGAATCAACACCAGGACCAATCGCCGTAAATATGGCAACCTATGTTGGTGCAACTCAGGCTGGTATTTTAGCCTCTATAGTCGCAACACTAGGTGTAGTTCTTCCATCATTTATAATTATTTTATTAGTTGCGTCTATATTAAAGAAATTCATAAAGAATAAATATGTTACATTCTTCTTAAATGGTATTAAGCCAGTAGTAATTGGATTAATTGTTTATACAGGTTTATCCCTTGCAATAAAGCAATTAGGCTATGAAAGCATTGAATCCTGGGTATTTACCTACAAGGAGCTCGCATCTTTTATTATTCTAAGTGCACTTGTTATAATCTACTTCTTTGTAAAACTAGTATTTAAGAAAAAGATTAATTCTATTTTATTAATTATTATATCTGCTGTACTTGGTATATTAGTTTGTATGATACTTGCATAAGAAAAAGACTTCCGCTTGGAAGTCTTTTTTAATAGTAATAACAAATTCTATTTATTTCTCTTAAATTCTTAAAGCCCTTTGGATATTTATTTTGACATTTAACCTCTTTAACACTACCATCATCAAAATAAATATAAGCTCTAAATACCTGACCATCTAAAATTCGGTTATCTACATATGATTTTTCCCATGACTCAATATCAGCATCCTTAAGCAATGCCATTATATTATTAAAGGTTTCTGGGTCATCATTTAGCCTTATTTCCTTCTTTTCATCTTCCCTAGTATAAATAATCATATCATCTAAAAAATCAAAATGTGCAAGTATATTTTTGTTTCTTGAAGCGAAAAGTGGTAGCTGACCATAATCAATTTTAATTATTTTCATGAATCTTGTCTCCTATCTCGATATTTTCATACTATAAATATATGTTTTTTAAAAGCTACTTTCATTATACTATCCAAACACCATATTTTGCTATAATTTCTAGTATTTTATTTTAAATTTATCTAAATACTTTTTAAATACTAGTAAAATAATTCTTTTAATAAATATGATTGTCACATCTTCTTATTTTGGTAATTGTTTTAGCTCATCCATTATCTCATAATGATACCAATTGGATTCATAACAAAATATGCATTCTTAAAAATTAAAAAAGTTGGCACTAGCCAACTTTTAAATTTTGCGATTAAGTAAATATATATCGTAGTATATTATTAATTAAATTACAGGACTAGCCTTCTTTTGATCACCAGTTGGGTCCTGAATTGAATAACCAATATTAGTTAAATGGTCACCAACACGTTCAAGACCTGCAATAAGTGATGTAAAGAAGCCTCCTAGCTCCATTGTACAGTTTTCCTGAGATAATCTTTCAAAATGAGCCATAGATAGCTGTTTCTTCTGTTCATCTGATTCTTCCTCAAGTACATCTAGGTCATGTAGATTAACTGATGCAGTTGTATCAAATGTCTTCATAGCTAAATCATACATCTTATCAATTGTATCATACATTGCCTTTAATTCTACTACTGCTGCATCTGAGAAATGAATTCCTTGTTCCTTCATTTCAATAGCGGCATCATAGAAGTTTTGAGCATGGTCACCAATACGTTCAATATCGTTAACAACGTGATAATATGAACCAACCTGAGTTAAAGCTTCACCTGAAACAAGTGGAGATAGCTTAATTAAGAACTTAGTAATTTCTGAATTGATATAGTCAATCTCATCCTCTCTTTTACAAATCTCTTCTCCATCAGCTGTTTCCTGAGTGATAATAACATTAAATGCCTTTTCTAGATTTGTCTTAGAAAGATTAGCCATATTTTCGATTTCCTTCTTAACCTGCATTACAGCGATTGCTGGAGTTCTAAGAAGACGATCATCAATAAATTTAAGAGCGTTCTGTCTTTCATCCTTCTTGTCTCTAATAATAAGCTCTGCAAGCTTAACAAGATATTTGATGAATGGTAATAATAAAATTGTTGTAGTTACATTGAAGATAATATGGAATATTGCGATACGGAATGTTTCATCAATTAGCATTAGCTTATCAACTACCCAATCCTCAAATACCCAAATAACAATTGTAAATACAAATGTACCTGCCAAATTGAATAATAAATGGATTATACCTGTTCTCTTGGCATTTGTTGTAGTACCTACAGTTGCGATTAAGGCAGTAACACATGTACCAATATTCGCACCTAAAATTACATATAATGCACTAGAGAATGCGATAGCACCACTGCTTGCCATAACGATAATTAAACCTGTCATTGCAGATGAAGACTGCATTAAGGCTGTAAATACAATACCAAGCACTAATAATAAAAGTGGGAAATCAATTGCAGTAAAGATATCCTGGAATACTCCCCTGATTGCATCATTGTCAAATGCATCACTCATTAGTGATAAACCGATAAAGATTAAACCTAGACCACAAATAATTCCACCAACAGTTTTAACTCTTGGCTTATTGATGAACATCATCATTACACCAATAAATGCTAAAACTGAAGCGTATAATGAAACATTTAAGCTAGAGAAAGATACTAATACACCTGTGATAGTTGTACCAATATTAGCACCCATAATAATCGAAGTAGCTTGTGTTAACGTCATTGCACCGGCATTAACGAAACCAATTGCCATGACTGTTGTTGCAGCCGATGACTGAATTAGAGCGGTAACTGCTGCACCGACTCCGACACCTGCAAATCTGTTATTAGTAATTTTACCAATAAGCTTCTTCATTCCAGGTCCTGCTGCCTTCTGTAAACTTGATGACATCATGTTCATACCAGTAATAAAAACACCAATACCAGCTAATAAGGCAAGAATACTTTCAAATATTTCCATGAGAAACCCCTTTAAATTTAAATTTTTAATTAAATTAAAGTTGTTCTTAAACAACCCTTATAATTTTATTATAATGTAAGGTTATTTGTCAATCTTTTGTTGAATTGTAAATTAATTGTAAATTTCTGGTAAATTTTTGAGTCAAAATGAAAGAAACCAGTACAATTTGTACTGGCTTTTCTTTACATTAATGACTGTTCATTAATAATTAGCTTAAAACTTAGGCCAAGGGTTTCTGCGGCCCTACGGCATAGAATCATTCTTGACATAAATATTTCAAAATATTCCATAACTGGACTAATCTTTGTGTCAATTTCAAGCTTTAGCTTAATGATTGTATGCTCCTGATTTATTTTAAGCTGTGATTTTGTAACAGAGTAATTAACTCTATCATGAATATCGAAGGTAGTAGGGTCTTGATTTCTAACTCTACTTCTTCTTACATCTGCCTTATCTGCAAGGATTAATGCAGCGGCAATTGCATTAACCGGAACACCTGTTCCCTCATCATGATTGCCAATCGCTGTCACAATCTTTGCGATATCAGATGGATCCATTCGTAAATGGTCTAAGATACGGAATGCCATAATTGCACCACTCTGAGAATGGTCAATTCTGTTAACAAGGTTTCCAATATCATGTAAATAGCCTGCAACCTTAACAAGCTCGACATCATGCTCACTAAAGCCTAATGTCTCTAGTATATATCCAGCATCCTCCGCAACCTTAGTTACATGTGCGAATGAATGCTCAGTATATCCAAGTGCAATTAAAGACGCATCTGCGGCTTTAATATAGGTATTAACCTCTTCACTGTTTTTAATTTGCTCATATGTTACCATGAGATACACCTTCTTTACTACAATTTTAAATTATGTACCAAATGCTAAATATCACAAATCTGTAATTTAATTGTAAGAATTTAAAGCTTTTTAATTTCAAGTATTACTAGCTCCTCTGGGTCAGTGCTTGTAATACTAAGCTCTCTTCCTTTTTCAGTAAAATAGATTATTCCCGGATATAAAGCATCCTTATTACCATCATAGAAAATATATCCATTTCCTTCTAGGACATATATGAATTCATCATCTGCTTCATGCATTCCGATAAATGAATCCGAATATATTCTATAGACAGTAACCTGGTAGTTCTTGTATTTAAATGACCTATTAGATATTAATCCTACGCCATTTTCTACGCATGATTTAGTTATTTCATTTAATTCATTTAAATCAATTCTCATATAAACCTCTTTTAGTGGGTAGAATATATAATAGCACAAAAATATCATTATTGTCCAGTATTATTTATTATTCTGTAATAATTTCAGTTGCGTAATATGCAACATATCCATATGATTCACTACCAATAGTTAAATTTAAATTAGAATAATTTGTAATTGTTGCAATAAAATATTCGCCTTTTTTCTCAAAAAGCTTTCATCTTTTAATCTCATAATAAAAAATACCCCTTAGTCTTTCTAGATTTCTCTAGTCCAACTTTAGGGGTACTCTTCATTTTACTTAGAGCTCTTCAAAAGCTTAATTTCAGCTACTAGCATAATAGGTACTGCAATTACACCAACAATTAAGCATGGATATAACGCAAAGCCTAAATAGCTTAACGCATACATTCCAGGTCTAAATGAAAAAATATCGAAATCTCTTCTAGTCATTCCATTAAAGACATTATTTGTATCCTTTACATAGTTACAATATAAGCCAAACATCGGAACAAATGTTAATGGGAATGATACTGATGCCGTACAGGAGAATATATATAAGGCTATAGAATTCTTTATGAATAGAATTGATATAATGCTTACCATGAATAAGAAAAAGCCTGTTATGACCAAAATAATGGCTTTCCCTCTTCTTACCATTGCCTGAGATATATAATTTGCAATGATCTTTAAGAATTCAACTAAAACTATAACAATAGTTACAGCCTGAAATGATAGATCATTCATATATAAATATAGTGGTACTATATTATCCATTACTGGCTGAAATAAGCCAAAGCTTACATGAAATAATATAAACCATTTATCGATATGAATTTCTTCCTTAGGTTCCTCCTTATAAGCTTTATATTTTTCTACTAGCTCCTTATATGCAAATATTAAAGGAATGAAGCATAAAATATAAAATACAATAGAGGCAATCGATAATATTAAAAATGAATTCTTAATTGTACTAGATAATATAAATCCAGATACTAATGTAAAAATAAGCTTACCAATGTTAGTCGCAATCATAAATTTACCTACATTAGTCTTCTTATCTCCAAATGTAAATATTAAATTAATGGGAACTGAATATAATGCTTGTCCTAATCCCATTAATAAAGAAACTATTATTATCGCAGAAGGATTATTATCATTTTTAGATATTAATATTTGGAATATCATAATAGTTTCTTTATTAATGGGATTAGGACAAGCATTA
>JAILEP010000137.1 GCA_024697825.1 Acholeplasmatales bacterium
ATATCATTTAAAGCTGTGTATTTCACTGTATAATTATTCATAATGCGCTACCTCCTTTCATTTAATTTGAAGAATTCTTTCCTTCTTCATAAATAATAATAGGTAGCTCATTACATTTTTTTAGAAACGAAAATAAAAAAACTGTGATTTTATAAGATAAACTTAATACATCACAGTTCTATTTTAATTTATAATATATCCTTTATTTCATCTAGAGATTTAATTTCGTAATCTGCATGATATTTTACATTTACATCATCTCTATTTAATAGCATTGTTTTAATGCCAGCATTAATACCACCTAGGATATCTGTATTATCTCTATCTCCTATTATGACATATGAATCCTTATCATTATCATTTAAATCATTAAATATATAATTAAAGAATTCTACATCTGGCTTATTAGCACCTGCATCCTCACTAATATAATATTTTTCAAAATATTTATCTAGTCCAGATGTTTCAAGTCTTTTATATTGAACCATTGACTGTCCATTAGATGCAATATATAGCTTATATTTGCCATATAGGTATTTAATACAGCTATCAACATCACTATATTTATTAGCCTGATATTTAAGTGATTCAACATAATATTTATTAGATTCAGATACATTGGCATCTATACCTAAATATTCATAGATTTCTTTAAATCTAGCTTCCTGGAAGATTATTCTTTCCTTAATCTTTCCACTTGCAAATTCATTAAATAATCTTTCATTAATATCACTAAATTTAAGGATATCCTCTTCCTTTAGCTTATAATTAGTAAATTTATTAATTGTATCAGTAAAGGCATTTCTTTCTCCTGCCTTAAAATCTAATAATGTCCCATCTAAATCAAATAAAATGTATTTTATCATATTAATACCTCGCATTAGATTTTATCATTTATTTAAAGCTATTAAAAGAAAAAAATAGGCTATCAAGCGATAGCCTATATCAAAACTACATTAGCTTCTTAAACATTGCAATAACTTCTTCCTTAGTAGCTTCCTTAGGATTACCAGGGTAGCAAGCATCATTTAACGCATCCTTAGCTAGATTATCTAAATCACTAGCCAAAATCTTTTCACACTTAGTTGGAATACCAACATCCTGAGATAGCTTCTTAACTGCATTAATAGCTGCAGCTCTATATTCCTTCTCAGTCATGTTTTCAGTACCTGCAACACCTAAAGCCTTAGCGATATCTCTAAACTTAGTACCTGTAACATCCTGGCTGAATTCCATAGAAATAGGAAGTAGCATTGCACAAGCAACACCATGAGGTACATCATAATATGCAGATAATGTATGAGCCATTGCATGGTCAATACCTAAGCCTACATTAGAGAATCCCATACCTGCAATATACTGACCTAGTGCCATGCCCTCACGACCATCAGGGTCATTAGCAACTGCACCTCTTAAATTCTTACCAATTAATTCAATGGCCTTAATATGGAACATATCAGACATTTCCCATGCGCCACGAGTAATATAGCCTTCAATTGCATGAGTTAAAGCATCCATACCTGTAGATGCAGTTAAGCCCTTAGGCATTGTAGCCATCATATCTGGATCTACAATTGCAATAATAGGCATATCATGTACGTCTACACATACGAACTTTCTCTTCTTTTCAACATCAGTAATAACATAATTAATAGTTACCTCAGCTGCAGTACCTGCAGTTGTAGCAACAGCAATAATAGGTAGACATGGCTTCTTTGTAGGAGCGACACCCTCTAATGATCTAACATCTGCAAATTCAGGGTTAGTCATAATAATACCAATTGCCTTAGATGTATCCATTGATGAACCACCACCAATAGCAACAATTACATCAGCCTTAGCCTTCTTACAAGCAGCTACACCAGACTGAACATTTTCGATTGTTGGGTTTGGCTTAATATTTGAGTAAAGCTCATAAGGAATCTTTGCTGCATCTAATAAATCAGTAACCTTTGCAGTAACACCAAACTTAACTAGATCAGGGTCACTACATACTAATACCTTCTTGAAGCCCCTTGCTTCAATTTCAGGAACAATGTTCTGGATTGCTCCATGTCCATGATAGGAAGTTTCATTTAACATAAAACGATTTGCCATTTTTATTTTCCTCCTTTTATTTAATTTTCAATGGTTTTCGCATTTATATAATTATAACACCTTTGACCAAAAATAAAAAGAGCTCTAGGCTCTTCTTAATAAATTATTTATATAAATTAGCATCATATCTTACAAATTTAATTAGCATTATAAATGCAGTTAAAATCATTGCACATCCACATCCTAAGCAGAAATATGAATTGATCTTATCCATATAGCTAATTTCCTTATATTCAAGAATAATTCTTGAAACAAATTCTTCAATAATTACTAAATCTGCAAGTGCAGACACAAAAGTCATTTCCTGTAATCCAGTAACCATAATATCAGTCTTTTCAAGTGCTCCCTTAAGGCCAATAACTGTAAGAATAAACATCACTAGCATAAAGCCTATTAATAAGGCTCCCTGCCATCCCTCATAAGATTTATCATTAGATATATCTATATCATTAATCTTTAATACTACAAAGGCTATAAATATTAATGCATATATTAATACAGCTAAAGCCATAAATAAATATGCTTTCTTCTTTTTAGCTCTATCCTTAGTTATATTCTTTACAAATAATACCTTACAAATAAATACCATTAACGTAGATATACTTGCAATGAATAAGACTAAAGACATAGTCATAACAGATAATCCCATCTTATAACCAAAGCTTAGTAAGGTAATAAATGCAGATATGCCTGTAGTTATTTTTAATTTCTTTTTACCCTTCATAACAAATCTCCTCAAAAACATAAATATTATATCATAAAAATAGGCCAAGCAAATGCTTGACCTAATCTTTTATTAATCATTCCAGAAATCAACATCAACATCACCTGGCTCTTTCCCACCAAATGAAGATGAAGTCATAATATCTTCCATTTCTAGATTTTCTTCTTCTAATAAAGGCTTTATATATTCTTTCATATTATGCCTCCGCTAAAGCAGATAACATACCTGTATCTGTTATTCCTAATGTAGCTGCATTATCTACATAATATTGTGCAATACTATTAACACTATAATTTGTAGCATTCATGTAATATGTAGTACCACTTATTACTACATAAGCTCTAGCATAAATAGTAGTTGCATATTTATCAACTGGTGTAGTTACTACAGCTGCCCACTGATAATTATCACCATTTACTGCTGGAGTCATTGTATAAGTCTTAGTCTCAGATGAAGAGAAATTTGAATTAGTTGATAATTCAATACCAAATGTTGCAGATTCTGCAACTAATTCATTATAAAGTGAAGTGGTAATAACTCCACCAAATCTAATCTTAACTGTAGTAAATGTATATGAGTTCACTTCTGTTGTACCAACTGAAGCTTCTTTATAAATTACGATATCATCTTGATTAGTATTATCCGCAGCATAGCATGAGAATAAATCACTTGAACTATTATATTTAATAGTATTTATAGTATTTGTACCCTGCGCTGTTATTGTTGCAACGCCTGTTTCATCAGCTAGAGTGATAGAGAATATCGAATTAGCATTTGATGTACTGGTTGTGGTTTTTAAGTGGTTTGAACTTGAACTTGATGCATATAAATATCCTTTTCCAGTGTAAAACTTAAAATTTGTATCGCTTGCCACAAGTGTTAAAATCTGCACACCTGAATTATCATTAAAATTAATTGAAGCACCTTCATTTAACTTTGTTACAGCAGCTTCTGCTCTATTATTATCATTTTGTGTAGAGCCAAGTGCCACATCATAATCCTTTGCAGCGATAACTAACTTATCACCATCCGCTAAAGATGTAACATCAGTTACTAATGAATATGTATAATCATTAATTGATACTACTTCTTTATCATAATCAACTCTTAAGCTAGATTTAGTTGAACTAGTAGTAACATAATCAGAAAGTGTTGCTTCATCATATGTTATTGTAAATGATTCACAATATAATGAATTTTCAGTAGCTGCAATAGTAATTACAATATTCTCACCAGTTCCAACTACATAAGATGTAAAATCAGGTGTAATATTCACATATTTCGTTGACCAGGCTCCATTCCAATTACTAGTATTAAACTTTGAGTCTTTAATTGATGCTAATGTTCTTGTGCCAGCTACTGCAGATAAACTACCAGCACCTTTACTTGTATTTGACTTCATACTTAAAGTTAAACCTGTAACCTTATATCCGGCATATCCAGATAATGTAAGTGTCATAGAATTACCTGATGTTAACTGACATTTGCCGGAATAAGTTGAACTATATGTTTCACTTGTTCCATCTGGTGCATTTTCAGTTGTTACAGCTGATGTAGAAGTAACTGTATATGTAGCTGTTTTATCAGCTGCTATACTCTTAAACCCAGAAAATGTTAATAGTACAAACGCAAATGTTAATACTGCAAATAAGACCTTTTTTAATTTCATTTTCCCTTTTCTCCCTTTCTTGTATTATACCCAAGGTAACCAGCTACCTTCATCTGATGATGTAGTAGTCTCTCCTGCATCACTTGTACTTGCTGCAGAAGTTGAATCTGCTTTAGATTCTACTACTGAGCTAAATACAGTAACTGATCCAGCTGATGATTGAGCAATACTATAGCTTGTTGCCATACCTGTACTCTTAGCGCTTGAGCTTGCTACTGAATATATACTGCTTGGTACATATACATCACTAGACTCACTTGATTCACTTATTACACTACCATGACATGCATCACAGCTTGAGCTAGCTTTTTCCTTAGCTCCACAGGATACTAAAAATAATATTCCTGCCATTCCTAGTATTAAACCCTTCTTCATCTTACCCTCCTGGTATTCTTATCAAAACTAAATTAATTATATTATATAATTAACACTAATTCAACCAAACTGACTTAATTTACAAGATTTATACAATATAAAAAGTCCAGATTTTGAAACTGGACTTTACTATATTATTTGTGATTTTCGTAATTTACAAAGATATCCTCTGCATATTTTTTATCGAAGGAAATTCTCTTTTCTCCTTCTACAGTCTTTAATATATCATCTACATCCGTTAAAGGCATTTCATGAATTTCAGTATAATGCTTAGAATAGATTGGAGATGTATCATTAACTGCAGATAAGAAATATTCAGGAGAATAGCCCCAAGAATATTCTCTTCTAATTGGGTTAATGATAGTATCCATAGTAT
>JAILEP010000020.1 GCA_024697825.1 Acholeplasmatales bacterium
AATAATATGAAAACAGTAAAAAGAGATTCTCAAAAGGTTACTCAAATTGATTTATCTTATATGAATTATAGTTGTGAGTACAAATATACACATGATAAGCATTTTGGTTATTCTAGTAGATATAAATCATATGATGAAACAACGAGAACAAATATTAAGATTTCAAAATTAGATGATTCTAATTATGAAGAGCTAAGAACAAAATTTATTACTAAATGTAAGAAAAATAATTGTATCATAGACAAAAGTACAGAGGAATAATTTAAAATTATAATATTTAGATGCTAGTTTAGGGAATGAGGGAAACCTCATTCCTTTTTTAATTCAAAATCTGGACTTTTTACTAGGAATTAATTCTTTATAAGAATTATATTATATGTTAAAATAGTTTAGGTGTTTATTATGAAGGTTGCAATTATAGGTGCAGGTGCGTCAGGTTTGATGCTTGCTAACAAATTAGAAAAATTAAATATTGATTATACTATATTTAATGACGGTAAAATTGGAAGAAAGATACTTGCCTCTGGCAATGGTAGATGTAATATTTCTAATCGCAATTTAAGTGCTGAATATTATTATGGTAGTGAGGTTGCAGAAAGATTGATTCATCGCTTTAAGGATGAATTATTTGATACCTTTAAGGAGCTTAAAATCTATACTAAGGATGATAGTGAGGGAAGAATGTATCCTTTATCTGAATCATCATTATCAGTATTAAATGCTTTAACTATTAATTTAAAGGGCGAAATCGTTGATTTAAAGGTAACTGAAATTACTAAAAAGAATGATAAATATTATATCAATCATAGAAGTGAGGCCTTTGATTATGTCGCAATTGGTATTGGGTCTCCATCTGGCTTAAAGAACAAGCCTGATTATAGTGTTGTTGAATCTATAGGTGTTAGAATGAATGAATTTAAACCATCTTTAGTTGGCTTTAAGCTAAGGGAAAATGTTAAGGCTATTTCTGGAGTTCGTGCTAAAGCAACTGTTGCTTTATATTCTGGTGGTATTTTAATCCATGAGGAGAAGGGTGAGGTTGTTTTTAAGGATGATGGTATTTCAGGTATTTGTATTATGAATTTATCTGGTTATTATAATCATAATTTTATGGAAGAGCCTGTTTTAAGGGTTTCTTTAGTAGATGAGGAATATGATTCATATTTAACTGTTTTAAATCCTAAGATGCTTGAATATGTTGAAAAGAATAAGCTAGACCCTACTGATTTAAGATTTAATATTAAGGGAACATATGATTTTGAATTCTCTCAGGTATCAAGTGGTGGTGTTGATGTATCTTCATTAAGAAGAAATTTATCTACTGTTGATGATGGTCATATTTTCTTTATGGGTGAGGTAATTGATACTGATGGTATTTGTGGTGGATTTAATTTATCATTTGCCTTCTTATCTGCAATTCAAGTAAGTGAGGCTATTAAAAATGAAATATCAGATTAATAATTTTAAGACTACACCACAGGCTGATTTAGTTTCAGCTTTAAAGAAGAAATATAAATTAGATAAATTTGAATATAAAATTTTACTTAAATCTGTTGATGCTAGAAATAAGGATGATATTCATTTAGTTTATAATTTAATGATTGATACTAATAAAAAGCTAAATGATAAGAATATTACTCCTTATAAGGAAAAGAATTATTCATTAGAATATAAGGAATATAAGGGAGAGAAAAGACCTGTTGTAGTAGGTTTTGGACCTGCTGGTATGTTTTGTGCCTTATATTTAGCTAGATGTAATGCTAAGCCTATTGTTATAGAGCGTGGTTCTAAAATTGAAATTAGAAAGGAAAAGGTTAATGACTTTTTAAAGAATAAGGTATTATCACCTAATTCTAATGTTCAATTTGGTGAAGGTGGAGCTGGTACATTTTCAGATGGAAAGCTTACAACTAATTTAAAGGATCCTTTAATTGCCTTTATTTTATATGAATTTTATAAGCATGGGGCTAAGGAGGATATTTTATATGAATCTAAGCCTCATATTGGAACAGATTATTTAGAAATAATTGTTAAAAATATTAGACTTGAAATAGAATCCCTTGGTGGTGAATTCTATTTTGATACTACATTTTTAGATGCGAAGGGCAATAAGAATTTAGATGTTACTGCGGTAAATAATATTACTAATGAGGAATATCATTTTAATACAGATCATTTAATTTTAGGTCTTGGTCATTCAGCTAAGGATACAATTAGACATTTATATAATGATATGCATATGAATCTTGAGCAAAAGGCCTTTTCGATGGGTGTTAGAATTGAGCATCCAGCTGAATTAATTAATAAGAGCCAGTATGGTAAATTTAGCAAATATTTACCAACTGCTTATTATAAGCTTGCCACTCATAGTGAAGAGAGAGGAGTTTATACATTTTGTATGTGTCCTGGTGGCTATGTGCTTGCAAGCCAATCAGATAATGAAACTGTTGTAGTAAATGGAATGAGTAATAATGATAGAGGCTCATTTAATTCTAATTCAGCAGTGTTAGTAGAGGTAAAGCCTAAGGATTTTGATAAGGGCTCTCCACTTGATGGCTTAGATTATCAGGAGCATTATGAGCATTTAGCTTATAAGCTTGCAGGAGATTATAGAGCACCTGCTAATTTAGTTAAGGAATTTTTAAATGATGAGGTAGCTAAGGAATTAAGAAGTGTTAAAACTACCTATCCTCATGGCCTATTCCTAACTGATTTAAGAGGATGCCTTCCTGATTATGTTATTGAGCATTTAAAATTTGGTATTCAAGAATTTGATAAGAAGCTTCATGGCTTTAATTATCCAGACGCAATTTTAATTGGAATTGAATCTAGATCATCATGTCCAGTTAGAATTATAAGAAATGAAGAAAGAATTTCATCAATTGATGGTATTTACCCAATTGGTGAGGGTGCAGGCTATGCTGGTGGTATTACTAGTGCAGCCCTTGATGGTTTAAAGACAGCTATAAAGATTGTAGGTGAGTATAGTGACAAATGCAGAAAAATATAGAAAATTTAGGGATGAATTGAAATATTATGAATATGCAGCTCATGTAATTAGCTTTGATGAGGCTACAATTTGTCCTAAGAATGATAAGGAAAATTCAATGGATGTTTCATCTTTTTTTGTAAGAAAGATCATTGAAATTAATCAATCTGATGAATATTACAATGTCATTAAGGCCTTAGTAAATGATCCAGAGGATTTAAATGAGGTCGATAGAAAGGCAGTTAAATTTGAGCTTATTGAGCTTGATAAGAAAAGAAAGATTCCTAATGAGCTTAAATTTAAGGAAATGGAAATTTCTGATAAGGCTTCCCTTGCCTGGCAGAAGGCCCATGATGATTTAAATTATGATGAATTTGAAATTCAATTAGGTAAGCTTATTGATGTTAATAAGGAAATCATTAAATGCTTAGATGGTAAATATCATGGCTATGATGTTTTATTAAATGAGATGGAGGATGATTTCACAGAAGAAAAATATGATGAATTCTTTGATAAGCTTGAGAGTGAAATCGCTCCACTTGTTAAAAAGATATTAGCTATGCCTAAGAAATATAATACAGCTATAGCAAAGGTAAAATTTCCAATAGATAAGCAAAAGGAGCTTACTAAAAGAATTTGTGAATGTATGAATTATACAGATAAGAATGGTTATATTGGTGAAACATTACATCCATTTACTGATTGTTTTAATTCAAATGATGTAAGAACTACAACATCATATAGTGAGGATTTATTATTCTCTAATATATTCTCTGTTATGCATGAGGTTGGTCATGCAACATATGAGCTACAGGTAGATCATAAATATGATGGAACTGTTCTTGCAGGTGGTACATCTTGTGCAATTCATGAATCACAATCAAGATTTTATGAAAATTATTTAGGAAGAAGTAGAGCCTTTATTAAATTCCTATATCCTATTCTTAAGGATACATTCCCAATTGAGCTAAATGGCTTTACTGAGGATGATATTTATTATTATGTCAATGATGTCACAGCCCAATTTACTCGTACTGAGGCAGATGAATTAACTTATCCTTTTCACGTTTTAATTCGATATAAGATTGAAAAAGAATTATTTAGTGGTAAACTAGATGAGAAGGGTATTTCTTCAAGATTTAATAATTTAATGAATGAATATTTAGGTATAATACCAAATAATAAGAAGGAGGGCTGTTATCAGGATATGCACTGGTCTAGTGGATTTGGATACTTCCCAACATACGCTTTAGGTAGTGCGATGTCAGCACAATTCTATTATTCTATCATTAAGGATATTAATATCGATGCTTGTATGGAGCATGGTAATTTCGCACCTATCAATAGATGGCTAGGTGAGCATGTTCATCAGTATGGAAGAAGTATTAAGAATATGGAGCTTATAAAGCTTGCGACAAATGAGGAATTTAATCCTAATTATTATATTACTTACTTAAAGGAGAAATATAGCAAGATTTATAACCTCTAGGGAAAGAGGACAGTATGGAAGAACATTCATGTGGTGTAATACTTTACACTGACAAATTAGGTAAGAGAGAGTATGTATTAATTATGGAGCCAAGTGGAACATATGGTTTCCCTAAGGGTCACATAAGGAAGGGTGAAACAGATTTAGATTGTGCTTTAAGAGAGTGCTATGAGGAAACTGGTGTAAAGCCAGAAATCATTCCGGGCTTAAAGAGAACAATTCGCTACAATATGGCTGCGAAGGGTAGATCTAAGGAAGTTACATATTTTGTTGGAAAATACAATGATGAGGAATTAAATCCTCAGGATTCAAATATCCAGTCTTGCAAGAAGTACGACATGGATGTTGCATTAAATTTATTAAAATTTAAGCAGATTAAGGATATTTTAATAGAAACAGATTATATGCTAGATATAAGGGGTAATAATTAATGATAATCAAAAACGCAGAATTTATTAAATCAGCTGTTGATGAGGCATCCCTACCAGAAGCTGACAGAATCGAGGTAATGTTCTGCGGCCGAAGCAATGTAGGTAAATCATCATTTATTAATATGGTTACAAATCGTAAGAAGCTTGCCAAGACTTCGTCAAATCCTGGTAAGACTCAAACATTAAATTTCTTTTTAATTAACGACGATTTTTATTTAGTCGATGTA
The DNA here is from genome assembly GCA_024697825.1 of Acholeplasmatales bacterium. Classification (GTDB taxonomy): domain Bacteria; phylum Bacillota_I; class Bacilli_A; order Acholeplasmatales; family Anaeroplasmataceae; genus Anaeroplasma. The sequence continues at coordinate 5,137 of JAILEP010000020.1, forward strand.
CCAGGCTATGGCTTTGCTAATGTTGCCAAGTCTATTAAGGCTACATTTGGTAAAATGATTGAGGATTATGTAATGACAAGAGAAAACCTAAAAATGGTATTCCTACTTGTTGATTTCCGTCATAAGCCTACTGAGGATGATATTGCAATGTATCATTTTGTAAAATATTATAATCGTCCTGTAACAATTATTGCGACAAAGTCAGATAAGATTAAGAATATTGATAGAAAGAAGCATAAGCAGCAAATTATTGATGCCTTAGAGCTTGATGAAAATGATAGATTCATTATTACATCAAGTGAAAAGCGTGAGGGCTTAGGTAATTTCTTAACTATTCTTGATGAGGTAACTGGCCATACTAGAGAAGAAGATAATGAAGGTAATAACTAAGCATTTTAATGAGCTCACAACCTATGAGCTTTATGAAATATTAAAGGCTAGAATCGATATTTTTGTTGTAGAACAGAATTGTCCCTATTCAGATTTAGATGATTATGATTTAGATTGTTATCATATTATGGTATACGATAATGATAAGCTTAAAGCCTATCTTCGTGTAATAGATAGAAATAGAAGATAGGCTTTAAGCTTATCATTATCGTATACCATAATATGATAACAATCTAAATCATAATCATCTAAATCTGAATAGGGACAATTCTGTTCTACAACAAAAATATCGATTCTAGC
>JAILEP010000039.1 GCA_024697825.1 Acholeplasmatales bacterium
ACTATAATAATAAAGAAAAATAATAATTCAATTTTTTTGGAGGACATTATGAACATAACAATCGATAGAGAAGTTTTACTTGAAAACTTAAACATAATTTCAAGAGGTTTACCTAATAAATCTCCAATGCCTATTATCACAGGTATTAAGTTCTATGCAACAGATGTAGACTTATTCATGACTTCATCTAATAATGATATTTCTGTAGAGGTTACAGTTTCTGATCAGTCTTTAAATATTGTTGAAGCTGGATCTACTGTAGTTCCTGGTAGATTATTTATTGATATCATTAGAAAGATTAATTCTAAGAAGGTTAATTTATTCTTATCAGATGATAGAATTTTAATTATTAAGGCAGACCGTGGTGAATATAAGCTTCACATTATGGATGCATTAGAATATCCAAAGATTGATTTTGTACCACTTGAAAATCCTCTAGTATTACATTCTGATATTATTAAGTCTTTAGTTAAGGAAACAGTATTTGCAACTGCACAGACTGAAAAGAAGCCAATTCTAGCAGGTGTAAATTTCTCTCATAATGGTGGTAACCTAGTTGTTACTGCAACTGATTCATTCAGACTTTCTCAGAAGATTACTTCAATTGCTGAATATTCAGATTTTAATTTAACTATTCCTAATAAGTCTCTAGATGAATTAGTTAAGGCATTAGATAATTATGATGGTGATGTTAGCTTATATTTCACACAAAATAGATTATTAGCTCAGTTTAGAAATGTATGCTTCCAGACTAGATTACTTGAAGGTAACTATCCTGATACATCAAGACTTATTCCAAGTACATTCCCAATTGTTATTAAGTTTAACAAGGATGAATTAGTTGAAGCAGTAGAAAGAGTATCTTTATTATCTCCTCGTGATAAGGAAAGAGATAAGGAAATTACTTATTCAATTATTAAGCTTTCAATTCGTAAGGATAGAACAGTTGAAATTTCTACAAACAATACAGTATATGGTGATGCTCGTGAAGAGGTTATTCCAACTTATGTAGATGCTGAAAATCCTATTACTATTGGATTCTCATCTAGATATCTACTTGAGGCATTAAAGAGCTTTATGTCTACTGAAATTTCATTAAATTTAACAGGTGAAATTAGACCATTCGTTATTCGTGGTGAAAAGGATGCAAATCTTACTCAGCTAATTTTACCAGTAAGAATGGATTAATTAGATTTAATTATATGACCAGTCTCGTACTGGTCTTTTCTTTTGTCTAAAAGCGTTTAAAACGTTTTATTTTGATTTTTTGATAAAATCCCATTAATTATATATAAGAAAAATAAAAATAAAAAATAAAGGAAAATAATTGCACGTTTTTGACCTATATGATATAATCATATAGAAAGGGGTTTTGAGTATGAAGCCATTAAAAATTACAACACCTTACATAACATTACAGCAATTATTAAAAATCGAGGATATCATTCCATCAGGAGGAGCAGCTAAGTTCTATCTTGCAGAAAATGAAGTCTTCGTAAATGGTGAGCTTGAAGCTAGAAGAGGTAGAAAGCTTTATCCTGGTGATGTTATTAAGGCTGATAACAAAGAATTTATAATTGAATGATAAAATCAATAAGATTAACTAATTTCAGACTTTTTGAAAAGAAAGAAATTAATGTTAATAATTCCTTTGTTATTTTCAGTGGCAAAAATGCTACAGGGAAAACCTCTGTGCTTGAGGCTATCTATTTAGCTTCAACAACAAAATCTGAAAGAACTAATGATTTATCTAATGTCATCACCTTTGGTAAGGAATATTCTAAAATCGAAATTGATGATGATAAGAAATATAAGGTCACTATTTCTAAGGATGGTAAAGGATTATTCATTAATAATAGAGAAATAAAAAAAACTGGTGAATATATTGGAAATTTAAATGTTTGTATGATTTCACCATCTGATATTTCCTTAGTTAATGGTTCAAAGCTTGAGAAAAGGCGTTTTTTGGACTTAAATATTTCTTTATTAGATAAAATGTATCTCAATATGTCTGGTAGATATAAAAAGCTTTTAAACGAAAGAAATGCCCTTTTAAAGGAAAAGACTATTGATACAGTTATGCTAAATGTTCTAACTTCTGATTTAAGTGAAGCATTAAAGGCTATTTATGAAGCTAGAATAAATTTTTTAAATAAGCTTAATAATTATCTTAAATCTATATGCAGTGATATGCATATTGAAAGCATTAGGCTTTTATATGAGCCTACATATAATCCTGATGATATTTTAAAATCATATGAAGCTAAATTGTCTTATGATATGTTTAATAAAATAACATCGATTGGATCACATAGGGATAGCTTTAAGATATTAATTAATGAAAATGATGCTAGTCAATTTGCATCAGAAGGTCAATCAAGAATTATCTATATTGCATTAAAGCTTGCCTTAAAGAAAATAATTACTGAAAGCAAGGGAGAGCCAATCCTTTTGCTTGATGATATTTTCCAGGCTTTAGATAATACAAGAATTGCAAGCCTTACAAAATATGTAAAGGAATCAAAACAGGTATTTATTACTACCACATCAGTTTTAGATATACCGGATGATATTTTAAGTGATAGTGTAGTAATTAGAATAGAAAACTAAGAGGAGAAAGAAAAATGGAACAGAATGAAAAAGATGTTGCAGCTGAAATCAAGGAATTAACTGGAGATAACCCTGATTCAGAAAACTATGGTGCCGATAAGATTCGTATTCTTAAGGGTCTAGAGCCAGTAAGAGAAAGACCTGGTATGTATATCGGTTCAACAGGTGAAACTGGTCTTCATCATTTAGTATGGGAAATAGCTGATAACTCAGTTGATGAGGCTTTAGCAGGCTATGCATCTGATATTAAGGTTGAGATTTTACCAGATGATAATGCTAATCCAAACCATCCAGCAAATATTATTAGGGTTACTGATAATGGACGTGGTATGCCTATTGATTTACACCCAGAAACAAAAAGACCAGCTCTAGAAGCTATTTTTACAGTGCTTCATGCAGGTGGTAAGTTTGACGATGGTGCCTATAAGGTATCTGGTGGTCTACACGGTGTAGGTGCTTCAGTAGTTAATGCCCTATCTGAATGGCTAGAGGTTACTGTTATGAGAAACGGTAAGCTTTATACTGAAAGATTTGAGCGTGGTATTGTTACACAGGATTTATATGAGCATGGTGAGTCAGATCATAATGGTACAATAGTTACATTTAAGCCAGACTTTGAAATGTTCCATGAAACTTTAATATTTAATTATGAAACAATTAGAAAGAGAATGCAGGAAACTGCTTATCTAAATAGTGTTTTAACAATCACTGTAGAGGATAAGAGAGATCCTGAAAATATTATTTCTAACACATACCATTATGATGGTGGTGTTAAGGAATATGTTACATTCCTTGGAAACGGTAAGACTTTATTACATCCAGATATCGTTTATAACAATTCAATTGGTTCATATAAGGAATTAAATAGTGAGGGTGTTGAGGTTACTCGTGATGTAATTATTGAAATTGCAATGCAGTATAATTCATCATATAATTCAACAATTTACTCATTTGTAAATAACGTATCTACTCATGAGGGTGGTCATCATGAGGAAGGCTTTAAGCTAGCACTTACAAGAGAAATTAAGAAGTATGCAGAGGCTAATAAGCTTTTAAAGATGAATAAGGATAAGACTATGGAAGAAATTACAAGAGAGGATACTCTAGAGGGTATTGTCGCAGTAATTTCTATTAAGCATCCAAATCCAGAATTTGAAGGTCAGACTAAGGCTAAGCTTGGTAACCCAGAGGTTAGAGGCTTAGTAAGTAAGGCATTCGGTGAAACATTAGAAAGATATTTAAATGAACATCCAACAGATGCAAAGAATATTATTGAAAAGATTTTAGCAGCATCTCGTGCTAGAAAGGCAGCTCAGGCTGCAAGAGATGCAACAAGAAGAAAGTCTCCACTTGATAATTTAATGCTATCAAGTAAGCTTGCAGATTGTCGTTGTAAGGACCCTGAAAAGAGCGAGATTTACCTAGTAGAGGGTGATTCTGCCGGTGGTTCTGCTAAATCTGGTAGAAATTCTAATTATCAGGCTATTTTACCACTTAGAGGTAAGGTATTAAATGTTCAGAAGGTTCAGCTTGCTAGAGCCTTAGAAAACCAGGAAATTCAGACTATGATTCGTGCAATTGGTACTGGTATTGGTGAAGAATTCGATATTACTAAGGCAAGATATCAAAAGATTGTTATCATGACCGATGCCGATGTCGATGGTGAGCATATTTGTATTCTATTATTAACATTCTTCTATAGATTCATGAGAGGCTTAATTGAAGCAGGCTATATTTATGTAGCTAAGCCACCTCTATATAGAATCCAGTTTGCTAAGCAGATGGATTATGTATATTCTGATGAGGATCTAGAAAAGCTAAAGCAGACAAAGTACGCTGGTAAGAAATATGACGTACAGAGATACAAGGGTCTTGGTGAAATGGATGCCGAGCAGCTATGGGACACTACAATGGATCCTAAGTATCGTACATTAACTAGAGTTCATCTTGAGGATGCAATTATCGCAGATGAAACATTTGAAATGCTAATGGGTGAAGAGGTAGAGCCTCGTAAGCTATTTATTCAGCAAAATGCACACTTTGCAGATAACCTTGATATTTAGGAGAGTAGACTAAAATGGCAATGAATGAAAAAGATTTAGAGTTTGAAAGAGCTCTTGAAGAAAGAAAAGAAGATTCAATTGAACAATTAGATGTAAATAACAAAATGAAGACTGCCTTCCTAAACTATGCAATGTCAGTTATTATTGCAAGAGCTTTACCAGACGCAAGAGATGGTTTAAAGCCAGTTCAGAGAAGAATTCTTTATGGTATGAATGAATTAAAGATTTTCTCTAATGTTCAGCATAAGAAATCAGCACGTATCGTCGGTGATGTAATGGGTAAGTATCACCCACATGGTGACTCATCTATTTATGAAGCAATGGTACGTATGGCTCAGGATTTCTCATATAGATATCCACTAGTAGATGGACATGGTAACTTTGGTAATATCGATGGTGATGGCGCAGCCGCAATGCGTTATACTGAGGCAAGATTATCAAAGATTGCAATGGAAATGCTAAGAGATATCGATAAGGATACAGTTGATTTTGTAGAAAACTATGACGCAACTGAAATTGAACCAAACCTATTACCTGCAAGATTCCCTAATTTACTTGTTAATGGTACAACAGGTATCGCAGTAGGTATGGCAACAAACATTCCACCTCATAATTTAGGTGAGGTTATTGATGGTGTTATTGCATTATTACATAACCCAGAATTAACTAGTGAGGATTTAATGGAATATGTTAAGGGTCCAGATTTCCCTACTGGTGCCATGATTTTAGGTCGTGATGGCTTATATAGTGCTTATACTACAGGTAATGGTAGTATTACAATAAGAAGTAAGTCTCATATTGAAGAAACAGAAAATGGAAAATCAGAGATTGTTGTTACTGAAATTCCATATGGTATTAATAAAACAAGAATTGTCCAAAGAATTGCCGAGGTTGCAAAGGACAAGATTATTGATGGTATCACAGATTTACGTGATGAATCATCAATGGCTGGTTTAAAGATTGTTATTGAATTACGTAAGGATGTAAATCCTGAAATTATCCGTAACATGCTATATAAGTACACACCACTTCAGTCATCTTATGGTATGAACATGGTATGTCTTGTAGATAATAGACCAGTTGCTATTACATTACATGATGCATTAGATGTATATATTAAGCATCAGCTTGATGTTATTACAAGAAGAACTCAGTTCGATTTAAAGAAGGCATTAGATAGAATCCATATTTTAGAGGGTCTATTAATTGCTCATGATAATATCGATGAGGTAGTTCATATCATTAGAAATACTAAGGATGGTACAGAAAAGCAGAAGCTAATGGATCGCTTTAGCTTAGATGATCCACAGGCTCAGGCTATCCTAGATATGAGACTACAGAGATTATCAGGTATGAACTACGATAAGATTGTAGAGGAAAAGAATAATTTAGAGGCATTAGCTATTGAGCTTCAGGCTATCTTAGACAGTGAGGATAAGAAGAAGGAAGTATTAACTAATGAATTAACTGAAATCAAGACTAAGTATGGTGATGCTCGTAAGAGTGAAATCGCACTTGATATTGATTTAAATATTACAAACGAGGATTTAATTCCAAAGGAAGATGTAATTATTACTGTAACAAAGCTTGGTTATGCTAAGCGTATGCCAATTTCTGAATATAGAGCACAAAACCGTGGTGGAGTTGGTGTATCAGGTATGAAGACTCATAAGGATGACGATATTGATTACGCAATCCCAGTTCATACACATGATCATTTATTATTCTTCACTAATAAGGGTCGTGTTTATAGCGCAAAGGGCTATAGTATTCCAGAAGGACAAAGAACATCAAAGGGTATTCCTTTAATTAATATTGTTCCATTCCAGGATGGTGAAAAGCTTCAGGCATTATGTACTATTCCACAGTTTGAAAATGAAGAGGATTATGAAACTAAGTTCTTATTCTTCATTACTAGAAATGGTACAGTTAAGAGAACAAGCCTAGGTCAGTTTAAGAATATTCGTTCAACTGGTATTATCGCAATCTCACTTGATGAGGATGATGAATTATATAGAGTTGAATTAACTGATGGCCATAGAGAAATCGTCTTAGCTGCATCTAATGGTAAGGCTATCCATTTTGCAGAAAATGACGTTCGTGCAATCGGTAGAAACGGTGCCGGTGTACGTGGTATGTTATTAGGTAAGGATGATAAGATTATCGGTGTTGCAATTGTAACTGAGGAAAAGCCTTATATTTTAGTATTATCTTCTAACGGTTATGGTAAGAAGACTGATATTGAGGAATATCGTTTACAAACTAGAGGTGGTTCTGGTGTTAAGGCCATGAATACTACTGATAAGACTGGTCAGCTTGTTGCACTTGATGCTGTATCTGATGATAATGATGTTTTAGTTACAACTAGATCAGGTATTGTTATTAGAACACATGTTGCTGGTATTTCTAAGACTAGCCGTGCAACTCAGGGTGTAAAGATTATTACTCTTAAGGATAAGACTGAAATTGCATCTATTGCAATTGTAGATCAAGAATCTGATGAGCCAGAGGATAGCTTAGGAGAGACTCAAAATGGTGTAGAAAATACTGAAAATACACCAGTAAATACAGAAAATACTGAGTCTATAGATTTAGTAGAAAACAAAGAAGAATAATGCTTAAAATAATAGGATGCCAATGCTGGTATCCTATTTTTTACATACTAAACTCTTTTAATAGAAGTAAATTTGAGGTATAATATATGAAAGACAATACGATATTATGAAAAGGGTGGTGGTTTTATGTATGATAAAACACTATTAGATAATGATTATTTTAAGGAGATTGTTGTTGACTATGATGGATTTAAGGTAGATGCTACCCTAGATTCACTTACTAAGGTTTTACTTAGAAATTATATTGTAGATTATGCTAAATTCTTAATTAAGAATAATAAACCTTTTTCTTTTCAAATAATTGATTTAGATAATTTTAAGCTTATCAATGATAATTATGGTCATGCAATGGGTGATGCTATTCTAATTGATTTTGCCCAAAGATTACAAAATGCTGTTGGTAATAAGGGATTAGTTGGTAGATATGGTGGAGATGAATTTATAATCGTAACTCCAAATGTTGCTGACTATGATGATGTTCATAGCTATATAACTAGCTTATTTTATGGTGATAAAGCTCCGCTTAGATCGTGGTATAAGATAGGTGATTTAAAAACATTTATGACTGGAACAATTGGTTCAGCATCTTATCCTAATGATTCAAGTAATTTTGATGATTTATTTGTTAATGCAGATAAAGCATTATACCGTGGTAAACAAAAGGGTCGAAATTGCTTTATTGTCTATGTTGAAAGTAAACATAAGGATATCAATGTAAATAATCGTAATAAGCATGCATTATACAGCACATTTAGTGGTGTAATGGATGTTATTAATGATTCTAAAACATTTGAAGATGCTATTTTAAATGTTAATGATTATTTAATTGAATCATTAAAGATTTCTGGTTTTCATTATGAAAAAATAAACTCTAGCTTTGATGAAGAGGTACATTTAAGATTAGATGACAAGCTAATTCTTACACTTGGTCATAAGGAAACTGAAAAATTTAAGGATCCTGGTTTATTTAATTATATGAATGATTTACCCGCATTATCATTACTTACTCATAAAATTTCAGTCAATAATAAGGATTATGGCTATATTTTAATGTATGAAAATAAGATTCAACGTATTTGGCAGGATGAGGATATTACATTGATAATGGTAATAGCTAGACTTTTATATTATAAATTTCTTAAATAGAGTTACTTATATCTAATTTTTATATTATAATGAAGAGGGCACTTTAGTGCCCTTTTTAAACGAAAGGGGTGGAGCTATGAAGAATATTGCAGTTAGAGAGCTTGCATATTTCATGTGTAGAAATGGTAATCTTACAATTGAAACATTTTCTAATCGTGAAGAACATGATGGCAATTTAGCTCATAGATTTCTTCAGGCTAAATATCAAGCTCCATCTAAGGCTGAGGTCTATATTAAAAGCGAGGTTAATGTTTTAGGTAAGGATTATCTATTACATGGCTATATTGATGGCTTATTAGTAGAGGATGATGAAATAATAATAGAAGAAATTAAATCTACTAATGCAGATTTAGATTTAATTAATTTAGATGATCATCCTGAGCATTTAGCCCAGGCTAAGCTTTATGCTTATTTATATTGCTTAAATAATGATTTAGATAAAATTCATATTAGATTAACATACATATCATTATTAGATTATGATATTAGATCATTTGATATGTATTTAGAAAGCGATGAGGTTGAATCATTCACCTTTGATTTACTTGAAAAATATGCAGCCTTTGATGATTTACTTGAGGAAGCTTCTCTAAATAAGGAAAATACTATCAATGAAATAAAATTCCCTTATAAGAGTGAACGTAAGGGTCAAAGAGATTTAATGAAGGCAGTTTATCAAGCCCTAAGGGATGAGGAAATATTATATACCATTGCCCCAACAGGAATAGGTAAGACAATGGCGACAATCTTTCCTGCATTAAAGACATTAGGTAAAATGGATAAGCTATTTTATTTAACAGCTAAGGGCAGTGGAAAAAATGCCCCAATTGATGCGATGAAGCTACTTGAAAAGAATGGCTTAAAATGTAAAACCATTGATATTACAGCTAAATCTAAGATATGTAATAAAAAATGTAGTCATTGTAATCCAGATGAATGTGAATTTGCGATAGGATATTATGATAGATTAAAGGGTGCTTTAACTGAAATTTATGAAAATTATAATATATATGATTCAGAGCTTATTACTAAAATAACTAATAAGCATAAAATATGTGCCTTTGAATTTAGCTTATATTTATCTTATTATTGTGATTTAGTTATTGCAGATTACAATTATGTATTTGATCCTCATGCTCATTTAGTTAGATATTTTGAGGATGATACCTATAAGCCTAAGGTATTAGTAGATGAGGCTCATAATTTAGTATCTCGTGGAAAGGATATGTATTCTGCAATATTAAGTGAGGAAAAGGTTAGAGAAATAAGAGCTAATACAGTAGGCCTTGATGTATCAATTAGAAGAGAATGTAATATCCTAATAGATAAATTAAATTCTTATCGTGATATGATGAGAGAAAATGCTTTATATGTATCAGTTAATCAGGATGTATCCTTAGATAATGCAGTTACAGGCCTTGTATGTGCAATTGATAATTTAATATCTGTATATAAATCTAATAAAAAGAAGATACCTAATATGGATAAGCTATTAGATGGATATTATAATTTACTTGAATTTTCTAATGTGTCTGAATCATATGGAGAATCCCATAGATTCTTAGCTAAGCTTGAAAATGATATGGTAATTGCAGAATACGTCTGCCTAGACGCCTCAAAGCTATTATTAAATACAATTAATGATTCAATTCATGGTATTGTCTTTTTTAGCGCAACCTTATACCCAATTGATTATAATATGAATTTAATTACAGCTGGTGAGGGTAAATATTTAGGTCTTGAATCACCATTTGACCCAAATAAGCTAGATTTAATTATTAATAATAATGTCTCTACTAAATTAAGAAATAGGGAGGCAAGTGTTGATTATATATTAGAGGCTATTGAAACTCTAACTAATGCTCATAAGGGTAATTATATAGTCTTTTTCCCATCCTATAAATATTTAGAGATGGTAAGAGAAAGATTAGATGATTATGATTTTGAAATCATTGTTCAGGAAAGTAATTTAACTGATTCTGAAAGAAATGATATTATTAATAAATTTAAAAATAATACAACTGAAACTAAGCTTGGTATGTTTGTTTTAGGTGGAGCCTTTAGTGAGGGTGTTGATTTAATTGGTGATGCCCTATCAGGTGTTATTATTGTAGGTGTTGGCTTACCTATGATATGTGATGAAAATAATATATTAAAGGATTATTTTGAAATTAAATATCAAAAGGGATTTGATTATGCCTATACCTATCCAGGCTTTACTAAGGTAATTCAGGCTGTAGGTAGAGTTATAAGAGATGATAATGATAGAGGTGTTGCAATACTTATGGATGAAAGATTTACCTATAATACCTATAAGATGCTATACCCACCTCATTGGAAAAATGTTAAAATAATTAACAATTCCTACAATTTAGGTAAGGAATTAGAATATTTTTATAAAGATAGGAGAAATAAAAATGGATTATAAAAGAGCTAATGATATTGATTTTGTAATCAATGATTTTTTAGAAAATCAAACAAATGAAAAATTCTCAGAGCTAATTGAGGCTTTAATAGAACAGGATGTAATCCTAATCAATAATGAGCTTCATGGCGATTTAAAGAAGCTTACAGGAGATGGTGTAACACCTCTTGTTATAACTGATAGTGAAAAAAAGAATTATATTCCATTATTTACAGGAGATAAGCATATAATTAATGATCAGGTAAAGACATTAGGTAGACTTCATTATACATTTAAGGAGCTATGTAATGATAGTGTTGTGACTAGTGATTATATTGAAGGATATGTATTAAACCCATTTACCCATGGACTTAAGCTTCCTAAGCCTGTAATTGAAATAGTAAATAAATATACAAAGGAAAATAAATAAGGAGGAAATTATGTTTTCTTTATTCTTAGAATCAAGAAGAGAAAAGGCTAAGGAGCTTGTAAAGCTATTAGCTAAGGATTATAAATTTGTCTCTATCCTTGGTAAGCATGTTAAGGATGAGGTTTATATTGTAGATAAGAAAAGTGCTAATATTCAGCCAGGCTCTACAAGTGAGTGTGGTTTTGTGTTAAAGCTATCTAATGGTAGGGCATTTTTTGAATATTCATTAAATGATTTAAATTCAGATTTAAATGAATTAAAGGCAAAAATTGAAAATGAATTAGATTTTAATGATATGAATAATGAAATGATTAATGTTGATATCATTAAAGAGGAAGAATTAAAAAAATCATTTGTAAGAGAAAGTGATTATGATAAATTTAGTGATAAGGATATTTTAGATTCATTAATTAATATTAAGGATTTAACATTATCTAAATCTAAAAATTTATTAAATGTTAGAGTAATTTTAATGAAGAGAGATATCTCATCACTTTATATTTCTACTAAAAGAGAGCTAGACCAGAACTGGACATGGACTAACGGTATGATCATTAGCATTTATAATGAAAATGATAAGACTGTTATGGCTCGTGTTGGTGATAATTATAATAATATTGGTGATGTATTAAAATCACTTCCTAATAAGATTGATGAGCTAATTAGTAAGTCTCATTATTTAAGCTTAGCTAAGCCTATTGAACCAGGTGTTTATGATGTTATTACTCATCCATCTATTTCAGGACTTATTGCCCATGAGGCATTTGGTCATGGAGTAGAAATGGACCAATTTGTTAAGGATAGAGCCTTAGCTAAGGAATATGTTGGTAAATATGTCGCATCACCTTTAGTTAATATGGTTGATGGTGCTAGTGCTTGTCTATCACAGGCTTCATATTTCTTTGACGATAATGGTACACTTGCAGGCAATACTAGAATTATTAAGGATGGTATTTTAGTATCTGGTATTTGTGATCAAACATCAGGCGCAGAGCTTAATTTCACTCCTACAGGAAATGGTAGAAGAGAAACATTTAAGAGAAAGGCCTACACAAGAATGACTAATACATTCTTCTTAGGTGGCGATAGTGATGTTAATGATATGATTAAATCAATTAAGCATGGCTATATGCTATTTGAAACAAATAATGGTATGGAAGATCCTAAGAACTGGGCAATTCAGTGTGTATGTGAATATGGTATTGAAATTGTTGACGGAAAGCTTACAGATAATTATGTTTCACCAGTTGTAATGAGTGGCTATGTCCCTGATTTATTAAAATCAATTTCAATGGTATCTAAGGATGTAGTTGTGACTGGCTCAGGCTCATGTGGAAAGGGCTATAAGGAATGGGTTAGAGTTTCTGATGGTGGTCCTTATTTGAAAGCGAAGGTGAAGCTAGCATGATGAATTTAGAAAATTTATTAAAGAGCTTTAATGAAATTAGTGATTATAGAATTATTAATAAGCATAATGAATCTGTAGAAATGTTCTATGTTCATGAAAGCATTGAAACATTAAGATCTACAGACACATCAAATACCTATGTAACTATTTATGTAAAAAATGGTGAATTTTTAGGTGAGGCTACATTTGAGGTATTTGATTATTTAAATGATGAAGAATTAAATAAGCTTATAAGTGATAATATCTTTAGAGCATCTCTAATTCATAATCAATATTATGAAATTCCTTCTGATAATTCATTAATTAAGCATAATAAAACTAATATTGAGGATTACTCGCTTAAGAATGTTATAAAGAAGGTATCTCATGCCCTAAAGGGTGTTGAATTAGAAAATCATTCATCACTTAACGCAACTGAAATATTCGTTTATAAAAAGAATATTCATATCGTTAATTCAAAGGGAATTAATAAGGAGGATACAACATATTCAATTATGATTGAGGCTATTCCTACCTGGACAGAAAATAATGAATCAGTTGAATTATATGAACAATATAATACATCTGAAATTAATGAAGAAAATATTAAGGCTGAAATTAAGGAATGCTTAAATAATGTTAAGGCTAGATATTTAGCTATTAAGCCTGATTTTAAGCTTGAAGCCCCAGTCTTGCTACATATATTAGACGCAGAAGAAATCTATTCTGCAATTACAGCTGAATTAAATTATAGAGCTGTATATTCTGAATCTAATTATTATAAGCTTAATGATTTAATTCAATCTAATCCATTAAATGATAAATTAAATATTTCATTAGAATCATTTATTAATGGATCTAGTGAAAATAGATCATTTGATGGTGATGGTATTACCCTATCAAATATCAAGCTAATTGATAATTCAAAGGTAATTAATTATGCAGGTGATAATAGATTTGCATATTATTTAGGTGTTAAGCCTACAGGTACATTACCTAATATATTTGTAGAAAATGGAAAGAAGACAGTAAGTGAGCTAATGAATGAGCCATATTTAGAATGCCTATCATTCTCAGGACTTCAGGTTGATATCTATAATGATTATATTGGTGGTGAGGTAAGACTTGCTAAATATTATGATGGAGAAAAGATTATTCCTGTAACAGGTATTTCTATTTCTGGAAAGCTATCAGATGTATTAAATACAATTGAGCTATCTAAGGAATATGAGGTTAAGAATAATATAAAAGCTCCAAAGCTAATTAAATTATCAAATATGAATATATTCTAATTTATTTAGATTAAATAGGTGCGTTAGAAAATTCTAACGCACTTTT
>JAILEP010000083.1 GCA_024697825.1 Acholeplasmatales bacterium
CATAATAAGGAATTCAATAATTATATTAGGGATTATCTTTATCATCCTAATGCCCTACCTAATATAATCCACAAATTCATTTATGAATTAGAGGCTAAAGGTAAGCTAAATTCATTAATAACTCAAAATATAGATGATTTACATAAATTAGCAGGATCTAAGCATTTTATTCCTATTCATGGTTCTATAAATAATTGGCATTGTATAGAATGTGAAAAGAAATATAATATTAAGGATTTAAATTTAAATGAATCAACTATCTGTGAATGTGGTGGCATAATAAGACCAGATATAGTCTTATATTTAGAGCCTACAGATGAAACATATTGTCATCTAGCAACTGTAAAGGGTCAAATTGCCGATATGATAATTGTTATAGGCTCAAGTTTATCAGTTTCAACTGCGACTAATATATTAAAATATTATGCTGGTAATAAATTAGTTATTATTAATAAAGAAAAGACTTCATATGATAAATATGCAGATTTAGTAATTAATGATAATGCCGAAAATGTAATAGAAGAATTAATGAAATAAGAAAAAGACGGTTGCCCGTCTTTTTTACTTTTGTTCTTCAGATTCCTCTTCAGCATTTTCATCTAATGTATATAGAGGAAGAATCTTAGGATCTAAATCCTTTACTTTAAACATCTTATCTACATACATAATACCATCTAGATGATCATATTCATGCTGGAATACGATTGCAGGATAGCCCTCTAATGTCATTTTGACATTACGAATCTTATCATGCATTGTATCATATTGTGCAAACTTTACTACAATCTTATAATGTCTAGGTGTTACTAATCCTTCTGTATTTCTATCTACAGATAAGCATCCTTCACGATCTGGTAAATAAACCATTAAATCACTTGTTGCAATAATTTCTGGATTGATTACTGCAAACATATATTTCTTTTGATTTTCATCTAAGAAATCTGTGCAGTCCATCGCAAACATTCTTTTTGCAACACCAACCTGTGGTGCTGCAATACCAACACCTGGTCTTATTTTATACTGATTAGTTAAATCAGGATTTTCTGATACTACCATATATTCATAAAGCTGCTTAATACATTCCTTATCAGCCGAAGTAAGTGGGAATCTTACTCTTTCACATTTAACCCTTAATATTGGGTTGCCCTCTTTTGTTATATCATTTGAGCAATACATATTTCATCACCACTAGGATTATAACATAAGAGATTATAAAAAACTAGTTAGTTTAAAATAACAAATATATATGATATTATATTAACGGTGATTAATAAATGGAAAGCTTAATTGATAATTATATTGATTTAATAAGTGATACAAAAGAATTCAAAAGATTATTAGAATTAAAGAAAATAATAGATACTAAATATCCTAAGGAAATAGTAGCCTTTAAAACTGCAGAAGCTAAATATAATGAGGCTTCAGATTATGGTAAATATTATCCAGGCCTAGATGATTTAAGAAGGAGCTTATCTGAAAAGAAGGCTATATTATATAATAAGGAAGAGGTAAAGGAATATTTAGCTTTAGAGCGTAAGCTAGATAAGATGCTAAATGATGACTTAAATGAGCTTAAGGAATCTATCTCTAATAAATTTAAGACCAATGAACGATTTTCTTTATAATGATATCAAATAAAGTTTGCCTAGACTAACTCATTATGTTATAATCTTATTACTAACTATAAAGGAGACAGAATATAATATGAAATTAGTTTACGCATCTAGAACAGGTAATGTTCAGTCAGTTGTAGATCAGTTAAATTATGCAAATACTTTAAAGATCGAAACAGGTAAGGAAACAGTTAATGAGGATTACATCCTATTTACTTATAATGATGGTAATGGTATTGTTCCTCCAACAGTAGAGGAGTTCTTAAAGAACAATGGAAGCCATATGAAGGGTTTAATTTCTTCAGGTAATCCTGAAAGACATCCAACTACTTATCATTTTGGAGCTGATATCATTGTAAAGGAATACAATGTACCAGTAATTGCTAAGCTAGACCGTAAGGGAACACCTGAGGATTTAGAAACAATTAAGAAGGCATTAAAGTAAGAATTTGGCAGACAAACGTCTGCCATTTTTAGACTTTAAGTCCTAATTTGCACAGTGTTGGTGATTGTTTATAAAAATGATATAATTAAGTCAGTCTTTTGAAAGGATTAAAACAAGAATTTCTGAGAGCTGACTAATTTGTTTGACTTGGCGGTTGATTGGCAAGTCAAATGAATAAATATTGATTAAATTTAAAAATATGTTATACTATAAGTGTCTTGAGGACAACAAAAGGTATTTAAAACGAAAAGGGATGATTGCAGTCATCCCTTTTCTCATTTTAGAGGAAACAAAAGGTATATTGGGTTAACTAACTATGGTAGTTATTCTTATTGATAATAATGATTAATACCATTATCACAATAAGAATTATTAGGTATTCCACCTAATACCTCCTAACTACCCGTTGTTTCCTCCGAGTAGAAGTTTATTCATTCTGTTGTCTCCTCTTAAAATCGCCATATTTATATGGAACATTTTAAGAGGAGACAACAGAATGAATAAACTTCTACTCGGAGGAAACAACGGGTAGTTAGGAGGTATTAGGTGGAATACCTAATAATTCTTATTGTG
>JAILEP010000084.1 GCA_024697825.1 Acholeplasmatales bacterium
AGCTTTCATTTGCAAAATTAGAAATGAATATTCCATCTACTATTGAATATAATGATGTAAATACCATCATTATAATTGGAAATATTGTTATTTTAAATATTTTCTTATATGTAAAATGCTCATTTAAATGTGTTTCCATATGGACCTCCTCAATATAATAAAAAAATGGATAAGACAACTAGTATTTCAACTAGCCATCTTATCCAGCTTGTTATTTCTTATGAATAACTCACCCTCCGATGATCGGCATTATTCTAGCATATAGAAAGATATAATGCAAGCGAATGAAGGGATTTAATTATTTAAAGCGTATACAAAAAATAATTCCGGACAAATCCGGAATTATCTTTTAGTTAACGTTCTTTGTAATTTCAATTACTAAATGTCTAAGGATTTCAATTCTACCCTTATTGTATTCAGCCTGAGTTTCAGCATTTCTACCTAAGAATGGAGCACCAGTTGCAAGGTTATCAGATACTGATAATAATGCAATACCAGGAACCTCCATTAAATCAATCATCTCATAGAAGATTGATGAATGCATATCTACTAGGTCAGTTCCATACTTCTTGATTTCATCTAGGTGTAGATATTCTAAAGCAAGTGAATCAACATTAAATGCTGAACAAAGCTTTAGCATATAATTACTCTTATCAGCTAACTTGATACATTCATCTACGAATGCTTCATTAGTTGGCTCGATTCTCTTAAATGGAGTAATCTGCTTAATTGAATCATTTAAATATGAATTAACATAACCTGAAATCATATAAGATGGAGTACAAATAGTACCAACAGGGAAATTAGTCTTTAAACCACCTGCAGCAGCTACGAAGATTGCCTTCTTAAACTTTAGTTCAGATGCAACTGACATATAGTCCATTACATTAGTTGCTGAAGCACCTGTCTTGATCCATGCAATTTTAAAATCCTTATTTTCAACTAAATAACCACTAGCATATGCACCATTTCTCATTGTAGTTACTGTACAGTATTCTTCCATTCTTAGCTTATGTGGAGTGAATGCTGGTGCAACAACTAAAGCATCATACTCAATTGTTTCATCAAAACCGAATGCATATTCAGCCATGTTATTTGAATTATACTTAT
This sequence comes from Acholeplasmatales bacterium, assembly GCA_024697825.1. GTDB lineage: Bacteria > Bacillota_I > Bacilli_A > Acholeplasmatales > Anaeroplasmataceae > Anaeroplasma. The sequence continues at coordinate 1,111 of JAILEP010000084.1, forward strand.
GGAATGCCTCCATAATTTTTGTCATTTTTTCTTTCATACAATATCACCCATACGCGAAACATTATAGCATAAATTTCTACAATAAAAACATATTTTTTTAATGTAGGATACCAATATATGTTATTTTGTACTATATTTCAATATTTTTTTCGAATAATCGAACGTTTTTTAATTTTTTGTAGTGTAAATATTAAAAAGAACGCAATTTATGCGTTCCTTTAAATATGGCTTTTAATTTTAATTACTTCTTTAATGCTTTTTCGATTTCTTTTGCAATCTTAGCAGGCTTTTTTAATGAACCGAAACGGTCAATAACGTTACCTTCTCTATCTACTAAGAACTTAGAGAAGTTCCACTTAATTTTACCATCGAACTTACCTTCACCACCAAAAGTCTTTAAGAAATGATATAATTCATGCTCATTCTCGCCATTTACATCAATCTTAGAGAATCTAGGGAATGTAGTTCTATATCTCATTTCACAGAATTCATTGATTTCTGCATCAGAGCCTGGAGCCTGATGGCCAAACTGATCACATGGGAAGTCTAAAATCACTAAGCCCTGCTCCTTATACTGCTGGTATAATTCTTCTAATCCCTTATACTGTGGAGTAAATCCACACTTAGTTGCAGTATTAACGATTAATAATACCTTACCCTTATACTCCTCTAAAGTTGTTTCAACACCCTTATTAGTTACTACCTTAATATCATAAATTGTTGACATAACCGTCCTCCTATTTTCCAATGATTTACATTTGATACAATTTAATTTTATCACATATTTATATTTTGTCAATTATAATTTAATAAATTATTAAAAAAAAGTATTCGCAAAAAGTGCGAATACCAATTTAATTATATCATTCAATAATTATTGCAAAGCCCTTATTATGCTTTACAGTTATTTTATCTCCGATTTTATGATTATTCATCCAATCTAGCTCCATCATAGAAACACATTCTATTTCCTTGCCAAATGAATTAGTATATTTTAAATATACATATCCAATTGGCATGACACCCCTTCTTCTTCTAAAACCATATTCAACAATTTGAGCCTCACATGTTTCTTTACCATTTCTTGCAATTAAATATCCTACTACTGCAATAGAATTCCAAATTGTAATTCCAAGTCCAGCTGGAGTAAGAAGTATTGCAAAGACAGGACCAATCACATCATCACTATTTGCCCATATTACAATTCCAACTATCTCAAGAAAAAAGAATAATACGCCATATATTAACATTTCATAATAAACATATGCTCTTCTCATAAGACAACACTCCTTACTATATAATACCAAAAATAATAGTAAAAACAAATAACACATGGACATCCGGGAGGATAATTTAAGCATTAGATTAGACACTAAGACAAATCTCCCAAGATAGGATATCATCTAGTGTTTTTGCAATTATTAATTGCTATGAATCGATTAAAGACAAAACTAATAACTCTCCCCAGAACTTTAGTAAAATCTTTGCTCAATTATCCTCCAGATAATTAAACAAAAAAGACTTCTATCTTGCGATAAAAGTCTCGAAATTTCACTTAGCACCGGGTGAATTATTATTTCACCGGCTGACGATACTAATCCAGAATAACTGGTTTCTACTCCCCTTTATATTTAAAAGGATATTATCTTTTTTGTTTACATCTATATTTTATCATAACTGTATGCCCTGTCAATAAAAATCGTATATAAATCGTACAATTTTAGACAAATAGGTAAAATGGGCTTATTTCTTGGCAATGGTCTGCTCTAAATCCTTTGATCCACATTTAGGGCAAACCTTACTCATAGCCTGAGCCTTTGCACAAATAGGACAGCCTCTCATTGAAACAAACATAGAAGCGTTATGAGGATGAGGATTTAAAAATACATCAAATTCATAATTACATTTCTTACATTTATAATGCATCTAAATCCTCTCCTTCTTTTATTAATTACCAAATTGTAACTCGCTTAGCAGGTTCAATATACATTTCATCATCTGATGTTGCACCAAAGGCTTCATACCATTCAGGGAAATTTCTTGGAGTAATATTAGCTCTAAGCTCTGCTGGTGAATGAACATCATTACTTAAAAGATATAATATTAATTCTTCCTTAGCCTTACGACACCATACCTTAGCCCAGTTAATAAAATATTCCTTATAGTCTGCATCCTTAGTATTATGCATAATTTCTAGTGTTACACCCATACCGCCATTATCTGCAATATTTTCGCTAACAACTAATTCACCATTTACCTTACCACCATGGAATGGAATACCATCAAACTGCTCAATCATATCCTGAGTAAGCTTTTGGAATGCAGCATAATCACTTTCACTCCACCAATTGAATAAATTACCATTCTCATCAAACTGAGCACCATTATTATCGAAGGCATGAGAAATCTCATGACCAATAACAGCTCCAATACCACCTAGGTTTTGGCTAACTGTTTGCTTAATTGAATAGAATGGAGCCTGAAGAATTGCAGCTGGGAAGGTAATATCATTAAGTGATGGGTTATAACAAGCATTAACCATATGACCTGGCATTACCCATTCCTCTCTATCTACTGGCTTCCATAGCTTTTCAAGCTGATGCTTAATCTTTTGAGCCTTTAGTCTTTCCATAGCCTCAAAATAAGATTCACTTGGAGAAACTGATAGCTTAGAATAGAATTCATCAACCTTATCAGGATAACCCATCTTAATAACTATAGTTGAAAGCTTTAAAATTGCCTTTTCTTTTGTTTTTTCTTCTAAGAAGGTATTCTTCTTCATTCTACCCTTATACGTCTCAATAATACTCTTCACAAGAGAAATTACATCTTTCTTAGCCTCCTCACCAAAATATGTTCTTCCATAATAAACACCAATAGGCTCAGAATATACCTTTGATACTAGCTGGTAGGCCTGCTTTTCAATTACAGGTACCTTTTCAACACCTGTTAATGTTCTCATAAAGATTGAACCAATCTCAGTTAATTCCTCAGATAATACTGATGAATGGCTAAGTAATGTTTTTACATATAGCCAGTGAACATATTTAGTGAATGTTGATTCATTAAAATAATTCTTAAAATTCTTAATAGCCTTAGGATCATAAACAATAATTTCACTTGGAAGCATAGCACCATAAATATCTACTAAAAGCTTCTTTAAATCAAAAGGCTTAACAAGTTCTATTACCTCATCAATTGGCATAGGATTATAATTCTTTGTATAATCAGCCCACTCTAGCTGGCTCTTAACCTCTTTAGCAAGTAAATCATCATAAGCAATTGTATCATCAATAAATAGCTTCTTTTCATCATCACTTAAATTAGTAAAAGCTAAAGCCTTAGAGGCCATATCCTTATATACCTCAAGTAGCTGCTTACCAGCCTGATTATCCTCTGCATAATATGTAGTATCAGGTAGGATAATTGATGAGCTAGATACTACAAAAGAATATTTAGTTGCATCAGCCATATCATTATCTACACCCATTGCAAATGGTAAATCTAAATCGCCAAGTGCAAGTCTTGTAGAAATACTATTTAAATCCTCAATAGTCTTAATTGATCTAATAGTTGCAAGTAAAGGCATAATTGGAGTAATACCATCACTATTTCTCTTATCAGTATCTATTACCTTTTTATATAATTCAGTCGCATACTCAATTTCTTTAATATCTGACTTCTTTTCACCATTTGCGAAATCCTTAAAATCCTTCATTAAAATCTTTTCTACACCCTGGTCTAAGTCAGCAAAGCCACCAGTTGTAGGTCTATCCTCAGGTATAACAGCTGTAGCTAAGAAATCCTCATTAACAGCCATATATAAATCGTCCTGTATTCTTGTACTCATAACATATTCTCCCTTCAATCCAAAAATAGTATTACTATTATACTATTTTATTATAAAAAGAAAAAGCACTTCCTTACGGAAATGCTTAAATTTCTTAATTATTCAGACTTTTCATCATCAGCTGGAATTGTATTAGCTGTAATATCAACTGGCTGATCTTCAATATTAGTCTTCTTGTCTTCTGTTTCCTCAGCTGGAGCCTCTGCTTCTTCAACCTGAGCTTCTTCAGCAGGTGCTGCCTCTACAGGAGCTTCCTCAGACTTAGCCTCATTAGCTGGCTTTGCGTTAGTATTTGAAGCAGTTAATGCCTTAAATTCATCAATATTCTCAAATACTACATAACCCATAGCTACGATTGTTGCAAGTAGGAAGAAAATTAATGTAGTTAACCATAAACCACCTGCGCCACTGAATGCAATGCAGATTAGAACGAATACAAATAACCATGCACCAAGTAATGTACAAATGTTAACAAGCTTGTTATCGCTCTTAATAATCATTGTTACTACTAATAATGCAATAACGATAATTGCAAAAATTAATGTAGTAATTGCTCTACCACCAACTGAATAATCATAGTTAATAGCGAATAATAATGCAATGATGAAATTAATTACCTGTGTACAAGCATAAATACCAGCTAATAATACAACAGGGAAAACTGCATAATGAGATTCATCATCACTTAAAACCTTTACAAGCTTTAATATAGCTAAACCAGATACTACAATCATACCTATAGCTGAAGCTAAACCTACTAGCCAGCTTAGGAAAGATAAGAACTTAGGATATCCTTCAATATAATCTGATCCTAGAACATCAAATAAATCACCAAGACCAACTAATGCATCAATCACTCCAAATAAGAATGCGAAAGCGACTAATCCGAAGAATGCTAAGCCTACAAATTTAACATACTTTTTCATTTTTTCTTTTTTCTCCTTTAATTTAAGTATTTTTAAAATACACTACTATTATATTACATAATGCCCAAAATTAAAATATTTAATTTAATACCTAAGAATTTATAGGAAATAAATAAATCATACCCATACAAGAATAGTTAGGCTCAATATAGTGGAATGAAGCTACTTTATCAAGCTTATCTGCAATGTAATCTGCAATAGTAGAATAAATATTTTCTGGTGCAGTAAAGTTAAGTGTGAAGCATGTAGCAACATTATTTGAATAGCTACCATTTAAATAGAATGGATTAGCATAAGAATCTAAATAATCCTTTAAATATGAAGTCATTTCTTCTGCTTCATTTATTGAATCAATTCTTAAATCTAAAGGTTTTTCATTATGATAAATATTAATTAAGCTTGAAACATTAATTGATTCTTCAGCCATCTTATCCTTATTTAATTCATAATATCCATCAGTTGAATCAGCCTTATATACCTTTTTCCAATCATTATATGAAATACCTGCAGCTAAGACTCTATATAGAAATAAATCATTATTTTTTACATTACGACTTAATGCGACATTATAAGTTGGGTCACAAATATAAGACTTACCTTCAAGCTCTACATAACAATAGCCATGTGATGAATAAATACCACCAAAGTCCTCATCATAAACAAATGATGAAATAGTCTTAGTATAATCTAAATCAAGATTTAGTACAGATGTCTTAGATACCTTAATGCCTAAAATACCAGCCATTAAAGCATAAGCCTTAGCAAAGCCATGACATACTGCATTACCACCATAGAATACTCCTTCTGCATAAAAGGCAGTATTAAGTGCTGCAATCTCATCTGGATAATTTTTATCATCTATAAAACAAATATCAACATCTGCAGTACCATCATATGATGAATTAGACATCATCCAGCACATAATTGCGATAAGCTTATCCTCATCTGACATATCATTACAAATAATACCATTTAAAATAACCTTAACATCATTTAAAAGCTTTTCAGCTGGAGAGCCTGGTAAGCAGTTAGGAACATAGCCTTCCTCTAATGCATAAACTAGCTGATCAGAATTATAAACATCTAGTGCTCCATTTTTATTATCATAATAACCAAAATCATCATCACTTAAGCATCTAGTTCCACCATCACTAATGAATAAATATGGAATAGTTGTTGGAATATATGATTTAGCACTCTTATATGTATTAGCTGCCTCACTATAAATAAATGATACATTGGCAGTTGTGCCTGTAATTTCAAATGTGAAATTTACAACACCTGGTAAAGTCTTAGAATACCAATAGCCCTTATTTACACAAGCAGTAATTTCATCATTTGTAAATGTGCTTGGGAATACTAAGCTACAGCTTGCTTCCTTATAAAATGCACAATAATCATAAACATCTGCGACCATAAAGGCATCATTTACCTCTCTTGTAGGTGCTTCTAGCTTATTAGTAAATGATGAATCAGTAAAACCATAGAAATCACCTGTTCCAATCTTTGTCCATTGACTCATAAAATCAGAATAAGTTCTAGTCTCAAATGGCTTTTCACTATCACCCCAGTAATATGTTTTACCAGTATCTGTCCAATCCTTTGTGGCAACACTTGTGCTTTCCTTTTCACATTTAGTACACTTGCCATCTACAAATTCATGGCCTGCTGGAATAACAACATCAAAAGGATTAATTTCTACTGTTGTGCTATTACCTTCATAATATTTACCTGTATATACATCTACTGTATAGGCAATATTACCTGCCTTATCACAGGTAGCCGCCTTAGCATCAAAGCTAACATATCTTTCAATTTCATTCTTCTGTGAAGATGGAGTCAAAGATGACTCACTATGTGCAGGTGCTGAACTACTTGAAGCTGCACTACTAGATGTAGCATTTGATTCACCTGATACCTTTTCAGCTGACCCGCATGATGCAAGACCTAATGTTGCTAGAGCGATTAACCCTATGCCTAATAATTTCTTTTTCATATTTTTCTTTTATTCTCCCTTTTTAATATGTTTTTATATAATCTAGGTAAGCCATCCATGAATAGCCAGATGTATAATTTCTTACCAGAGATTTTGGAATGTAAATTGCAATCTCATCACTTGCACCTGTAACTAAGCTTGCAGTTGGTACTGCTGGTGCCTTAGATGTATTTAAATAGATTGCTTTTAAATTGCTACAGCCTTCAAAACAATTTGCTCCAAAGGATGTAAATGGATCATTAATATAAATGGTTTCAAGGCTTTCTAAATCCTTGAAGCATTCATCATCAAGACCAATAACAGGTAAACCAAATAATTCACTTGGAATTGTTAATTCAGTTGGATTACCTAATTCACTAGTATAGCCTTCAATATAATAGCTATTTGAAGACTTAGTATAGGTTAAACCATCAACTGTAATTGAACCCTCATTTACATATAAAGGCTCAGGTACAGAAATTGTATTAACCTCTTCCTTAATTTCTATATTTAGCTCATTTGCTAAATTCTCACTTAGCTTTTTAGTATGCATTAGAGACCCTGAATAATTTAAATGAAAATTAGTATCATAAAAATATAATTCATTATAGGTATAATCTAATACACTACCTAAAATATTAAAATCTAATTTTTCCTTTAATTCATTTTCAAATTCTTCTAATCCATCGCTAATTAAAGCTTTATTATTAGTTGGTGAGAATGAAAAATATAATTTAGCCTTTTTCTTCTTAACCTTCTTATTATA
>JAILEP010000098.1 GCA_024697825.1 Acholeplasmatales bacterium
AAAGCGATTAGTTCTTTTACGTCTCATAAAAAAAGTCACCTCTTATATCTATTTTATCACTATTCTATTTCATTAAAAATAAGAAAATTATGTGAATTTAGTATAGAAAAAGAGGGCAAATGCCCTCTTATTACTTAGTATTATAGATGTACTGATTTAAGATAGTCTCAAGTAATTCCTGATGTCCACTCACATTCTTAATTTCCTTAAGCTTAAGTGCATAATCATTTAATTCCTCAAATGTAGTGTTACATGTATCGATCTTCTTACCAATACCAGAATCATATGAGCTATATCTTTCCTTAATATTATTTTCAAATACCTTATCCTCTAAAAGCTTAGCAGCGACCTTTAAGCCCTTAGCGAATGTATCCATACCTGAAATATAAGCATAAGCTAAATCATCATTTTCAAATGATGCACGTCTTACCTTCGCATCAAAATTTAAGCCACCTGAATGAAGACCACCATTCTTTAATACCTCATACATACAAAGTGTCGCATCATAAATATTAGTAGGGAACTGGTCAGTATCCCAGCCTAAAAGTGGATCACCCTGGTTAGCATCAATTGAGCCTAAGGCACCATTGATTCTTGCGATATTAAGCTCATGATTAAATGTATGACCTGCAAGTGTTGCATGATTAGCTTCAATATTTACCTTAAAATCCTTCTCTAAGCCATATTTTCTTAAGAAAGATAATACTGTTTGTGTATCAAAATCATATTGATGCTTTGTTGGCTCCTTTGGTTTAGGCTCAATTAAGAACTGTCCCTTAAAGCCAATCTTATTAGCATAATCCTTGGCAAGCTTTAAGAATAAAGCGAAATGATTAAGCTCACGCTCTGTATCTGTGTTAAGTAGGGTTTCATAGCCTTCTCTTCCACCCCAGAATACGTAGTTTTCTCCACCTAGCTTACAAGTGATTTCAATTGCCTTTTTAACCTGTGCACATGAATATGCAAAAACATCTGCGTTAGGTGATGTAGATGCACCATGGACAAATCTCTTATTATTAAATAAATTAGCTGTACCCCAAAGACACTTAATACCAGTCTTCTTCATTTTTTCTAGGACATAGTCACTAACGATATCTAATCTTCTATTAGATTCCTCAAGTGTATCGCCCTCTTCAACTAAATCTCTATCATGGAAACAGAAATATTTAATGCCTAGCTTTTCCATAAATTCAAAGCCTGCATCAACCTTTCTCTTTGCAGTTTCAATTGGATCATTTGTAATCCACTCTCTTGTCATTGAATTACTACCAAATGGATCACTACCTAAGGCAGTTAAGGTATGCCACCAAGATACGGCAAATCTTAAATGATCCTCCATCTTCTTTCCCATTATTACTAAATCCTTATCATACTCCTTAAAGCTAAATGGATTTGTGCTTAATGGTCCTTCGTATTTAATACTATCAAAACTAAAATATCCCATTTTAAATCTCCTTCATTTCTTTAAATATAGTTTTTGTATTATTGTATATTTTCTTATATATTTTGTAGCCATTATTATAATAATCTACCCACGCCTTAATAGGCCTTGTCTCATCCTTTATTTTAATAATAGCTTTACAAGCATTTGTTATAGAATCATATTCATTATTTCCAACCATCGCAAGTATTGCAGCCCCAAGGGATGGTGATTCATCACAATCAATTCTTGTGACTGCTCTATTAATCATTGAGGCAATGATTTCTCTATAAAGCTTAGAATTAGCCCCTCCACCAGATATAAATATTCTATCCTTATCCTTAGGTATTAGCTCAAATACATCCTTTATAGAATAGCCAACGCCTTCCATAACAGCTCTAATCATTTCAGCCTTATCTGTTGTATTTTTAATTCCAAAGAATACACCTCTTGCGTCATTATCTAAAATAGGTGTTCTTTCTCCCATTAAATATGGTAAATAATATAAATTATTGGCACCTACATTAACATTCTCTGCCATCTTAGACATTGTATTATAATCAAGCCCAAATACATTATCTCTTACCCATTTAAGTGATGTACCACAGCCATTAGTAACACCCATTACATGGTATTTATTATATTCACATGTAACAAAGGTTTGAACCTCTCCATTTAAGATTAATAAATCCTTAAGTGGTGAAAAGATTACACCACTAGACCCAAGGACAATTGAGGCATCACGCTCAGATGTTACACCAGAGCCAATTGCACCAACAGCCTGATCTCCACCTCCACCAACGATATTACAGTTATTAAGCTTTAATAAATTCATATATTTATCACATAGCTTTCCTCTAATATCTGTTGATTTAATTAATTTAGGGAAGATATTAATATCAATATCAAATTTATCTAATAATTCTTTAGAATAATCTAATTTCTTAATATCCATAATTTGCATACCTGAGGTATCACTATATTCACCTAAAAATTTATTAGTAAGCATATAGCATATATAATCCTTTGGTAGCATTGCCTTATTTATCTTCTTATAAATATCCGGCTCATTATTCCTTACCCATAAAAGCTTAGCTAATGTAAAGGCTGGCATTGGAATATTACCAGTAATTTTCTTTAATTCCTCAAGACCAATAGTTTCTTCTATTTCCTTAGCCTCTTTACCTGTTCTATTATCACACCATATAATCGAATTTCTTAAAACATTATCATCCTTATCAAGTAATACTAAGCCATGCATCTGTCCTGAAAAACCTAAGCCCTTAATTGAATCCTTATAATCTACATCTGTTAATTCCTTTAAGGCATCAATAGTCTTTTCTAGCCATATATTAGGATCTTCTTCTGCATAACCATCACATGGTGAAATAATATCATATTCCTTTAATACACTATTTATAATATTACCATTCTTATCAAATAAGACACCCTTTACACCTGATGTACCTAAATCCATTCCTATGTAATAATTCATAATTAAATCTCCAATCGAACATTTAATTAATTATAACAAATTAGTCATTATATTTCTATCAGTCCAAAACAAAAAAGCCGGAAATCACTCCAGCTTTATCGTTTTTGTCTCATATTATTCAGAAATATTTAAATATTCTCTAAGCATTTTTAATACTTCATTGAAATCTGTTTGCTTATTAGCTAGATCCTTAATCTTTGCAGAATTAGGTCTACCCTTAATATACCAAGCAACATGACCTCTCATTTCAAGCATAGCTAAATGATGTCCCTTTAAATCTAATAATAAATTGTAATGCTTAACAATTGTATTATAGATTTCCTCATCACTTGGCTTTTCTAAAATAGTACCATCCTCTAGATATGCATTAATCTCTCTAAAGATAAATGGATTTCCAAGAGTTGCACGAGCTATTGCAATAGCTGTACAGCCAGTTTCATCTAGCATTTTCTTAGCTGAATAGGCATCTACTATATCACCATTACCAATAACAGGAATATTAACTGCATCAACTACAGCCTTAATATATTTCCAATCAGCCTTACCTGAATAGAACTGACTTCTAGTTCTACCATGAACAGTAATGGCTGAGGCACCTGCCTTTTCAATTAGCTTAGCATTTTCAACGCAGTTGATATGCTCACTATCCCAGCCTATTCTCATTTTAACTGTAACAGGCTTTTTAACAGCCTCTACTACAGCCTTAACAATTTCATATACCTTCTCAGGATCCTGTAAAAGTGAAGCTCCAGCTCCAGCCTTTTTTGCTACCTTATTAACAGGGCATCCCATATTGATATCAATAATGTCACAATCACTATTTTCATCTAGGAATTTAGCGGCATTTACCATTGATTCAACATCAGCTCCAAATACCTGCATAGATATTGGATGCTCTACCTCTGCGACCTTAGTCATCTTAAGTGTCTTTTGATTCTTAAAGCCAATAGCCTTATCACTTACCATTTCGGCAACTACTAAGCCAGCCCCCATTTCTTTACAGATTTTACGGAATGCCTCATTAGTATTACCTGCCATTGGGGCAAGGACAGTCTGATTAGGTATTTCAATTTCCCTAATTTTCCATTTCATTTAATTCACCTAAAATCTTACCTAAAGCCTCTGTAGGTAATCCTATAATATTATCTAATGAGCCTTCATAATGATCTACTAAGCCTCTACCAATTCCTTGAATTGCATAGCTTCCAGCCTTACCAAATGGCTCTTTAGTATCAATATATGCTTTAATTTCATCATCTGTTAATTCTCTAAAATAAACCTTAGATTCAACAACCTCATTATAAACCTTATCCTTATAAATTACTGCAAGGCCACTCATAACCAAATGGCATCTACCAGATAGCTTCTTTAGCATATTAACGGCATCCTCCTCACTATGAGGCTTACCATAGATTTGATCATCTAAAACAACTATAGTATCACAGCCAATTAAGACCTTACCATAGTCATCCTCCTTACAAACTGCAGCCTTCTTTAAGCCTAAAAGACCAACATTTTGGCTTGGTGTTAAATCTGGGTCCATAGTTTCATCTACATCATAGGTATGAATTTCAAATGTATAACCCATATTTGTTAATAATTCTTTTCTTCTTGGTGATGATGATTTTAAAACAATTTCCATATTTTACTCCTTTATGGCAGTAGGGCTAAAGAATTCCTTATCTAGCGGTATTCTTACGCTATATGAATACTTTGCCATGATTTCATTATATTTATTTTTCATGTACTTCTTTTTCATAGATTTGAAGCCATGATCTCTAATTTCTATAACTGCCCATAAAACAAATTCCTTATTACCTGGATGCATTAAATAGCGTTCCTTCTGTCTTTCAAAATAAGGAACTATTTCAGTCCAATCTAGCTTTTTATTATAAACACGACTGGCAGATATAATATCCGCTACATATTCAACTGAATGCCTATAATTGATTGGGGCAATAACCATGCCCTCTTTATTATAATCGATATAAGCCTGCCAGTGATGCTTATTTCTTAAGGAATGATGAAGGCATATCCAGGATACTCCATCATTATCCTCACGTTCTGTAATTGTAGGTGATTTAACACCTGTATAATATTTAGCAGATCTTATAAATTCTGTTGGTGAAAACTTTGATGTATCATGGACTAAAGCCGTCCAAAATATATGTAGCCTTCTACCATAAACTAAGACAAACCACTTATGCTTTATTACTGTATTAAAGTGTTTGATTAGATGTAACATAATCTTCAAAAGCCTTATGGAAATCTGGTGCACTTCTCTTTAAGGAAATAATTGTTCCATCCTTGATGAAGCAATGCATTGAATGAGCCTTAACTCTAACTACTCCTGTTTCCTTATCTTTGATAACATAAGAAAATTCACATTTAGATCCTGTATATCTTTCTAAAGTTGTTTCAATGATTACAACATCATCAAATTTTGCAGGACTCTTATATTCAATATTGATTGATACAACTGGTGAAATAATACCAGCCTCTTCCATAGATCTATAGGTAATTCCTTGCTGATCCATAAATCTAACTCTAGCTTCCTCTAACCATTTTAGGTAGTTAGCGTGATGGATTACACCCATCTGATCTGTTTCATGATAAAATGCTCTTCTTTCATAAACTTCCATAATTTTTTACCTCACGATTTATTATAAAGCCCAAGAACATCTTATTCAAGGGAAAATACTTTTCGTGAAAGCATTTTATATTATATAAATATAATTTGCCTTTCATCAGTCAATTGTGATATAATTCTTTTGTAATTTTTAATAAAAGGAGTTAAGGTTTATGGAAAATCTAACAGAACAAGAAATCGTAAGACGTAATAAGCTAGAAAAGTATAGAGAATTAGGAATTGATCCATTCGGCCAGAAATTTGATGTAACTCATCACGCAGCCGAGATCAAGGCAGAATATAAAGATAAAACTGAAGAGGAGCTAGAGGCTTTAAATGCACATGTAATTGTTGCAGGCCGTATCATGTTCATCCGTAAGATGGGTAAGGCAAGCTTCTTCGCTATTCAGGATAAGACTGGTAATCAGCAGATTTACATCAAGAAGGATGATGTTGGTGAGGATACATATAACCTATTCAAGCTAGCAGACCTTGGTGATATCGTTGGTGTTGAAGGTACTATTATGAAGACTAAGACTGGTGAGGTTACTGTAAGAACATTAAAGTATACACACCTAGTTAAGGCTTTAAGACCTTTACCTGAAAAGTTCCATGGCTTACAGGATAAGGAAGAAAGATATAGAAGACGTTATCTAGATTTAATTATGAATGAGGATGCTAAGAGAGTTGCAATCCAAAGACCTAGAATTATTCGTGCTATGCAGGAATATTTCGATAACGAAGGATTTATTGAGGTTGAAACTCCAGTATTACAGAACATCCAGGGTGGTGCTTCTGCTCGTCCATTCATTACACATCATAATGCACTTGACACAAACTTCTATTTACGTATCGCAACTGAATTACATTTAAAGAGATTATTAGTTGGTGGTTTAGAGAGAGTTTATGAAATTGGTCGTATCTTCAGAAACGAAGGTATGGATAAGACTCATAACCCTGAATTCACAACTGTTGAATTATATCAGGCATTTGGTGATTTAAGCTCAATGATGGATTTAAATGAAGGTGTAATCCGTTATGCAGCTAATAAGGTTATCGGTAAGACTACATTCCGTAACCCATTCACTGAGATTGAAAATCCTGAGGAATTAACAATTGAAAATGGTGGCTTAATTGATATTGCAAAGCCATTTAGAAGAGTTACAATGTGTGAATTAATTAAGGAAAAGACTGGTGTAGACTTCAAGGCTAACAATTATACACTTGAGGAAGCTACTGCTATCGCTAAGGAGCACAAGGTACCAGTTGAGCCTCACTTCACAGTAGGTCATATTATTAATGCCTTCTTCGAAACTTATTGCGAGGAAACATTAATCCAGCCTACATTCCTAATGGGTCACCCAATTGAGATTTCGCCTCTAACTAAGAAGGACCCAAGTGATCCTAGATTCGTTCAGAGATTTGAATTATTCATTGGTGGACATGAATTCTCTAATGCATATACAGAATTAAATGACCCAATCGACCAAAGAGAAAGATTCGAAGAGCAGATGGCTGAAAAGGCTAAGGGTAATGATGAGGCTAACGAAATGGATACAGATTTCGTTGAATCATTAGAATACGGTATGCCTCCTGCAGGTGGTATCGGTATTGGTATCGATAGACTTGTTATCTTCTTAACAGAATCTGAATCAATCCGTGATGTTATTCTATTCCCTCAGATGAAGACTAGATAATATGGAAGATATTAACATTTATAATGACTATGAAGCCTTTGTTAAGGAAAACAAGGAATTAATCACAACATTAATTTCTACAAATTCTAAAACAATTGCTAGATTTGTCCCTGTAATTAAGGTTGTAGATTTCTTATATCATCAAAAAAGAGTAAGAAAGCTAAATGATGATGAGGAGCTATTCTTCTCTACAGGCTTTGATTATATCTTTGACCAATTCCATTATATAAATACATTACTTGAATCTAAATTCAATAATGATATAAAGGAAATGGAAAAGTTTGGTACAACAATCAATCTTCTTCTTTACATCAACGAATTCCAAAGTGAAGCCTTATCTTCTACTAATGAAAAGGTAAAGCATGGTGTAAAGCTATTAGATGATTTAGATACTAAGGTTAATAATGCATTAGAAGCTGGAAAGAATGCCCCAGAGGAATATTTCCAAATTCTAAATGATATCGTTGATAAGGTATTTGAGGCTAATGGTGTTGAGCTTCATACAGTTGATGAAATATTCTATGAAATTGCCTTAGAATATGACATTGAAACTGAAGCTACTAATGACACATTCCTAGAAGCATTTAACGAACAGATTGAAAAAAACAGAAAATAAACAAAGAAGCGCTGGAAATTTCCAACGCTTCTTTTTTACTTTACATAGATGCTTGCAAGATCACCCATCATCTTATAGGCAAGCTTTGATGGATGTAGGTGATCTCCTGAGTCACAACCATCCTTAAAATGCCATGAACCCCCTGAAATTTCCCCTATTTCGTGATTAAAGTCAATTGTAGTGTAATTATCCATTAATAAGGAATTAAACTCATTTTTAAGGGTTTCTCTAAATTCCTGATACGTTCTCCAGTTATAAATTGGAAGTAAGGTACCAACAAAGAATTTTAAGCCTAGCTTATCAGATTCATTCTTATAATATTTAATTCCCTCAAGCATTTCTAATGCTGTAGGTAGATCTGACATAGGCCTAAAAATATTAACATCTTCTCCAACTGGATGAATAATATCATTGATACCCTGCTGAACAATAATCATATCAGCTCCCTCTACTGAGCTAACCTCATGAACAAATCTATTAGTACCCTTAAGTCCATATGATTGATAAGTAATACAATCATATTCTCTTAATATTCTAGTACCTGATACAGCCTTTCTAATTACAGCTATATTCTTCTTTCCCTTTTCTCTTAGGGCAAGCTGTAAATAGCCTGGCCAGTCCTGGCTTGTAATAGAGTCACCATAGCATATGACTGCCTTATTAGAATCATCTGTATAAATATCAACATTAGATAGGAAATATACCCATGATGTTGATTTAGATGTCTTAATATCAAGCTTTTCATTTTCTACCTGATTACCATAGGCAAAATAGCCTTTAGAAAGTGGTCCTATAATATCAACACCACCTGTTAAATTAACATAATCCTTTACATAAATATTAACTATTAGATATTCATCTGATTTTAAATCAAAATCAATTACATCAGATTTAATATCCTTATGAGCTTTAATAGTAACATTTCTTTTACCATTAAATGTTAAATATGTTACCTCTTTTTGCTTATCAGATAGGGTATCACCCTTTGATATGGCAACAGATTCAATATTTATATCCTCATCTACACAGAAATTATCTAATGTAATTCTTATTTTATTACCATCAAATGGAACAAGCATTGGATATCTTAGTGTTAAATCCTTTGCGTAGGTTGCAGGAGCTGGTAGCACCTTTGATTGGGCATTTCCCCACATAGTTACCCATTTCATATCTATTTTCCTCCAATAATACTTCAATTAATAGACAAACTCTTATACTTATTCTACTCTAGAAAGAAAAAAATTAAAAGAGCTAACACATTAATATGCATTAGCTCTTCTACAATTATTTTACCTTAATTGGATTGATTGAGCCATCTGGATTAGGATGCTCATCAAGATACTTTCTAATAGCCTCAGGCTTACCACTCTTAGAGCCTGGCTTGCACTGAGATAGATTATCAGCCTTACCATTTACGATAGCCTCAGCAAAACCATTACAGCCTGGGAATCCACAGGCACCACAGTTTGCTTGAGGTAGGATAGCAGCGATATCTTCAATTCTTGTATCAACCTCAACATGGAATACCTTAGCAGCGATAGCAAGACCTAAACCAAATATCAAGCCTAAGCCAGCTAAGATAACAACTGACCATACAATAGTCATTGCACTAACTAAAATCATTTAACATCCTCCTCACTTTCAAGCTTTTCTACTTCTTCCTTTAGCTTATTATATTCAAACTTTTCCTTAATAGAGCAGTCAGTAACCTGACAAGCTCCACAAGCTTCTTCTGATATTTTAATATTCTCGCATCCCTTAGGAACAGGAGTTTTTCTATTGATAAGGAATGTAACAAAGAATAAAATTACGAAAGCTATAATAATTACAATTGCAATTATTAAAGCTGTTGTCTTATCCATATATTAATCCTAAATCATTCCAGAGAATCCTAAGAATGCCATAGCCATTAAAGCTGCTGTAATTAAAGCAATAGGGATTCCCTTAAATGCCTTAGGTGCATTAGATGCATCTAGGCGATATCTAATTGTTGAGAATATTACAATAACTAAACAGAAACCAACACCAGTACCGATAGCATTTGCCATTGAATCTGCAAATGAAGCTCCGTTATTACCGGTAGCAACACCAAGTACTGCACAGTTTGTAGTAATAAGTGGAAGATATACACCAAGTGCCTTATATAACGAAGGCGAATATTTCTTAATAATCATTTCAATTAGCTGAACTAGTGAAGCAATTACTAAAATATAAGTAATTGTATCCATAAATTCAATTTCAGCTACAACTAATAACTGATAAATTGGCCAGCAGACTGCGGCAGCAAGTACAATTACAACTGTAACTGCAATACCCATACCTAAAGCTGATGATGTCTTCTTAGAAACACCAAGGAATGGACAGATACCATAGAATCTTGATAATGTAACGTTATTAATTAGCATTGCATTAACAATACCAAGTAGGAATACGAATATATAACTCATACTATTCTGCCTCCTTTACTTCAGGTTTAGCAATAGGCTTTTCTTCTGCCTTTGGCTCATTAGGCTTAGCCTCTTCAATAGGCTTTACCTCTGGCTTTGGAGCTTCTGCAGCATTTGCAGCCTCTAGAGCCTTTTTCTTTGCAAGCTCTTCTGCCTTCTTTTTCTTTAATTCTTCAATGCGTGCTTTTTCAGCAGCTGCCTTCTTAGCATCCTTCTTAGCCTTTCTCCATGCAAGGAATGCAAGAACAAACGCTAAAGTTAAGAAACCACCAGCAGACTGAACAAAGATTGGAATTGCATAAGCTTCTGGAATTATATGTAATATGTACTGAGCACCAATTGGGAAATATGCACCAAATGATAAAGCACCAGTACCTAGGATTTCTCTTATGAATGCAACTACACAAATTGCAAGAGTAAATCCAATACCAGATCCTAAGCCATCAAAGAATGATGCCACAGGACCATTCTTACTAGCAAATGCCTCTGCACGTCCTAGGATAATACAGTTAACTACGATTAGTGATATGAATACACCTAGGTTAGAATATAAAGCTGGAATAAACGCTTCAGTGAGCATTTTAATAATTGTAACGAATGTAGCTATAATTACGATATAGCATGGAATCTTTACCTGGCTTGGAATAACCTTACGAAGTAAAGAAATAATTGTGTTAGAACCAATAAGTGTAAGAATTACTAATAAGCCCATACCAATAGCAGCTTCTACTGATTTAGTAGTTGCAAGGGTAGGACACATACCAAGTAATGATACAAATGTAGGATTCTCTGTAATGATACCAGCAAGTAACACGGCCTTGTTGGAAACCTTCTTAGAAGTCTTTTCCATATTACATAGCCTCCTTTACTGATTCATGTGTATTAATAGCAGCTGTAACTAAGTCTCTAACTAATGTAGCACCAAATGTAGCACCACAAGAAACATCAACTGTCTTAGCATCCTCTTTAGATACTGTACCAACATCTTCACCATCAGCTGATACAAAGCCTACCTCATAAACAGTTGCACCAACTGTATTATATGTAACCTTTAGCCATGATGCGACTGTAGATGCATATGACTGGCTGTTTTCTAAGAATTCAACCTGAACAACACCTAGCTCATCATTAACTGCTGCCATAATTTCAATATTACCATAAGCATTTGACCCCTTAGCTGTATAAATATAGCCTAGGGTACTTGTTTTAGCATCATCACTATAAGCGATGATTAATGATTCAATCTTTGAATCGATTGTAGCATTTGGATACTTTTCCTTTAATTCATCTGATGTATATTCATCAAATGCTACACAATCAGAATAAATAGTTGTGATAGTATCCTTCTTAGTTGCTTCTGAATTTTTAGCAATAATTGGAGATGTCACTAAATTTAATGCTGCAAGAATTGCTGCACAAATTAAAGCGATTGTTCCAAGGATAATAGAAATCGTTAAATATTTCTTCATTAGAACCAACCTCCCATCACTGAAGCTGATACAATGCAGCATACAACTACTAGGGCAATACCTAATCCTAAGCACTGCTTCCAAGTATATGTATTAGGCTTACCTCTCATGAAGTAATCTAATGCTGGAGCCATCATATTAGCTATTAAAATTGAGAATGCTGCACCCTCTGGATAAGCACCAATAACTCTAATCATTGCAGTCATACATCCGGCAATTGCACCAAATGCGACACGACCAAATTTTGTTGTTGGTGATGTAACAGGGTCTGTTATCATAAATACTGCTGCAAAGATTGCACCACCAGATAATAGCTGGTATGCCCACATCTTTGCGATATTACCTGTTTCATATCTTCCATAGAATGAAACTACGGCAATTAGCATAACAACTGCAAAGCTTAAGAAATAGCTTAATGCTGATCTTAAATCTGCACTTCTTCTAGCAAATAGATAGATTGCACCTACTAGGATTAAAAGCTTACAGCCTTCACCTAAGGCACCACCAATACCATTGCCTAAGAATAGATCTCCTAAATCGAAGATCATTGAATTCATACCATTCTTTACAACCTCACCAAGTGGTGTTGCTCCTAAAGTAGCATCTACATTAGATACATTAGCCTCACCAATCTTGCTACCAAAGCAGATTAAAACAAAGATTCTACCTGCTGCAGCTGGGTTAAAGATATTTTGGCCTAAGCCACCAAATAGCATTTTACCTACAATAATACCAAATGCTGCACCACATATTACTACATATGGTGAAGAATTAGCTGGCATAATAAGTGCAAATATTAATGCTGAAATAATTGGTGCAAGGAAATTATTAATTGTATAGGTAGCCTTTACCTTACTAAAGCCTTCCTTAGTAAATAATTCCTTAATTTTCATATCCTTTGGCCATTTAATAAACATGTTAATTAAAAGCTCAAAGAATAGCATTACACCAAGTGATAATAAAATAACATAAATACCGCCCCATCCGTTATAAATCATAGCGAATAATGTAATTGGAATTAAGGCTACAATTACATCTCCCATCATTCTAGCAACGGATACATTCTTACGAATATAAGGCGATGTCTGTGGAACTAATTTCATTTCCTTCTACCTCCTTATAACGCAAGCTTTTTGCCCTTGCGGCAATATTCTGTTAAATGAATCTTAGAAGTACATGTATATGAGCACATACCACATAGAATACATGATTTAATATTGAGCTTATTCTTTAAAGCATCCTTATCATTATTCTTTACAGCCTGCATAATTTGAACTGGCTGAAGTCCTGCTGGACATGAATATACACATGAGCCACATCTTACACAAGGCTCCTCTGTATACTTCTTTTCATTCATAATAATACATGATGTACATGTTTTAGTAACAACTGCATCATCTCTAACTAGGTTAGCTCCCATCATAGGTCCACCTAGGATCATAACCTTGTTATCATCTGAATTATATCCACCTGCAAGTGTAATAATTTCTTGTAATGATGTACCAACCTTTACTCTAAAGTTTGTTGGAGTTGTAATACCATCACCTGTGATAGTAAAGTTTCTTTCTACTACTGGTCTATTCTGCTTAATTGCACGATATAAACCTACTGTAGTTGAAACATTTAATACCTGAATACCAAGCTTTGCTGGTAAAACGCCAGCTGGTACCTTTACACCAAGTGCTGTTTTAATCATTTCGATTTCCCAGCCCTGTGGATAATAATTACCAACTCTACATACCTCAATTGGTAAATTAGGGAATCTAGTTAATTCTGCAGTTAGGGTATCATATAAATCCTGATACTTCTTCTTTATACAGATTACTGTTCTCTTAGCACCAAGTGCCTGCATAGCATACTTACAGCCCTGCATTAATAAATCAGGGAATTCTAGTATTAATCTATGGTCAGCTGATAAATAAGGCTCACACTCAACTGCGTTAATGGCAAGTGTTTCAATAGGATCATTTCCCTGGAACTTAATATAAGTTGGGAATGATGAACCACCAAGTCCTACTAGTGCCTTATCCTTTAATATTTCGACAAAATCTTCCTTAGTTAGCTTTGCGATTTCTTCATCTGTACGAGGCTTATATTCCTCATCCCATTCTTCCTTTTTATCATTTTTGATTTGAACAAATTCTGTAAGCTTACCACTTCTGTGGAATTTTTTAACAGTTCCAACCACCTCACCACTTACTGTTGCGTGGATTGGCTGTTCAAAAAACGGTCCGTGCCTTAAACCGATTTTCTGTCCCATCTTAACATGGTCACCTGGTTTAACATAAAGCTCACCAGTTGCACATCTTTGATTAGTGACAGCCAGATAAACATATTCTGGGTCTAAAAAGCGGACCGTAGGAAGACTGTTAGTAAGTCTCTTATCACGATAAATTTCTCTTGTTTTCGCAATCATCCTACATTACCCCCTTTGTAAAATGCTTTTTGCGGCTAAAAGCTTAGATGATCTTTCATCCATTGCTTTCTTTAATATGTATTTATAAGCGGTCTCTTCATCCCACTTATTTTCCTTCATAAGGTAAAGCTTTGCTCTCTTTACCATACGTTCTTCATCAATTTTCTCCTTAACCTTATCAAGGCTTTCCTCTAAATTCTCGATAAGCTTAATATCCCTATCCATAATATTAATAACCTCAGGGAGAGATGTTATTCTTTCAGGGTCAATCATATAAAAGCGTGGAGATGATAATACATTATATACTGCACCCTCCTCCATATTAGGAGTTGCATATATAACATTACATCTCTTTGAGCTTATTAATAGATCTATTAGCCTATAATATCCTCCTAGGTATGAATGATGGATAATAACATAGTCAGCTGGATGGACACAAACATACTTATAAAGCTCAGTAGGCTGAGTACTAGTTAGGGCTTCAACCCTATATAGTACTCTGTCTAATAAAGCGTCTATAGTATTTATGAATCTCATATCCTTTGACAAAATATAAATAGTCTTCATGTCAAAATCGCACCCCTTTGTGTAATTTTAACTACTTCCAATTAATCAGCTAAATAAGGATGGTTAGCCATTAAAGCAACTACTTCATTTCTAACCTCTGCTAAAACTTCCTCGTTATCCTTATTTCTTAATGCTCTATCAATCCAATTTGCAACCTTAACCATATCATCTTCCTTAAAGCCACGAGTAGTTACAGCAGCTGTACCTAAACGTAAGCCTGAAGTGATTGTTGGCTTTTGTGTATCATTTGGAATAGCGTTCTTATTAGTTGTAATATTTACTGAATGTAATACATTCTCAGCCTTCTTACCAGTTACACCAACTGAACCATAAATATCAACTAGGATTAAATGGTTATCAGTACCACCAGATACAAGCTTATAGCCTAGCTTTGTTAATTCAGCAGCTAAAGCCTTACAGTTCTTAATAATCTGAGCTGCATAATCCTTAAATGATGGATCAAGTGCTTCCTTAAATGCAACAGCCTTACCAGCAATTACATGCATTAATGGGCCACCCTGGCAGCCTGGGAATACTGAAGAATTGATCTTCTTAGCTAATGCCTCATCATTAGTTAAAATCATACCACCTCTTGGACCTCTTAAAGTCTTATGAGTTGTAGTTGTAACGATATCAGCATATTCAATTGGATTTGGATGTAATCCTGCAGCAACTAATCCTGCAATGTGAGCCATATCTACCATGAAGTAGCACTTTCTTTCAGCCTTTGCAGTAACCTTGTCTGCGATTTCTCTAAATCTCTTAAAATCAATGATTCTTGGATAAGCAGATGCACCTGCAACGATGATATTAGGTAATTCTGCTAATGCAATTTCTTCTACCTTATCATAATCAATATATCCTTCATCATTTAAACCATAATTAACAGCCTGATAAATCTTACCAGAGAAGTTAACCTTATATCCATGAGTTAAATGTCCACCTGCATCAAGTGACATACCTAAAATCTTATCACCTGGCATTAATACTGCATTATAAGCAGCTAAATTAGCAGATGCACCAGAATGAGACTGCACATTTGCAAAGCCTGCATTAAATAGCTTACAAGCTCTTTCTACAGCAAGTGTTTCAGCTACGTCTACATATTCGCAGCCACCATAATATCTTTTTCCACTGTAACCTTCTGCGTACTTATTAGTTAATACTGATCCCTGAGCCTCTAAAACAGCCTTAGAAACGAAATTTTCAGAAGCGATTAGCTCAATGTGAGTTCTCTGTCTTTCTAGCTCCTGATCAATTGCAGCCTGAAGCTCTGGGTCAAATTCTCTTAAATCCTTAGTGTTCATAATTAATTCTCCTATATTAAATTGTATTATTGCATAATACACTATAACAATTATAACACAATAATTAATTTTTTTGTATAAACAATAATAATCGTAAGACTTTATATAATTATATGCCTTTTAAGTATTTTAATGAAGAACAAAACATTTAAAAAAGTATAAACTTATCAATAATATGTAACATTTGTTACATCAAAGCTTATACTTCTTTACTTTACTGTTTAAAAGCAATTATTGAAGATAAAAAAAGGGCCTATATCAAAAGATATAAGCCTTAATTTTATTTGTTATTACTCCTCAACAAACTGAACGATTGCCATAGGAGCTGAATCTCCTCTACGGAAACCAGTCTTAATTACTCTAGTGTAACCACCGTTACGGTTAGCGAACTTTGGAGCAATTTCGCTGAATAACTTCTGTACTGCAAAATTACCTTCCTCATCCTTTTCGAAACGGATGAATGATGCTGCCTGACGACGAGCATGTAAAGTATTAGTCTTACCTAAAGTAACCATCTTGTCAGCAAGTCTCTTTAATTCCTTTGCCTTTGCTAATGTAGTCTCAATAGAACCATTTAAGATTAAATCAGTAACTAAGTCACGAAGTAATGCCTTTCTCTGGTCTGAGCTACGGCGTAATCTACTATATGCCATGATATATTCTCCTTATCAGATTTTAGTTTTTCTTGAAGCTTAAACCTAATGCTTCTAGCTTTTCCTTGATTTCCTTTAGAGACTTTCTACCAAGGTTACGAACCTTGATCATATCCTCTTCTGACTTCTCAGAAAGCTGAAGAACAGTATTTATGCCTGCTCTCTTTAAACAGTTATATGAACGAACTGTTAAATCTAAATCATCAATAGACATTTCAAGCTTGCGGTTCTGATTATCATCATCTGCCTCAATCATGTAGTCTGTCTCTGATGCCTTTTCACTTAATTCAACAACTACCTTTAAGTGTTCAATCATCATCTTAGATGCGATTGCTAAAGCTTCTTTAGCTGTAATTGAGCCATTTGTTGTAACTTCCATAATTAACTTATCGAAATTTGCAACATTTACGTTCTCAACACGTGTCTTTTCTACATTGAAAGCTACGTTAACAATTGGAGTATAAATTGAGTCGATTGCGATAACGCCAACTGACTTAGAGAACTCCTTGTTTTGAACTGAGCTTACAAAACCAACTCCACGGCGTACAGTTAAGATCATGTTTAATGACTTACCTGCTTCAACTGTTGCGATATGCTGATCTGGGTTTACGATCTTGATATCGTTGCTGTGGATAATATCACCAGCAGTAACAACACCAGCACCTGCATGAATTTCAACGTTAGCCTCGTAGTTAGGGTCTTCAGAATCAACTGAAAGAACAACCTTCTTTAAATTAAGAATAATTGTAATTACGTCTTCTACGACACCATCTACGTTCTGGAATTCATGTTCTGCACCGTCGATCTTTACGTTTACGAATGCTGCACCAGGTAAAGAAGAGATTAAAGTTCTTCTTAATGCATTACCTAAAGTAATACCGAAACCTCTCTCAAGTGGAGAAATAACGAACTTACCATAAGCACCATTGTCTGCAGTCTCTTCAACGCTAGTTCTTGGTTTTTCAAATTTTAATTCTTTCATTAATGGCCTCCTGTTTATATATAAATGAATTGTTAAAAATTAATTACTATATTAAATTTTAGCCTGCCAATTCGACAGCTAGATATTAACCTCTAGGTCTCTTTGGTGGACGACAACCATTATGTGGAACAGGTGTAACATCAGTGATAGCTGTGATTTCTAAACCTGCTACAGTTAATGAACGGATAGCAGCTTCACGGCCCTGACCTGGACCCTTAACTGTTACTTCAACCTTAGCAACACCCTGGTCTACTGCAGCCTTAGCAGCAGCTTCTGCAGCCTGCTGAGCTGCGAAAGGAGTTGACTTACGACTACCCTTAAAGCCCTGTGCACCAGCACTACTCCAAGAAATTACATTTCCCTGTAAGTCAGTGATAGTAACGATTGTATTATTGAAAGTCGAATGAATATGAGCTACACCAAGTGGTGAGTTTCTCTTCACACGACGCTTTGTAACCTTACGTGCCATAATCTCATTATCCTCCTATTACTTCTTGTGGTTAGCAATTGTATGCTTAGGACCCTTACGAGTACGAGCATTATTACGTGTATTCTGGCCTCTAACTGGTAATCCCTTTCTATGACGGATACCTCTGTAGCAACCAATTTCCATTAATCTCTTAATGTTTAAAGCAACTTCTCTACGTAAGTCACCTTCAACCTTAATCTTTGCAACCTCTGTACGGATTGCACCTAACTGTGCTTCAGTTAAGTCCTTTGTACGAATGTCTTCAGAAACATTCGCAGCCTTTAAAATATTCTTAGATGTTGTTTCACCAATACCATAGATGTACTGTAATGAAATAACAATTCTCTTGTCATTAGGAATATCTACTCCTGAAATACGTGCCATATTAATTAGCTCCTTCTTTAATAATAATTTTTTTTAGCCCTGTCTCTGCTTATGCTTTGGGTTTTCGCAAATGACCATTACACGGCCCTTACGCTTAATAACCTTACACTTGTCACAGATAGGCTTTACTGATGGACGAACCTTCATATAATTTGCCTCCTATATTATTTGTGTCTGTAAGTAATTCTGCCACGTGTTAAATCATAGGTTGATAACTCGATAGTTACCTTATCACCTGGTAAAATGCGTATGTTATTCATGCGGATTTTACCAGAAACGTGGGCTTTTACCTGGTGACCATTATCTAGTGTTACTATAAACTGTGTATTTGGTAGTACATCCTGTACTACGCCTTCCATTTCAATGACATCATCTTTTTTTGCCATTTAAATTTGCCTCCTATTATAAAGTGTTGTAAGTAAGGATTTCATATCCTTCTTTTCGAACTACAATTGTATGCTCAAAATGAGCTGCTGGTGAACCATCCTTCATAACAGCTGTCCAGCCGTCCTTCATGATACGTATATCCTTCTTACCCATACTTACCATTGGTTCAATCGCAAGTACCATTCCTTCTTTAAGGATAGGACCAGTTCCTGGTGTACCAAAATTCATGATCGCAGGGTCTTCATGCATCTCACGGCCAATTCCATGACCGGTATACGTGTCAATTATACCATAACCAAATTGATTTATGTAGTCCCCAATTGCAGCAGATACATCTCCAAGATGTGCACCCTCTTTTACTTTAGAAAGTCCAACGTATAAAGCATCGTGAGTAACCTCTAAAAGCTTCTCTACCTTTGGTGATACTTTACCAACCTTGAAGGTGTAAGCTGAATCTCCATGATAGCCCTTATAGCCAGCTACTAAGTCGACTGTGACAATGTCACCTTCTCTTAGCTTTTGCTTTTTTGAAGGGATACCATGAACAACAACTTCATTTACCGAAGCACAGATTGTACATGGGTAACCTTCGTAACCCTTGCAAGCTGGAACTCCTCCGTTATCAAGAATAATCTTTTCACAGATTTTATCTAGCTCTTCAGTGGTTACGCCTGGTTTCACATGCTCTTTCATTGCTTCTAAGCAAAGTGCTACAATATGACCGGCTTCTTTAAGTAAGGCAATTTCTCGCTCACTCTTGATCGTAATCATATTGATTAAGCACCTAATACATCCTTAATATCCTCAAAAACCTTTTCTAATGACTGATCGCCATTAACAGTCTTTAAGATATTTTGCTTCTTATAATAATCAAGTAATGGAGCAGTATTTTCATCGTATACTGCTAAACGATTAGTTGCAGTTGCTTCTGTATCATCAGCACGCTGGATAAGTGGTGAACCACAGTTATCACATACGCCTTCAACCTTTGATGGGTTGAATTCAACATGGAATGTAGCACCACAAGTCTTACATACTCTTCTACCAACCATTCTTCTAACTAAGATAGAAGCTGGTACATTTACATCTAAAACTGCATCTAGCTTAACGCCATTCTTCTTTAAGAAAGCATCTAAAGCTTCTGCCTGAGCGATTGTTCTAGGGAAACCATCTAATAGGAATCCATTCTTGCAATCGTCCTCAAGTAATCTTTCCTCTACGATACCAATTGTTACTTCATCTGGTACTAGAGCACCCTTGTCCATATAGCTCTTAGCTGTAAGGCCAAGCTTTGTTTGATTCTTTATAGCGGCACGGAACATGTCTCCAGTAGAAATATGAGGAATATTGTAATACTCTCTAATATTAACTGCCTGAGTACCCTTTCCTGCGCCTGGTCTACCCATAATTAATAACTTCATTATGTTATACCTCCAATTAACGATCTAAGAAACCTGCATATTCCTTTGTTTCTGCCTGAGTTTCAATCTGACGGAATGTTTCAATTGCAACACCAACTAGGATGATCATTGAAGTACCACCGATTGTAACTGATGAGCCGAATCCAAAGATTAATGAGATGATGATTGGAATCAACGCTAAGATAACTAGGTATGTAGCTCCGATTACTGTAACACGGAATAATACCTTAGAAATCTGCTTCTTAGTCTGTTCACCAGGTCTATAACCTGGGATAAATGCTCCCTGCTTCTCTAAGTTGTCTGAGATTCTCTCTGGGTCAACCTGCATAAAACTATAAAAGAAACTAAAGAACACAATTAAAATACAATATAATACGATACCAATTGGCTTACTTGTTGAGAATACCTGATTTAACCAATATGCTGCTGTAGAAGTTTCTGCTGAAAGTCCTAAAACACCAACAACTGTTAAAGGTATTGAAAGTATTGTAGATGCAAAGATAACTGGAATTACGTTTGCACTATTTAGCTTAATTGGAATATCTGAATTCTGCTGTCCAGCCTGTCTATTTGCATACTGAACAGGAATCTTTCTTTGTGCACCTTCAAACCATACAACACCACAGATAAGTGCAACATATAGAACACAGATTACAATGAATAGAATTAAATTCTTTACAGAGTAATTAGCACCTAAATATGCATTACCTAATGTTACGAACATTGAAGGGATTGATGAAATAATACCAGCTGAGATGATCATTGAAGATCCATTACCCATACCATGCTGTGTAATTAAGTCAGCTAACCACATAGTAAATGCAGAGCCTGCTGTAATTGTAACAGCCATATAGATATATACTAGCCAGTATAAATCCTTATACTGTAATACTGATGCACTTAAAATATTATCTGGCTTAGAACCTAAGCTGAATACGATTAAAAGTGCCTGAATCATTGCAACAACAACTGTTGCATATCTAGTCCAGCGGTTAAGCTTTTGCTTACCTACCTCGCCAGATTCTGCCCATTCCTTAAACTTAGGAACGACAACCTGTAGCATCTGAATAACGATAGATGCAGTGATATATGGTGAAATACCTAATGCTAAGACAGAGAAGTTTGACAAACCACCACCTGAAAATGCATTTAACACTGTTAAAAAGTCATTTCCAGATACGATTGCCTTAACACTTGTTATATCAATTAGTGGAACTGGCACATAAGTACCAGCCTTAAATACTAACAATAAAGCAAATGTAATTAATATCTTTAATACAATCTCACGATTGCTTAAGATAAGCTTTGCCTTTGTTAACAAAACTAGATCTCCTCTACTGAGCCGCCCTTAGCTTCGATAGCCTTCTTTGCAGACTCAGAGAACTTGTTTGCCTTAACAACTAACTTCTTAGTTAATTCACCATTACCTAAAATCTTAACGCCATCCTTAACTTCCTTGATAAGCTTTGCATTAACGATTGCTTCTACATCAACTGTAGCGCCATCCTCAAATACATTTAACTTCTCAACGTTAACTACTGCGTATTCTACTCTAGAGTGGTTCTTGAAACCTCTCTTAGGTAAACGCTGGAATAATGGTAACTGACCACCTTCAAAACCAGGACGTACGCCGCCGCCAGCTCTTGCGTTCTGACCCTTTGTACCTCTACCAGCAGTCTTACCAGTACCAGAACCAATACCACGTCCTAAACGCTTCTTGCTATGTCTTGCGCCCTTATTAGGCTTTAATTCATTTAACATTCTCGGTACCTCCTATTATTCCTGAACAACCTTTACCATATGTGCAATGGTAACGATCATTCCCTTAATTGCTTCATTTTCTTCCTTTACTACTGTCTGGCCGATCTTAGTAAGACCTAAAGCCTTAGCAGTAGCAACCTGATTAGGTCTACGACCACTTAAACTCTTAACTAAAGTAATCTTATACATAATCTTAACCTCTGATTTCCTCAACTGTCTTACCACGTCTAGCAGCAACCTGTTCAACAGTCTCTAATCTCTTTAAGCCTTCTACTGTAGCTCTGATTACGTTAATTGGTGTTGTTGATCCTAGTGACTTAGAAAGAATATCACTGATACCAGCTAATTCTACTACGGCACGTACTGGACCACCGGCGATAACTCCGGTACCCTGTGCAGCAGGAGCTAAGAATACTCTACCAGCACCGTAAACACCTGTTACCTCATGAGGAATAGTTGTATTTACGATTGCAACAGTAACTAAGTTCTTCTTTGCAGCTTCAACTGCCTTCTTAATTGCGTCAGGTACTTCGTTTGACTTACCTGTACCAAAACCTACTCTACCCTTGTGGTCACCAATAACTACAAGTGCAGCGAATCTATAACGTCTACCACCCTTAACAACCTTAGTTACACGGTTGATAGTAACTACACGTTCTTCGAATTCAGGCTCTTCAACTTCTTTAAGCTGTCTTTCTTCTTTAACCATAAAGCGTTTATCCTCCTTAGAACTTTAATCCAGCAGCTCTTGCTGCTTCAGCTAAAGCCTTAACACGTCCGTGGAATACATAACCACCACGATCAAAGACAACAGCTTCAATATTTAATGCTAATGCTCTCTGAGCAACTAAAGTACCAACCTTAGCAGCTGCATCTGCATTACCACCATTTGTAACATTTAATTCCTTATCTAGTGAAGAAGCACTACATAAAGTCTTACCTGTTGTATCATCAATAATCTGAGCATAAATCTGCTTGTTTGAACGGAATACGTTTAGTCTTGGCTTTGCAGCTGTACCAACGATATTCTGTCTAATACGTAAATGTCTCTTCTGACGAGTAACATTCTTTGAAACCTTATTAATCATATTAGTACTCCTTTCCTATTACTTCTTAGCAGTCTTACCCTCTTTACGACGGATAGTTTCATAATCATACTTAATACCCTTACCCTTGTATGGTTCTGGCTTTCTGATGTCACGAATATCTGCCGCAAACTGGCCAACTAACTGCTTATCAGCACCGCTAATTTCGATGATTGTATTCTTAGGTAACTTTACCTCTAATCCAGCTGGGATTTCCTTCTCTACTGTATGAGAATAACCAGCTGAAACAACTAATGTCTTACCCTGTAAAGCTGCACGGTAACCAACACCGTTGATTTCTAGTTTCTTAGTGAAGCCTTCTGATACACCCTTAACCATGTTATTGATTAATGCACGAGTAGTACCATGTAGTGTCTTCATCTCTTTAGTATCATTTGGACGTTTAACTGCAACCTCTGTTGCACTAACGCTTACTTCTATGTCGTTATTGAACTGAAAGCTAAGCTCTCCCTTAGGGCCCTTTACTGTAACTAAGTTGTTATCTGCAACAGTTACTGTAACACCTGCAGGGATGTTAACTACCTTATTACCAATACGAGACATTTAAAACACCTCTTTCTTTTTCTATAATATTTAATAAATTTTGCGAAGGATGTAGTAGATCTTACCAAACGTAAGCTACTACTTCTCCACCAAGCTTGTTCTTACGAGCATCTCTATCAGCCATAATGCCCTTAGATGTAGAAATGATTGCTACACCTAAACCATTTAAAACCTGAGGTAATTCCTCTGCCTTTGCGTAAACGTGAAGGCTTGGCTTAGAGATTCTCTTTAATCCTCTGATAACTCTTTCGTTACCATTGTACTTTAATGTTACTGTTGTTTCACTCTTTACACCATCAGTTGCAGTGAAGTCAGCAATGTAACCTTCATTCTTTAAAACAGCTAAAATAGCAGTCTTAACTGAAGATGTAGGGATTACAACTGTTTCACGACGCATTGCGTTTGCATTTCTGATACGAGTTAACATATCTGCAATTGGATCATTAACCATAATTCGATTCCTCCTTGTATTTTCCTCAGATTACCAGCTAGCCTTTTTAACGCCTGGAATCTGACCCTTGTATGCTAATTCACGGAAACAAATACGGCATAACTTGAACTTACTAATTACAGCATGTGGACGACCACAACGCTCGCAACGAGTATATTCTCTAGCACTATATTTAGGTTTTCTATGATTCTTAACGATCATTGATGTTTTTGCCATAGTTTATATTCCTCTCTATTACTTTCTGAAAGGCATACCCATTAATGTTAATAATGAACGGCCTTCCTCATCTGTATTTGCTGTAGTAACGATAACAATATCCATACCACGAATCTTCTTGATCTTGTCGAAGTTAATTTCTGGGAAAATTAACTGTTCCTTTACACCTAAAGTGTAGTTTCCACGACCATCAAACGCATTAGGGTTAACACCACGGAAATCACGTACACGTGGAAGTGAAATTGAAACTAGCTTATCAAAGAACTCATACATTCTTTCGCCTCTTAAAGTTACCTTAACACCGATAGGCATACCTTCACGTAACTTGAAGTTTGCGATTGACTTCTTAGCCTTTGTAATAACTGGCTTCTGACCAGCGATAGCTGTTAATTCTTCAACTGCATCATCTAAAACCTTAGAGTTTGCAACTGCTTCACCAACACCCATATTAATTACAATCTTCTCTAGCTTTGGGATCTGCATAGAAGACTTATAATTGAACTGATTCATTAAATCTGCACTAACAGACTTTACATATTTTTCCTGTAAACGATTCATAATAAGTTTCCTCCTTCCCAATTCTACTTAAATTCATATCCAGACTTAGCAACTCTTACCTTAGAGCCATCTTCGTTAACCTTAGTATGTACTCTTGTAGGCTTGTTAGTCTTTGGATCTAATAACATTACGTTAGATGCATCGATAGGAGCCTCAACCTCAATAATGCCACCTTCCTGGTTAGCCTGAGTTGGCTTCTGATGCTTCTTAACCTTATTTACACCTTCAACAACTACTTTATTAGTCTGAGGGTAAACCTTTAAAACCTTACCAGTTGTAGGAACTTTGTTACCCTTCTTATCAGTTGTAAACTTGTCCTTACCAGCAATTACTACTACTGTATCTCCAGTTTTAATGTTCATAATGCCCTCCTTATAATACTTCTGGTGCTAAAGAAATGATCTTCATGAAATCCTTCTCACGAAGTTCCTTTGCAACGGGTCCGAAAATACGAGTACCACGTGGAGTCTTATCTTCACGAATTAATACTGCTGCATTTTCATCAAACTTAATATATGCTCCATTTGTTCTATGAACGCCAGCCTTAGTACGAACGATAACTGCCTTAACAACGTCACCCTTCTTTACGGCACCATTAGGAGCTGCATCCTTAACTGAGCATACAACGATATCACCAACGTTAGCATATCTGTGTAATGCACCGCCAAGAACCTTAATAATTAATAATTCTCTTGCGCCACTGTTATCAGCGACCTTTAATCTTGTTTCCTGCTGAACCATTATAAGTAACCTCCTTATACAGTTTCCTTAACCTTAACTACTTCGACTAAAATGTACTTTACAGTCTTAGATAGTGGTCTAGTCTCCATGAACTTTACAACATCGCCTACATTAGCTGTGTTGTTTTCATCATGTACATGAAACTTTGTTGACTTCTTTACTCTCTTCTTATAAATAGGATGAATACCGAAGCTATCAACAGAAACAACAATTGTCTTATCCATCTTGTTAGATACTACTGTACCCTGGAAAAATTTACGAGTATTACGTTCCATGTTGCTTCCTCCTACTCTGCCTTGCTAGCGTTCTGCTTTTCAGTTAAAACAGTCTTTAATCTAGCAATAGTTCTCTTAATTTCACTGATACGAGCTGGCTTTTCAATATTACCTAAAGCAGCCTGAAATTTTAAATTGAATAATTCTTCCTTTAATTCAGCAATCTTGTTATTAATATCTTCAACTGATAAAGCACGAATCTTTGTCATTGTATCTTTCATTGCTCGTCACCTACTTCTTAATAATCTTAGTTGTACAAGGTAGCTTGTGAGAAGCTAATCTTAATGCTTCACGTGCTACATCTTCAGCTACACCGTCAACTTCAAATAAAATAACATCCTTCTTAACAACAGCAACCCAAACTTCTGGAGAACCCTTACCTGAACCCATACGTACAGCTAATGGCTTCTTTGTCTTACTGATGTGAGGGAAAACCTTAATCCAAACCTGTCCCTGACGGTTCATCTGACGAGTGATTGCTACTCTGGCAGCCTCTAACTGATTAGAAGTTAACCAACAACCCTCTGTTGCAACGATACCGTAAGAACCAAATGCTAACTCAGTACCGCCCTTAGCATGACCAGAGTAATAAACTCTGTGTGGACGACGATACTTTACTCTCTTAGGCATTAACATATATTACTTAGCCTCCTTTGAGTTATTTTCTCTTGGCTTTCTTGGACCCTTTTTTACAGGCTTCTTTTCTTCGAATGCCTTTGGAGTGATACCAAATACTTCACCCTTATAAATCCAAACCTTGATACCAAGCTTACCATATGTTGTATGTGCTTCTGCTACAGCGTAATCAACGTCTGCACGTAAAGTCTGTAGAGGAACCTGACCCTCATTATAACCTTCAGCACGTGCCATTTCAGCGCCACCTAGACGACCTGAAATTAATGTCTTAACACCCTTAGCACCAGCCTTCATAGCTCTCTGAATTGCAACCTTCTGTACACGACGGAATGATGCTCTTGCTTCAAGCTGCTCAGCAATAGACTTAGCAACTAATGTTGCGTCTAATTCTGGTCTCTTAACTTCATTAACATTAAGAATTACTTCCTTCTTTGTCATGTAAGCTAATTCCTTAACAACATTGTTCTTAGTTTCAGCTTCACGACCGATTACTACACCTGGCTTACCAGTATATAATGTAATCTTTACACGATCCTTATTAGCAGCCTTTAATCTTTCGATTACAACACGTGATACAGCTGCCTTTGCGTATACCTCATCAAGGTAGGCACGGATTCTTAGATCTTCATGTAAAAGATCTGCTACTTTAGTTTTATCTGCATACCATGCGGCATCCCAATCACGGTTAACACCGACACGTAAACCTACTGGACTAACTTTCTGACCCATGTTTCTCTACCTCCTACTTACTTTCCTTCTCAGCTACGATAACTGTAACGTTTGAATATCTCTTGATGATTACATCACCACGACCCTTAGCACGTGGTAACATTCTCTTAAGACGTAAACCGTCAGTAACGTATGCTGTCTTTACATATAGATTATTAACATCCATATTATAATTGTGTTCTGCGTTTGCTACAGCAGAATTTAAAACCTTAATAACAACCTCAGTTGCCTGCTTATTTGTTAACTTTAGAATAGCCTGAGCTTCTGCTACATCCTTATTACGAATTAGGTCAACAACTAGGCGAGCCTTACGTGGAGTTACTTTAACATTCTTTGCAATTGCTTTTGCTTCCATTATTAGTTTTCTCCTTCTTACTATTTAGATGCTTTCTTATCGTCTGCGTCATGACCATGATAAGTTCTAGTTGGAGCGAATTCGCCTAACTTATGACCTACCATATCTTCTGTAATATATACTGGAACATGCTCACGGCCATTGTATACTGCAATTGTTAAACCTACAAATGCAGGGAATACAGTTGATCTACGTGACCAAGTCTGAATTACTTTCTTATCATTAGTCTCATTTGCTGCTTCTACCTTCTTTAATAGGTGAGCATCAGCGAATGGACCCTTCTTAATTGAACGAGCCATGTTTGTTCCTCCTACTTACCATTTCTTCTTCTAACAATTAGCTTATTAGAAGCCTTCTTGCTCTTACGAGTCTTAACACCCATAAGCTTTCTACCCCATGGAGATAAAGGTGCCTTTCTACCGATAGGTGCCTTACCTTCACCACCACCGTGTGGGTGATCGTTAGGGTTCATAACTGAACCACGTACTTCTGGTCTTAAGCCCATATGACGAGCTCTACCAGCCTTACCGATTCTTACTAATTCGTGAGATTCATTACCAACTACACCGATTGTTGCACGGCAAGTGTTAAGAACCTTTCTAACTTCACCAGAACCTAAACGAATGAT
The DNA here is from genome assembly GCA_024697825.1 of Acholeplasmatales bacterium. Lineage (GTDB taxonomy): Bacteria > Bacillota_I > Bacilli_A > Acholeplasmatales > Anaeroplasmataceae > Anaeroplasma. The sequence continues at coordinate 28,359 of JAILEP010000098.1, forward strand.
TACGTATTCAGATTCACGACCTAAGATCTGAGCTGAAACACCAGCAGATCTAGCCATCTGGCCACCCTTACCAGGATGTAATTCAATGTTATGTACTAATGAACCTACAGGGATGTTGATAAGTGGTAATGCGTTACCAACCTTGATATCAGCATCAGCACCAGACATAACCTGTGTGCCTACTGTTAATCCCTTAGGTGCAAGAATATATCTCTTTTCACCATCAGCGTAAACTAATAATGCGATGTTTGCGCTTCTGTTTGGATCGTACTCGATTGTCTTTACAGTTGCAGGGATACCATCCTTGTTTCTCTTAAAGTCAATAATTCTGTACTTCTGTCTAACACCACCGCCCTGATGACGAACAGTGATCTTTCCTGTATTGTTACGGCCACCCTTGCTATTCTTCTTAGCAAGTAATGACTTTTCAGGAGTTGTAGTAGTGATTTCATCAAAAACCAATACTGACATGTTACGTCTACCATTAGACGTTGGCTTATACTTTCTAACTGCCATGGTTAATATTTCCTCCTAAATTAAATCTCAAAAGCGTCGATCTTGTCGCCATCAGCTAACTTAACGATAGCCTTCTTGTAAGCAGGAGTATAACCCTCATGCTGACCAACTCTCTTATGCTTAGGTAAAACATTGATTGTTGCTACTGAAACAACCTTTACCTTGAAAATTTCTTCTACTGCGTTCTTAATTTCAACCTTGTTTGCTTCCTTAGCAACCTTGAAAGTATACTTGTTGAAATTTTCCTTAAGGTTCATAGACTTTTCAGTGATGATTGGACCCTGAATAATATCGAATGCTTTAGTCATATTACTTTAGAACCTCCTCGAAGTACTTAATAGCGCCTTCAGATAATACGATGTTCTTATAAGTTAAGATTTCGTATACTGATGCGTTGTTTGCGAATGTATAGAATACACCAGCAATGTTTCTAGCTGATAAGTTAGCTTCTTCTGTGAACTCTTCTGGAGCTACAACAACGATTGTCTTACCTTCAGCCTTAATATCTGCTAAGAACTTAACGAAGTCCTTAGTCTTAACTGCGTCAAACTTGATTGCGTTAACTGCAATTAAAGAATTGTTGTTTACCTTATAAGATAATACATTCTTTAACGCTAACTGCTTAACCTTCTTGTTAAGCTTGAATGCATAGCTACGAGGTGTAGGACCGCCCCAAGTTCCGCCGCCTACCCACTGGCTAGCACGGATAGAACCCTGACGAGCACGACCTGTACCCTTCTGTCTCCAAGGCTTCTTACCACCGCCGCTAACTTCGCTACGGCCCTTAGTGTCATGAGTACCCTGTCTCATAGCAGCTCTCTGTGCGTTTACTACATCGTAAACTACCTGGTTATTTACACTTTCAATACCGAATACTTCAGCTGATAATTCGATATCCTTTAACTTCTTTCCAGTCTGATCTAATAATGCTATAGTTGGCATGTTAAATCCTCCTTCTACTTAGACGCCTTAACGGCAGTCTTAATCACTACAAATCCCTTTTTAGGTCCTGGTACATTACCATGGATTAGGATTAATTCTCTTTCAGTATCAACCTTAACGATTGTTAAGTTCTGTAATGTAACTGTTACATTACCCATATGACCTGGTAACTTCTTACCCTTAAGGTTACCCTTAATGGCACCCATTGAACCAACTTCGCGGTGACAAGCTGATACACCGTGAGTCATTCTTAAGCGCTGGTGATTATAACGCTTGATTGTACCTGCAAAGCCCTTACCCTTTGATGTACCTGTTACATCAACGATATCGCCTGCGGCAAAAATATCACACTTAATTTCCTGGCCTACATTATAAGACAATAACTCATTACCCTGAGCTTCTGAGAAACGGAATTCTCTGATGAAGCGCTTAGGAGCAGTGTTTGCCTTAGCTACGTGGCCCTGTTCTGGCTTGTTTGCAAGTCTTTCTGGCTTGTTAGCAGCACCAACCTGAACAGCAACATATCCATCGTTCTCAACGCTCTTCTTCTGTAATACTACATTTTCAGAAACGTCAACGATAGTAACTGGTACAATATTACCAGCTGCATCGAAAATTTGAGTCATGCCCAATTTTCTACCTAAGATTCCCTTAGCCATTTTTTTGTTCTCCTTTTAATTAAATATTATTTGTTTATTGATTACTTCTTTAATACGATATCTACACCTGAAGGTAAATCGATATGCATTAAGGCATCAATTGTCTGTGGATTTGGATCCACAATCTCAATTAATCTCTTATGAGTTCTTCTTTCGAACTGTTCACGAGAATCCTTATTTACGTGTACTGAACGTAAAATAGTGAATACCTCCTTTTCAGTAGGTAGTGGAATAGGACCATTTACTACTGAGCCAGTCTTCTTTGCGCTATCAACAATCTTCTTTGCAGAGATGTCTAATAACTGATGATCATAAGACTTTAATCTGATTTTAATCTTTTCCTTTGCCATTTTTTTGTTCTCCTTTCGCCTATAATCGCTGTATAGACTTGCTCCATGGGAATAACCCGCCACGCTGTTAATGACAACGCTCTTCGGTGTGTCGGCAACCTCCCACTTCACAGCCATTTATGCTCGATATAGAGCCTCTAACATTATATCAAAATAAAAAGTCAATTGCAACAATTATTTTTACTTTTTTTGAAAATTAAAAAAAGCCCATTAACTGAGCCATTTTTTACTATTAAACCACTTCGTCTAAAGAGTCTATATTTTTTGTATTATCGGACCCTTGCCTATGCTTATGGACTAGAATAAGTATTATAGAAATTAATGAAAAAATAAATGTAATTCCATTAAAAAACGTGATTGTGTATAGCTTTACGAAGATTCCATATGTTCCCCAGCAAGTTGCATTTACAATCAATGTAGACTTAATCATAAGCTCTACCGTATCCTTTTTAAAGCCCTTTAGGAATACTAATAACACAACTATTCCATATAACACATTAGAAAATACAGGTAAATATCCATACCAAACACCATCGCTTAATAATATATTAATAAGGACGCCTATAATTAGGCAAGCTACTATTACTATAATATTTACAACAAGCCTTAATACTCTTCTACTTTCATTAACAAATAACAAAACCAAATTCTTAATTAACGACAAAGCATCCTGAGCCATTCCTGAATACGCTCCCTGTAGGAACTGGGCTATACTCGAAAGGAAATGATTGGTTGTTTGGAAAATAATTATTTGTCTCTTTCTTTTTAATAAGGCAGATGAGCAGAAAAATAAATTACCAATAAATGATAATACATTCGCAATTATTAATACTGTTGACATTAATATCATAATCATCTACCTCACTTTCTTCTAGGAAAATTATTATATACCTAATATTTATTAATTAAAAGAGAAAAATAAAACGGGACCTAAATCCCGTTCATTCCATTGATTTCTGTACTTAAAATTAATATTTTCTAATCTTGCCGTCTAAGCCGTGTAAAATAACATAGCTACCGTCATCCTTGTTCTTTGCAAGAGTTTTAGCGTAATCTAAAGCTTCCTTCTGTGTATCGAATAGCTTAATTACCTTATCAGAGCCCTGGATAAATACCTTCCACTCTCTACCGTCATTATCTCTTTTTGAAACATGATATGCAGTCTTACCTGTAGTTGTCTTTTCTGCACCACTTCTGTCCTTAGTTGGAGTCTTAACACTCATCTTAGACATATCGATAGCCTTCTTAGGCTTTGGAGCTGGCTTAGCAGGAGCAGACTTAGTTGCTGGAGCTGCTTTAGCAGGTGCTGCCTTTGCAGGTGCTGCTGCTGTAGTCTTTGCAGGTGCTGCCTTCTTTGTTTCACTAGGTGACTTCTTTACTGGAGCTGCTGTATCCTTCTTAGCTGCAGTTGTAGTTTTTGTTTTAGTTACTGTTGCCATAAATAGACCCTCCTAATATAGTTTTTCCATCAAATATATTTTACTTTTTATTTTTTTAAAAGTAAAGGTTATTTACTGAAAGTTTTGTTATGTTCGACCAAAATGTCAAAAAAATGAATAATTTGGTCAAAAACCTGATTTTTGTTACGGCTCAAATCGAACACAAATGTAATTACACCCTTATTATATTCAAGCTTTAAAGCCTTTATTTTATTGCCCTCTGTGAAAATGAACATTCCATCCTGTCTTCTGCTTATCTCCTCAGGTAGAGTTAACTTAATACGGTATCCATCAGCCTTTTGAATTCTATCAACACCAAGCATATCTGCATAAACACCCATAACCTTTTCCTTCATATAGATGACTAGCTCCTCACCTGGCTCACCAAAGCGGTCTGTTAATTCCTTAATTAAATCATTCATTTGATCTAATGATTCAAGCTTATCAATTTTCTTATGGATTTTAATTCTTGTATCATCATTAGAAATATAGCTTTCTGGAATAGTTCTATTAACGACTGCGGCGTATTTAGTCTTTTCCTTAGGCTCCTCCTTATTAGGATTAGCCTCTTCCTTAGTCTTATTCATTTCCTCTTCTAGAATCTTTAGATACATATCAATACCAATAGTTTCTACAAAGCCAGACTGCTCCTCACCTAAAATATCACCAGATCCTCTAATTGATAAATCACGCATTGCAATCTTAAAGCCTGAACCCAATTCATTAAATTCCTTAATTGTAGCAAGACGCTTTTCAGCATCAGGTGTCAGCATTTTTCTTGGTTCATACATTAAATATGCATAAGCAATCTTTGATGAACGACCAACACGTCCTCTAATCTGATACATCTGAGCTAAGCCTAGCTTATCTGCATCATGAATAATTAAGGTATTTGTATCAGGCATATCAATGCCTGTTTCAATAATAGTTGTACACATTAATACATCATATTTCTTATCAATATAGCCCGCAATCATATCCTCAAGCTTATCCTTAGAAAGCTTACCATGACCAACACAAATTCTAGCCTCTGGTACTAAAGAATGAATATGAGCTGCAACCTCTTCAATATCATCTACTCTATTATATAAATAGAATACCTGGCCACCACGGGCAAGCTCACGCTCAATCGCATCAGTGATAATTCTATCATTTCTTTCAATTACATAGGTCTGAATTGGATATCTATTCTTAGGTGGAGTTTCAATCATTGATAAATCCTTAATACCCATCATAGACATCTGTAGAGTTCTTGGGATAGGCGTTGCTGATAAGGTAATGCAATCAACATTAACCTTCATTTCCTTAATTCTTTCCTTATGAGTAACACCAAAGCGTTGCTCCTCATCAACAATTAATAAGCCTAAATCCTTAAAAACAATTTCCTTAGATAATAATCTATGTGTACCAACAATAACATCAGCCTCACCAGACTTAATCTGCTCAATGATCTTATCCTGCTCCTTCTTAGGAACAAATCTTGATAGCATCACAACCTTAATGCCGTATTCCTCCATACGATTCTTAAAATTATTATAATGCTGACGAACTAAAATAGTTGTTGGGGCAAGCACTGCTGCCTGCTTTCCACCATAAACAGCCTTAAATGCTGCACGTAGAGCTACCTCAGTCTTACCGTAGCCTACATCTCCACAGATAAGTCTATCCATTGGCTTTTTAGATTCCATATCATGCTTAACATCATTAATAGCCTTAGCCTGATCCATTGTTAAATCATATTCAAAATCAGCCTCAAACTGAGCCTGTTCAGCTGAATCAGCAGGATATTCGAAGCCTTCGCTTTTCATTCTTGCACCATATAAGGCAATAAGCTTTTCAGAAATATCATGAACCTTCTTACGAGCACGAGCCTTTGCACGAGCCCATGCAGCATCACCTATAGTATTAACCTTAACACCTAAGGTATCTGCACTTGCATATTTCATAATATCTGAAATTTGCTCAAGAGGAATATATAAGGCTGTCTTATTACCATATTCAATTGATAATACATCTCTTTTAATTCCCTGAAGCTCTAATGTTTCAATACCGATATATTTACCTACACCATAATCATAATGAACTACGTAATCTCCAGATTCAAGCTCATCATATCTAGATATCTTTTGAGCATTCTTATAAATAGATTTATATTTACCCTTAACCTTATGCTTATCCTGACTTTCAAATATAGCCGCATGATTTAAAATAACCATATCAACTAATTCAACAGATGGAACATCAGCCTTAACATAATTGATCTGTCCCACCGCAATCTTACTACAATCAGGTACAGGTGTTAAAAATAAGCCATCCTCATCAAGAAGCTCAGAAAGCTTAGCTCTTCTATCTTCATTTTCTAAGGCTATTACAAGCTTCTTTACAACACGATAGCCTGCAATATCGCTTAATACAACCTTACGATTACCACCATAAGGGACAATATCCTTAGCGAAAACATTGATATCAGTACCACCAATATCTCTTACTCCCTCAATAAAGACATTGCCACATTTTTCAATATCCTTATAATTCTTAAATATATCCATAGAGGCCATTGAATAGCCACTCATTCTACCACATGATTCATTTAAATCTAATATTAATCTTTGATATGTTTCCTCACTCTTTTTAGGATCAATTAAATAAACCCTCTTATTATCACAAAAATCAAATAGTGAAGTCTTAGAATTATCAAAGAATTCTAAATATCTAGATAATGCCGAAAGATTCTTATGAAGGCTTAAATCCTCTAAATCCCTCTTATACATATCCTCTTCAATTTGTGATAGCTCAAAATTATCAATGAATCCTAATATCTTTCTCTTAGCTAATTCAAATTCCTCTTCTCCATAAATGAATTCACTTACAGGAAGAATATTAACATAATCAAGCTTAGAAATACTTCTTTGAGTTTCAGTATCAAATTCCTTAATTGTCTCTATTTCATCATCAAAGAAATCAATTCGAATTGGATTAATATATCCTAGTGGGAAAATATCAACAATTTCACCACGACGAGAAAATTCACCAGTCTTAGTTACAGTATAAACTGGCTCATAGCCACTCTTACTTAAATCATTAACTAGCTTATTAATATCATATTTACCATCTATTTCTAGCTTAAAGCATGATTTAATCCATAAATCCTTATTCATTTCATACTTAATGGCTCCATGGAAATTAGTAATAACTATTCTCTTTTTACCATCAAGCAATGTATATAATGTTTGGATTCTTTCAAATAAGAAATCACCTGTTGCAGAAATCATTTCACTTGAAACAAGCTCATCTGCAGGGAAGAATAAAACATCCTCACTGTCTACCGCATTAGAAATAACATCATAATATCTTTGAGCTGCATATAAGGTAGGTAAAACGACCAAAATACTTTTATTACTAGAATAAAAGTCTGAAATAATTAATAGCTGGTTAAACCCATCAGTTGAACCGCCAACCTTAATTGTTGATGATTCAAGAATCCTCTTAGAATCATCCCTACCTGCAAAATATTCATAAATATTCATAAAAACCACCATATAGGGGAAAATAGGACCAAAACTGGTCCTATAAATAATTCCCTTTAATTTTATTACTTTGTAGCGTCAATAGCTTCCTTAATAGCCTTAGGAAGTGCAGCACATTCATCCTTAGATACAGAACAAATTGCGACTCTTAAAACCTTACCCATAGGAATGATATGAACATTCTTCTTTACTAAATATTCATATGCAGCCTCACTCTTTTCACATGGAATAGTTACGAAGAATCCACATGAGAATGGTAAAGTTACTAAATTAACCTTTTCAGCTTCCTTTAAGAAGATATTAGCACGCTCAATTAGCATATCCTGTGCATCCTTTAATTCAATCTCGAAAGACTTTCTTAAAGATTCATCAAATACAATCTTAGCTAATAAATTAGCACCTAAATTAGTAGAATTACTCCACTTAGATCTAGATGAGAACTTAGCTGCGTTATTGAAGTCTACTAAATTAGACTTTTCGTTAGATACTGCAACCTGTGCACCAATTCTAACACCATATAAAGCTAAAGTCTTAGAACATGAGAAGGCCATAATAGCCATAGCGTTCTTATTTAGCTTCTTGAATAAAGCAATATTCTTTCTAGTACCAGCAATGCCTGACTTAGCATAATCAATATATGCCATATCATGTAATAATACTACAGGAGTACCATCCTTAGAGATTTCATTGACTGCGTCAACTAAATCCTCCCACTCCTTATCAGTCATACAGTAGCCTGTAGGATTCTGACATGGATCATTAATTAATAATAGGATTCTACCCTGTTCCTTCTTTAAAAGCTCCATCTTAGCCTTAACATCAGCTAAATTAAAGCCGCCTTCCTTATTGAATAAATCATAAGTCATATAATCCTGATGATTTTCATATAATACCTGCTTATAATTACCCCACATATATGAAGGTAATAAAGCCTTATCATTTTCATCAAGATAATTGGCAAAAGTATTAGATAATGCACCTGTGCCACCTGGAGTAGCCATAACAGCTGAGATATCCTTAAATTCATCATAATATGATGCGAATACCCATCTCTTAACTGCATCATGGAATTCTTTAGAGCCTGGAGTAGATGCATATGCGTACTTTTCCTCTGCAGATAAAGCATTTAATGCCTTATCAACGCATTTATAAGAAAAAAGCTTACCATCCTCACCATATAGCATACCAATAGTTGCGTTTACAACTGCAGGATTTTTCTTCTTTTCCTCTCTGGCAATTGCGCCTAAGGTAATTATAGCGCTCTTGTCTTCCTTTGTAATACTTCTCTTAGCTAGTAGTGTCATAATAATGCCTCTTTTATATAATTATAAATTTTACGATAAATATTCTATCACAAATTTAATAAATATTAAATTGTAAATGTAAAAAAATACTTTTATAAAGAAATTGACCGACGCAGGAGAAAAGCGCCGGTCATTATCAAGGGGGAAAATGATTATTCAATCACGATGTATTTCTTTTCAGGCTCTACTGGTTTTACCTTAGCAGCGACAATTGCTAAGACGCCATTTTCAAGCTTAGCACGGATTGATGTCGAATCCGCATTCTTCATTTCGAAGCTACGAGTATAATCATAGCTTGAAGCAACTTCATGTCTTAAATACTTATTAGAATCAGATTTTTCACTTTCTTCCTTCTTAACATGAACTGTTAAAATATTATCAGTGTAGTCAACATTGATATTTTCCTTTGTAACTCCTGGTACATCCATAGTTAATAGGTATGCATCATCTGTTTCCTCAAAATCTGCAGGTAATGTATTTCCACTTACTGAATTACCGAAGAAATCATATAAATCATAAAGATCATTATAAATATTATTTAAGTTATACATAAAATTTACCTCTTTTCTAATATTTCATTCATTACTCAATTGTAATGGTCTTCTTTACCTTTTCTTCTGGCTTCTTTAAAGCGATTGTTACATAAAGTAAGCCATTCTCATACTTAGCTGATACAGCTTCCTCTTCAATATCACCAAAGTATAATGCACGCTCCAAATCAGCATCTGCTCTTTCCTTTAATAAATATCTCTTTTCAGGCTTAGCCTCAGTCTTTTCATCAGCCTTAGCCTCTGCCTTAGGGTGAGTTGCACTAATTGTTAATGTGCCATCCTCGAAAGTAACATTGATGTCTTCCTTGTTGAAGCCTGGCATCTGTGCTACTACCTGGTATTCATTCTCACCTTCTAATACGTTACAAGCAAAGCTTCTCTTGTAACCCTTCTTTTCGCTTGCTGCGAAAGCCTTATCCATTTCATTTGCTAAATCATATAATAAATCAAACATAATTACACCTTCCTTTTATATTTGTTGTTTGTCAATCTTTCTTGTTAGCACTCTTACTACCTCTCTGCTAACTACACCTATAGTATAGCACATTTTTTAGCACTGTCAACACCTGAGTGCTAATTTTTTTAAAATATTTTTCAAAAAGAATAAATTAGGGGTAGTTTGTTACATCCATATATTATATATAAAGAAAAAAGAACCACATCTCTGTGATTCTTCTCTATTTTTATTATTGCCACTTATTAACGATCTTTCCAAGGTTTTGGAATCCCTTCTTAATCCATGGAACAACATATTGTAAGAACTTCATTAATGGAGCTGCGGCTAAGCATAGGCATAGACAGAAAATTCTTTCTGTTAAGCTTAATGCTCTAATTAAGCCACCAGTTGTAACATTAACTGAAACCTCATAGTCAGTCTTGATTGAGGCAAATTTATAATAATATTTGCCATCCTCACCCTTATAGAATGTAGGATTTAAATTCTTGCCCTCATATAGATATTCAGTATACCAGCCTTCAATTATATAATGATTAGCCTCTGTTACATCAATTGATGGACCAAACTGCTTATCACTTAATGAAACCTCAGTTGTAACTAAATTATCGTTCTTCTTAATAGAATATACTGAAGCTCTAGCCTGAACATCTAGTGATAATTCACTACCAGCCTCATTAACCTTTATAGCGTCACCATTAACATCAGTAAATGATGCATAATCGTTTGTTGCGAAATTTTCAAAAGTAAAATCTGCAACTAGGTCATTATCTAAATCGACTGTCTCTCCAGCAATAACCTTGTATACCTTATCATATTCATCATAATATACATATTCATAATCAGTAGCCTCTTCAGTGCTATAGATAGTATATGTATTAACACCAGAAGGTAAAGCTTTAGCTAGACCATATAATTCAAATACAGTAATACCAGTATTAACTGCATCGAAGTAAACAGTCATTTCCTTCTCTCCTGATGAATTAAGTCTATTACCAATAGTTGAAACAGTTGGCATAGAAACGAAATATGTTTCACTACTTGTAGATGACTTCTTTACAGCCTCACCATTAACTAATAATTCAAGATAATGCTCACCTGGAGTAATATTGATTGTAACATCAAGCTCATTCATCGCAGCCATCTGGGCAAATGATGGAGTGATATACCACTGCTCATCATTAATGAAGATATTGTTACCTTCAATTTCTACTGTAGGTAGGATACAATACTGAACTGTTGCAGAATCTGCATCGCTTGATGCGCCATAATTTAGATTATATCCATAATATTCATTTTCCTTAGTTAATGTAGTATATAGAGGATTAGTATAATCTGATAAATAGACCATACCATTTCTATCAATGATTAAATCATCCTCAATATTTGTATAATAAGTAATATCATTAATCTTATAGCCACCAGCGTAAATCTTACCATACTTATCATAATTAATATCTGGGATTTCAATCTCTACATTGATTTCAGAGTTATTAATAGCATAATTATAATTTTCTGAATTAGCACGTGTAAGAACTGGAGTATCAAAGTTATTATTAGTCTTTAAATCATTAACCTTACCATCAATTACATAATAGTTAGCACTTGATACTGCAACTCTTGGATATTCATCTAGGGTTTCAATAATTGCATTACTATTAGTATATTCAAATAATGAATGAATAGGTCTAAATTCAAGTAGATTAGGTAATAATGTAATAGATAATATAAATCCTGTGTAGCTAATTGTACATAGAATCTTACGTAATGTAGTAAATGGCTTACAAGCCTTGAATAATACCATTAAGCTTGTATGTGTTGCAACAATAGCCATAATTGTTGTAAGTGATAAATCATCTAAGTTTAAATTGCCTTCAAGTGCGAAGATAATTACAGATAATGTAACAATTACAATCGCACCTGGTAGGGCCTTCTTAATAACATTGTTTAAGAATCTACCCTTAACCGGTCTATTATTAGGCTCATTTACTAAGAATAATGAAGGTAAGCCAATAGCTAAAATATCAATTAATATTAATTGCTTTGGTGTAATAGGATATACACCAGTGAATATTGCGATAATACCAAGTAATAATGAGAAGAAAGTCTTAGTTAAGAATAGAGACGCAACACTTGTTACGTTATTGATAACTCTTCTACCTTCTGCAACTACACTAGGCATTGAACCGAAATTAGAATCAGTTAAAACTAGATGTGAGCAATTTCTTGTAGCCTCACTACCAGAGCCTAAAGCAATTGAACAATCAGCCTCACGTAAAGCTAAGATATCGTTAACACCATCACCAGTCATAGCAACAGTCTTATCAGCCTTCTTAAGTGTCTGAATAATAATCTTCTTTTGATTTGGAGATACACGTCCAAAAATCTTATATTTAAGGGCAGCACGTGCAACCTCTACATCACTCATACCATCAAGAGATACAAAATTTTCAGCATCAGGTACTCCTGCTCGCATACTAATCTTAGATACAGTGATCGGGTTATCACCTGAGATAACTCTAACCTCAACACCTGATTCCTTAAAATATTTAATTGTTGCGATAGCATCAGGTCTGATGTTATCCTCAATTAAAATCATCGCAACTACTTCAACAAATGCCTTAGGTAATTCACCATTTTGGATTTCACCATCCTGGTGGGCAAGACATAATACACGATAGCCTAGCTTAGCATATTTTTCAACATCCTTAGCTACTCTCTTATAATATTCACCTAAGGCGAATTCTGGAGCACCAAGAATGAATGTACCATAATTATCAAATGTTACAGCCTGATATTTTCTTTGTGAAGAGAATGGAATAGCTGCAGAGCTCTTCATTCTTCTACCAAGACCGAACTTATTAATTAATGCCTCACTAGTCATATTACGATCTGGTAAAGCATTTAATATAGCTGACACAATATTCTTTGTTGCAAGACCCTGAACCTGGTTATAATCAATAACATTCTTTACAACCATTGTACCATCAGTAATTGTACCAGTCTTATCTAGACAGATACAGTTAACTCTTGCAAGCATTTCAATACAGTATAATTCCTGAACAAGTACATGTCTTTGTCCTAATCTAATTACACCTACATATAGGGCAATAGATGACATTAGGAATAATCCTGATGGAATCATACCTATCATGGCACCTGCAGTTTTTCTTACTGTATTAAAGAATGTAACATCATCATTGAAATACATTCTAATAAATAAAGTCACACCGATAAGAATTACCGGAATTGACATAAACTTAATAATTAAATTTAAGGAAATTAATAAATCACTCTTTGGCTTCTTATAGGCCTTAGCCTGATTAGAAAGCTTTTCAATATAATTATCCTTACCAACCTTATCAACTCTAGCCTTACACTTTCCTGCAACTACGAATGAACCAGAAAGTAGCTGATCACCTGGCTTTTTAATAATGGCATCACTTTCACCTGTTAAAAGTGATTCATTTACCTCAACCTGTCCTTCAACAACAATTGAGTCAGCACAAATCTGCTTACCACTATCAAGTAGAATTAAATCATCTAATACAACCTCATCAACAGGAATTTCCTTATTGATGCCATTACGCTTAACAATAGCGTAAGGGGCATTCATTAGAGATAAGCCATCAATCATCTTTTTAGCTCTAATTTCTTGAATAATACCAATTGTAATATTAATAAGTACAATTAATAAGAATGATAAATCTGTAATTGGCTCCCATCTTTCATAAATGACAGATAAGGCAATTAAAATACCTGCAATAATGAAAATTAAAATATTGAAGAATGTAACTACATTAGAAAATACAATTCTTCCAATAGACTTAGTCTTCATTTCACCTGTCTTATTGACAAGCTCATCAAGGATTCTCTCCTCAACAACCTCATTTGGTAGACCAAATTCAGGATCAGTATCATATCTTAATAGGGTAGATGGATGCTTCTTAAGCTCTCTACGATGCTTCTTGATTTTCTTCATCTTTTCCTTATTAAGTTTCTTCTTTTCCTTTTCCTCAGCCTTGCGAATTTTCTTTTGTTCGCTCTTAGGCTGCATTTCGACCTCTTCTAAAACACGAGCTCTAGATTCATGAACCTCTATCTTATCGACAGGATTCTGATATACAGCCGCATCTCCATCATCAGAATCTGATTCATCCGCAGTTAAATCCTCATCTGCTGTCTTAGCCAAATATTCAGTTAGATCCTTCTCGTCGAATTCATCAAAATTCTGGTCCTTCTTCATGACTATTCCTCCCTTATAGAAATAGCTTTAACAACTAATTCCTCTAATCTTTCAATTTTTTCCGAAAGATATAAATACCCAACTAAGGCTTCAAAGCCTGTGGCATCTAAGTAATCCTTAAGCTCCATATTTTTACGTGATGATTTAACATGAGAATTACGTCCTCTCTTAAAGGCATTTAATTCATCCTCACTTAAAATCTCTTCGGCTAAAAATCTATGGATTACTGCAGCCTGTCCTTCGCCACTTGTATAGCGAATTACATGCTTATGCAAATCATTAACCTTGCCATATCCCATATCAAGTACATGCTTTCTAATATAGATTTCATATACTGCATCTCCAATATAAGCAAGTGATAAACCATTTAATGTATTAACATCCATTATAAAATATTCCATTCTGTAAGCTTAGCACGATAAATATCTGCAGTAGCGAAATCCTTATTGATTCTAGCCTCCTGCCACTTCTTATATGCATCAAGCTGCTCATCATTCATAGGATCTACGAATAAATTAATACCTAATACATTAAAGATAGTTCTTAAAGTATTTACCTTAACTGCTAAAGCATCATAATCCTTAGCTCTTAATGTAGTATTGATAGATTTAACAATTTCATTTACTAATGTTAAAACATTTTGAACATTGAAATCATCATCCATATACTTCTTAAATGCTTCAATATCAGCTGAATCTACATCATTTGTAGACTTACCCTCATACTGAAGAGTATATAAAGCCTGCTTATAAGCACGGCACCACTTATCATATTCCTTAGCATACTGGTCAAATAATTCCATTGAATATGGAATGATTGATCTATATGGGCTGAATAAAATTAAGCATCTTAATACCATACCATCATGAGTTGAATTGATATTCTTTACATAAATAACATTACCTAAAGACTTACTCATCTTAACGCCCTTTAAATCAAGACGTCCAACATGAATCCAATATTTTGCTAAATGACTGCCGTAGCAAGCCTCTGCCTGAGCAATCTCATTTTCATGGTGAGGGAACTTTAGGTCCATACCTCCACCATGAATATCGATAACATCACCAAATAACTTATGGTTCATAACAACACATTCAGTATGCCATCCAGGTCTACCTGAACCAAATGGAGCGTCCCACTTAATACCAGTATCTGTGTTCTTCCATAATGCGAAATCAAGTGGATTTTCCTTCTTAGAATCAACAGAGATTCTAGCTCCACTTTCTAAGTCCTCAGTTACCTGATTAGAAAGACAACCATAATCCTTAACATTATTTACTCTAAAGAATACATCGCCATCTGCCTGATAAGCATAGCCCTTCTTCTCTAGCTCCTGAATAAAACTAATCATTTCAGGAATATATTCAGTTGCATGAGGAATTAAATCTGGCTTTTCTGAACCAACCATCTTTACTGAATCCCAGTATGCATTTTCGAAGAATGTTGCGATTTCCTTTTCTGTCTTTCCTTCTTCAATTGCCTTATTAATAATCTTATCATCTACATCTGTAATGTTAGATGCATAAGTAACGTCATAGCCTGAGAACTTTAAATATCTTCTCATCATATCATAGAAGATAACTGGTCTTGCATTACCAATATGAATATAGCCATAAACTGTAGGTCCACATACATACATATTTACCTTATTTCCATTTAATGGCTTAAATTCTTCAAGCTTATTTGTTAGTGAATTATAGATAACTAAACCCATTTTAAAACTCCTTATTAATGCCGAAAAAGAGCCTAAGGCTCTATTTTCGTTTTTTTATTATGCTGTTACGTTTGCTGAAACGAAATCAGAAACGAATGAATCAAATGCTGATAAATCAGAACCTGCAGTATAAACTGCTACATTATTTACCTTTGAATCATTATATGTATAAGCAACTGTATCATCAACAACTAAATATGTAGCTGTTAAAGTATATGTATAAGATGATGCCTTAGTGTAAACACCATCAGCATATGTATAATATGCAGTTGCAGTGAAGCTTGTAGATGCATTAACTGTTGTATCCTCAGTTGCAACTAAAGTATAGTAAGTCTTGCCCTCTGTATATTCAGAAGCCTTAGAATAAACTGTACCAGATAATGTATAATAATCAGCTGCTGTAAAATCAGTCTCTGAAGTTACTGTAGCTTCAGTAGCAACAAGTGTGTAGTATGCTGGAACCTCAGTTACATCGAACTTTACACCCTTAATTGTAGCTGTTGATCCTAAAACTGGAGAGCTTACCTGCTTTTCAAACTGAGTAATTTCAGTTGAAGTTGCTTCTCTTGTAGTTGCTGCATAAACTGCGATTGCACCAGTCTTTGCTGCATAGTAGCAATCAGTTACCTCATCGAATACCTGATTTAAACCACCAACGAAGCCACCGATAAATGCATGATGACCACCTTCAGTTAACACATTTTCATTTAATACTTCAATATCTGAAGTTGTTGTTTCAGAAGTAACCTCTGCACCAGAAGAAACTGTAATATCTGCAAGTGCGAAACACTTAGTAATCTTTAATGAACCTGAATGATTTGTGCCAACGAAGCCACCAACAACTAAATTGAATTCATTTGTATATGAAGTAGCTGTAGATCTAGTTAAAGCGATTGTTGCATCTGCATAGCAATTAGTTAATAAGCTTGGAGATGAAACATCACCTGAGAAGCCACCAGCATGTACGAATGCATCTGCTGTAGTTGATGTACTAATGAAATATAATACACCCTTAATTGAACCTGCTGCTGAACAGCCTGTTGCTAAGCCTGTAAAATCATCTGTACCAACTGCATTACCATCAAGTAAGCCAGCGAATAAACCAACTGATACTCTCTGACGCATTCTTGTAAAGTTAATATCAATTGCAGTTGCCTGAACATTTACGAATGTAGAAGCTGATGCATAACCAGCAACACCACCAACTCTTAAAATTGCTGATGTATTACCCTGAATATCAATATCAACATTATTTACTGTAATATCCTCTACTACAGTTTCAATTGCTGTACCTACTACTGCACCAATCTGAGCTGAAGCACGTCCTGAAGAGAAATCACCAATAACTGTATCCATTGTGAAATTCTTAATTGTTGCTTCTTCTGTATAATTGAATAATGCTGTATTTGTCTGAGCATATAATGTTACATTAGAAATTGTATGACCCTGTCCATCAAATGTTCCCTTAAATGGATTTGATGAAGAAAGCTTTGATTCACTTAAATCAACACCTGTGAAGTCTAAGTCAGCTGTTAATACGAAATTACCTTCAACATCTTCATTAATCTTTGTAATAAATTCATCTGTAGTTGCAATTTCTGTTGCTGAATCAGCACTACCAGTTGAGCTTGTCTTAGCCTTTAATGAAGTAATTAATTCATCAGAGCTATCATAAGTGATGTATAGCTTGAATAAATAATATGTGTCAGAATCTAAACCTGTGAAAGTTGTTTCTGCTTCAGTATAGCTACCATCAAATGTAATCTTGTTTACCTGTGAATCGTAAACCTCATTACCATCCTCATCGTATGAGTACTGCTTTACTGTAGGCACTGCTGCACCACTAGTAAGATTGTCATTAGCTGCAAAGTCGATTGTGATAGTTACTGTAGTCATTGTTGATGTATAAGACATCGCTGCTTCAACACCAGATGCGTTACCACCGCATGATGCTAAAATAACAAGACCAAGAACTGCCGCAAGCATTGCAGTTATTCTTTTAAATATTTTCATGTTAATACCTCTTCAAAAATACTGAATTAATTATATTAATTCGAATTTAAACATAAATATTATAACTTAAAAGACATTATATATCAAACAAAAAAGGAAAAAAGGTTGTTGTTCTCAAACTGGTGGTCTAAATGGCACATTTAAGGCACGATTGTATACTAGAAATTTGACAAATGTGTGTTATAATCGTTACGGTAGCGGAAAATGCTGTAAATAAATATTTATTTACATTTCTGCATTTTACAACTATAATAGTAGTGTTGTAAAAAAGAAGGGGTTTTTAATATGCTTAGAATGGGACTTGATGTCGGTTCTACTACAATAAAGTGCGTTGTTATGGATGAAAATGACCACATTATTTACAAGGACTATAAGAGACATTATTCACACATAAAAGATAATATCATTGATAAGCTAAAGGAACTTAGAGAGTCAGGCATAATCGGAGATAAGATTAACCTTGCTATTTCTGGTTCTGCTGGTATGGGTATGGCTGATGGTGCACATATTCCTTTCGTTCAGGAGGTATATGCTACACGTGTTGCTGCCCAAAGACTTATTCCAGGTACTGACGTTATCATTGAGCTTGGTGGAGAGGACGCAAAAATTCTTTTCCTAACCGATGGTATGGAAGTAAGAATGAATGGTTCTTGTGCCGGTGGTACTGGTGCCTTCATTGACCAGATGGCTACTCTATTAAATGTTGATATTACAGAAATCAATGGTCTTGCAATGAACCATCAGAAGATTTATTCTATCGCTTCTCGTTGTGGTGTATTCGCAAAATCTGATATCCAACCACTTCTTAACCAGGGCGCATCTAAGTCTGATGTTGCTGCATCTATTTTCCATGCAGTAGTTAACCAGACAGTTGGTGGCTTAGCTCAGGGTAGAGATATTAAAGGTAAGGTTGCATATCTAGGTGGACCATTAACCTTCTTATCAGAATTAAAGCAGGCATTCGATGATGTTTTACATACAGAAGGTATTTCTCCAAAGAATTCATTATATTATGTTTCTATTGGTGCTGCATTCTGTGCAAAGGAAACAATCGATGTTGATCAGACAATCAAGAATTTAATTGAATTCTCAAATAAGGCAACATATGCTTATAACTCTCCTTTATTTAAGGATGAGAATGAATATAACGAATTCATCGAAAGACATTCAAAGGCTAGAGTTGAAACTCTTCCTCTTGAAGAATACGATGGACCACTTTATTTAGGTATTGATTCTGGTTCTACTACCTTAAAGCTTGTATTAATCGATACAGATGGTAACATCCGTTTTGATAGATACCAGCCTAATAGAGGTAACCCAGTATCAGTTATTAAAGAGATTTTAGCTGAATTATTCAGTAAATATCCTAACCTAAACATTCAAGGCTCTGCCTCAACAGGATATGGTGAGGATTTAGCTAAGAATGCATTTAAGCTAGATGGTGGCTTAGTTGAAACTATGGCTCACTATATGGCCGCAAAGAAATTTATGCCAAATGTTGATTTCATTATCGATATTGGTGGACAAGATATTAAGTGCTTTAAGATTGAAAATGACGCAATCGCAAATATCTTCCTAAATGAAGCATGCTCATCAGGATGTGGTTCCTTCCTACAGACATTTGCCAATGCACTTGGCTATGATATTAAGGATTTCGCACAGATTGGTTTAATGGCACCAAAGCCAGTTGACCTAGGCTCTAGATGTACAGTATTTATGAACTCATCTGTTAAGCAGGCTCAAAAGGATGGTGCAACTATTGATAACATTTCTGCAGGTCTTTCAATTTCAGTTGTAAAGAACGCATTATATAAGGTTATCCGTGCTACATCTAAGGAACAGCTAGGTAAGCACATTGTAGTTCAGGGTGGTACATTCCTAAATAAGGCTGTACTTAGAGCCTTTGAGCGTGAATTAGACCTAGAGGTTGTATGTCCTAATATTGCTGGTCTAATGGGTGCTTATGGTGCTGCACTATATGCTAAATCATTAAAGGTTGAACATTCTACTACTATCACAGCTCCTGAGCTTGCAAGCTTTAAGCATGAGGTTAAAAACTTCACATGTGGTGGATGTAATAACCACTGCTTATTAACATTAAATACATTTGGAGATAATCCTAATAAATTTATTTCTGGTAATAAGTGTGATAAGCCACTTGGTATTAAGGCAGATAAAAAGGGTAAAAACCTTTATGAATATACAAGAAACAAGCTTGAATCATATAAGCCAGTTGAAAATGCTCCAAGAGGAGAAATCGCAATTCCTCTTGTACTTAATATGTATGAGCTATTCCCATTCTGGTATCGATTCTTTACAGAGCTAGGCTTCTCAGTTAAATCTAGTGGTTTCTCTAATGCAAAGATCTATTCACTTGGTCAGCATACAATCCCATCAGATACTGTTTGCTATCCTGCAAAGCTTGTTCATGGTCATATTGAAAAGCTAATCAATGATGGCAACAAGAATATCTTCTATCCATGTATGTCATATAATTATGATGAGCATATGGGAGATAATCATTATAACTGCCCAATTGTAGCTTATTATCCACAAAATATTTTAAATAATGTTTCTAGTATTAAGGATGTAACATTCATTTCTGATTTTATCGGTATTGATGTTAGAGAATTATTCGATAAGAAGATTAAGCTTGTATTAGATAAATACTTTAAGGGTATTTCTAAAAAGGAAATAAAGAAGGCCGCTGATGCCGCATATAAGGAATATGAGGATTATCTAGCAGATATTCGTGCAACTGGTGCTGAATATATTAAGGAAGCTAGAGAAAAGCATATGGAAATTATCGTATTAGCTGGTAGACCATATCATGTTGACCCACAGGTTAACCATGGTATTGATAAGCTAATTACTTCTTTAGGTGCTTATGTAGTAAGTGAGGAATCAGTTTCTCATTTAAATACTAAATTCCCAGTGCATGTATTAAATCAGTGGACATATCATTCAAGATTATATTCTGCAGCTAAATACTGTACTCATGAGGATGATATGAATCTAGTACAGCTTGTATCATTTGGTTGTGGTGTTGATGCCGTAACCACAGATGAATGTAAATCAATTCTTGAATCTAAGGGTAAAATCTATACTCAGATTAAGATTGATGAAATAACTAACCTTGGTGCTGTAAAGATAAGACTTAGAAGCTTATTTGCAGCTCTTAAGCAGAAAAGGGAGGAAAAATAAATGGTAGATACTTATGAAGAAGACTTCAACTATCCCCGCTTTACTGAAGATATGGTAAAGGACCACACTATTCTAATCCCTCAGATGCTACCAATTCATATGTCTTTATTTGAATCAGCTTTAATTCAGGCTGGCTATAAGGTAGAGATTATGAGAAATGAAGGTCCTGAGGTTGTTCAGGAGGGTCTAAAGTATGTACATAATGATACATGCTATCCAGCTCTTTTAGTTATCGGACAGTTCATTGATAATTTAAATCATAGAAACGATCATGATAAGCTAGTTCTTCTTATCACACAAACAGGTGGTGGATGCCGTGCATCTAACTACCTACACCTTTTAAGAAAGGCACTTAAGAAGGCTGGCTATGGATTTATTCCAGTTGTATCACTTAATGCCTCTAACCTAGAAAAGGATTCAGGCTTTAAGCTTACATTCCCATTAATTAGAAAGCTTGTCCCTGCAATCACTTATGGTGATGAGCTTATGTATTTACGTAACAAAACTCAAACATATGAGGTAAACAAGGGTGAAACTGCAGCTTTAGTTGATAAATGGCTAAAGAAGATTTCAGATCAGTTTGCTAATAAAAAGGGTATTTCACATGGAGATGTAAAGAAAAACCTTAACCAAATGGCTAAGGAATTTGACGCAATCCAGGTTGATTTATCACATAAAAAGCCAAGAGTTGGTATCGTAGGTGAAATTTATATTAAATATGCATCCTTAGGTAACAACCATCTTGAGGACTTCTTAGTTTCTCAGGACGCAGAGGTAATGGTACCAGGCTTATATGGATTCCTATTATATTGTGTACAGAATAATATATATGATTATGAAATCTATGGTAAGAATAAGAGAACAGCTAAGATTTCTAAGCTACTTCTTTGGTATTTAAGACGTCAGGAAACAATGATGATTAATGCCATGAAGGATACTAAATTCTCACCAATGAATTATTTCGCTCATACTAAGGAGCTATCTAATGGTGTATTAGACCATGGTACTAAGATGGGCGAGGGCTGGTTACTTACAGCTGAAATGATGGAATTAATCGAGGAAGGCTATGAGAACATTATTTGTGCTCAGCCATTTGGATGTCTTCCTAACCACATTTGTGGTAAGGGCGTTATGAAGAAGATTAAATCAATTCATCAGGACGCAAACATTGTCGCAATCGATTATGACCCATCTGCCACAAAGGTAAATCAGGAAAATAGAATCAAGCTAATGCTTGCAATCGCAAGAGAGCGTATTACAGAAGATGACAAAGCCGAGCTATAAAAGCCCGGCTTTTTCTTATATATTTAAAATAAAAGAAAAATCTAAGGCTTAAACCTTAGATCTTTTTTACGTCTGCGATATCTAACTCAGTAGGAGTTGCTGAACCGAAGATTTCGATTAATACAGTAACGATACCCTTTTCTTCGTTAACACTAACAATTTCAGAAATCTGACCAGCGAATGCACCTGAAATAACCTCAACCTTATCGCCCTTTTCAAGCTCGCTCTTTGGCTTAGTAATCATACCAAGCTTGTTTAAGATACGGTTCATTTCATCATTAGTTACAGGAACTGGCTTAGTACCTCCACCTGAAGAACCTAGGAAGCCTGTTACCTTTGGTGTATTTCTTACCATGAACCAAGCCTTTTCATCCATTTCTCCGTCTACTTCCATTTCAACGAATACATAACCTGGGAATAGCTTGTTAACCTTCTGCTTCTTGTTACCCTTCTTATCAATTACTTCAACAGTCTCTTCAGGAATTAGCACCTGATAGATCTGATCTTCCATATTCATTGATACTCTACGACGCTCAAGGTCTGTCTTAACTGAATTTTCATAACCAGAATAAGTTGTTACGATATACCATCTTTTCATATTATACTACATCTCCTCTTAGCTAAAAATTAATACAAAGATATTCGAAATAAATGCATCATATAAATATAATAATGCTACGAAAATTATCATAAAGATAAATACACGAGCTAAGTTAGCTAAGAACTTAGGCCATGTTAACCATGTAATCTTCTTAAGCTCTGGGAATGATGGCTTAAAGAAAGGCCATAATGCATATAATAAACCTAGAGCAGATACACCGATCAATACCCATGCAAATGCTGTTGAATGAGTACCAATAACTGGGAAGTTTTCCTTAACCTCAATTGAGCCTTCAATAATTAAGCATCCAAGTAATAATGTAATTAATGCTACAACTACGAATACGTAATTTTCCCACTTGTGCTCTTCCTTTAAATATTCACCTAATGCAGCGATACCAAACTTTGAGTCCTTCTCCTGCTTCTTTTCAATTTGCTTACGGATCTTCTTTTCAACCTGATCCTTCTTGCTTTCCTCCTGCTTATCTTCCTTAGCAGGCTTAGCTTCTACTTCAGCTTCTGTGTTTTCTACTTCAGCTTCAACATTAGCTTCATCTAATTTCTTTTCATCAGCCATAATCAAAATCTCCTATCTAGTTTCCTTATGGATTGTATATTTGTTACAAGTAGGACAGAACTTCTTGAATTCTAATCTCACATTGTTTTTAGCTGGATTTTTAGTTGTCTGATAATTTCTGCTTAAACATTCTTCGCAGACAAGTATTACCTTTTCTCTCATATCAAATCACCATTTTCGACCAAAATAAAAAACCTTCAATAATCAGGTTCATTGTTATTTTAATACATAAGAGACTGATAGTCAAGCAAGAAAAAAAATTACCTCCCTTTAGGGAGGCATTAAGCTAATGTTTTCTTAATATTATCAATAATTTGTCTATATTTGTAATAAACAACATGATACATAACATTATATTTTTTACTAAAATCAGCTATCGTCATTCCACTTAATATACATTCATTAAATATATCTAACGCTAATTCATCATTAGAATATTCATGATTAGCTGATGTTATTATAAGCTTAGTTAATGGTTGATTATCATTTGGTGTCCCATATAGATTAAAATAATCAATTTCCTCATTAAAGAATTTTAGATTTAATGAGGAAATT
>JAILEP010000115.1 GCA_024697825.1 Acholeplasmatales bacterium
TAAATGTAATCTCTGTATCAATTAAAAGTCTACCAGAATTAATATAATTAATAATATCTACATATGGAGTTGAATCATAGCTATGATCAACTGAATCTGGTACACTAAATGCTAATGAAATACCAACCTTATTATAATTAAAATCAAATGAAGTATAATTCTTTGATACAGATAAATCTAATTTAGTTAAACCTTCAAGTAGGCTACCAATAATATCATCATATGTATTAGATGTATCAGGAATTAAAGCATTAACTGATGATAAATCTAAATTCATTAAATCATTAAATATTGATGTTGTATCAGCTGTAGATATGCTTTCAATAATAGATAATATTAAATTAAAATCTAATTCAGTACTACTATCGTTTGTTGATTCTACCTTTGTATTAGTAGAATCACCATTTATTAATTCCATCAATTCATCGATTGTAAATGATAAATATAATTCGTCATAATTGAAATAAATAGTGCCATTATCATATTTGATATTAAATGTTAAATCAACAGTTTCATATTTAACATTTACTGTACCATAAGCATAAATTCCATCATTAAAATCAGCAGTTAAATCTAAATCAACTAAGGCAGTACCTAAGGATACAGTTAAATCTAATTTTAATAATCTATCCTCAATAATTTGAGTTAAGTTACTAGCAAGCTTTTGGAAATTAAATAATTTAAAATCAGAATGATCCATTGCTTGAATTAAATTATTAGTTTTGATTGCATTAATACTTAATTCATTACCTAAAATGTTTCCACTTGCAGTAATTGAATTTAATTCATAGCCATCGTCTGTCTTATTTATATCAAAATGTAAATCTAATGATATATCACTAATAGTAAGTGTAGTATCAATTAGGATATTATTATCATTTTTAGTAACTGTACCACCATTTAGGCTTGCAAGTATCGCATTGACATCTAATGAAGATGATGAATCATCACTAGATGCGTCGCTATTTATTAGGCTTTCATATTCATAATCATTTGGAAATTCTGCTTTATACATATCTCCAAATGCGGCCTTATATTTAATTGAATCATTAATTGAAAGATATAGATAAAAATTATTATATTCTATATAAATCCTATCATTTATTTCAGCCAATACCTTAACATTTAATAAATCAGATATATTTAATACTGCATCAATATCTAGCTTAATATCGCCAAAATTACCAGTTACATCTAAGCCTAAATCTGAACCATCACCCTGAAGGGCTGAAACTACCATAGTAGTAATATCATCCTCTTGGCTTGTTAGATTATCATCACTATCATCATCTTCTGCTGGTTCTAGTGATTTATATTTCATAAAATAGCTTAAATAGTCATCATTATATTGAACATCATCATATTCAAAAGTATCATGGCAATCAGTTACAGTTTGAGCCTCTACACCCATTGATTTAACCTTATAAGATTCTTGGATATCCTGCTTTAAAAGACGATAATCCTTATCAATTGTAAATTCCATATGAATCTTAGAAAAGACTGGAACAATTGTAGAGCCTGAGCTTTGAATTATTTCTCTTCTATACCAAAATGGTGCTTTATCACCATCTGGGTCTAGATCAAATACTATTGTATAGGTACCATCACCATTATCAGTTAAGGTAATGGCACTAATATCTAAGAATGTTTCATCACAAATAATATAGCCATTTGCCTGGAATGGTAGCCAGCCATATCTCTTCTTCATTGCGTTATAGCTAATGCATTCAGGGATTTCTGAATCATCCCAAACAGCTGATGTCTTATTTATTTTAGAGGCACCACGTGTTAAGGTTTTATTTTCTGCCTCAGTAAAGAAATATCTTTGAGTTGCAACAGAAACCATACCAGATGAAATAGTTGAAACCATGGCAGTGCCATCTTTAACAATTCTTTCATTAGCAATTGTCTGTGTTGCAACAGAAGCCTTGGCAGTACCAGTTGTTGTAACCTTAAACTGATTAGAATTTGCAACATAATATAATGTATACGCAATTACATCAGTCGCAGAATGCTCTGTTGGAAGAGAGCCATCAGTTGGTGTTTCCTTAAGAGTAGTTGTATATTGAGCCTCTTCATCCTCTAAAACAGCCTGAGGCTTATTACTCTGTATTAAAATGTATGCTCCAATGCCACCAACGGCTCCTAAAATTAGGCCTATGACACTGAAGATAATAATTAATATTTTCTTTTTTTTAGTCATACATTCCTCCGGTTAAAATGTAAAACATACTTAACCATTAAACATTATACAACCAAAGTACAAAGTGTGTCAAAAAAATAAATATTCGCCTATAAAAAGTTAAAAAAAGTTCCGAAATTTCTTTCGGAACTCATTATTTTTTATAGGAATTATTACTTGATATTGGCAATTCTTACAGTATCACGTGCAATCATTACTTCTTCGTTAGTAGGGATAATCCATACCTGAATCTTAGAATCTGGTGTAGAAATGATTCTTTCATCAGAGAATGTATCATTTAACTTCTCATCTAACTTAACACCTAAAACGCCTAAACGATCGATAATATTTTTTCTTAAGTGCTTTAAGTTTTCGCCCATACCAGCAGTGAATGCGATAACATCACAACCACCCATGTATACATAGTATGATGCGATATAATCAACGATTCTCTTAGCCTGAACGTCGAATGTTAACTTACATCTGTGGTCACCAGCGTTCATACCTGCAGTAACATCTCTTGCGTCATTAGAACGACCAGACATACCTAAATAACCAGACTTCTTGTTTAAGATATTAACAACTTCAGCAGCTGTCTTGTTTTCCTTTTCACAGATATATGAAACTACTGTTGGGTCAAGGTTACCAGATCTAGTACCCATTGGGATACCTTCAAGTGGTGTAAGACCCATAGATGTATCCTTACACTTACCACCATCAACTGCAGAAATTGAAGCACCGTTACCTAAGTGGCAAACGATAGTCTTAGTTTCAGCAAGTGGCTTACCGATTAATTCTGCTGCTCTCTGAGATACATACTTGTGAGATGTACCATGAGCACCATACTTACGGATACCATACTTTTCATACCACTCATATGGAGTAGCATACATATATGCCTCTTCAGGCATTGTCTGATGGAATACTGTATCAAATACTACAACCTGTGGAACATTAGGTAATGCAGCCTGGAATGCCTTAATACCGATAATGTGTGCAGGGTTATGAAGTGGAGCTAAATCAGCTAAATCCTGGATCTTAGCGATAACTGTATCATCAACTAAGCATGAATCCTTGAAGTATTCACCACCCTGAACTACACGGTGACCAACACCAGAGATTTCAGCTAATGTCTTAACGATTCCCTTTTCAACTAATGTCTTAAGTAAAAGCTCAACGCCTTCCTTATGTGTAGGTAATACTGGATGAGTTTCTTCCTTCTTACCGTCATACTTTAATGTAAAAATACCTTCAGCAAGACCGATTCTTTCCATTACACCTGATGCAATAACTTTTTCTTCTGGCATCTCTAATAACTGAAACTTAATAGAAGATGAACCAGCATTTACAGCCATAATCTTTGCCATAATAATTCTTCCCTCTTTCTTTCAAATAATTATTTATTCTTTTCAAACCACGCTTCAATATTTAATAATGATTCATTAAAATCACTAACATTTGAGAAGCTAGGTAGTTTGACCATAAAACAGTGATCCTTGATTTCCTTCTTCTGAAGTACAAGGATAATTTTTGCCTTACCCTTAGCGAACATATTGTCTGGAAGCTCACACATACCGACTAATGACACCTTTTCAAATAAGGCCTTTTTGAATTCCTGATTCTTATCATAATCAAAGAAATCATTTTGTAATATACCAATCATTGCACCACCATCAGCTAAATAATCAGCGAAGTGTAGCATTGCATCATAAGGGAAGAATTTATCTTCCTCCTTAACACAATTTGGCATATCAAATACAACTGCGTCCATATCACTTAAGAATAGTGATTCACAATCCTGGAAGAAAATTTCAACAGGCTTGTTTAATAAATCTGCAGTTATTCTAGTTAAATCAGTCATCCAGTAATTATTATCACAGGCATATAAATTAGTTTCCTTATCTATATGGTTTGAGATAGTAAATAATAAATTACCTACACCACACATTGGGTCTACAATACTGATTTCCTTTTTATTTATCATCTTAGATAATAAATAGGTCATAAAAATTCCAAGTGTATCTGGAGTAGTATTACTATTAGGCATCTTCATTTCCTTAAAGCCTCTTAAGAAAATAGCCTGCATAGCCTTTCTAACGTCCTCAACAGAAAAATCAACATCATTAAGTCTTGAATAAATTTCCTTAAGCTTATTTTCTGTTTCTAAATCAACATCAGATATGATTTCATTTTCTAAAATGTTTTTACAAGTCATATCAATAAGCTCGAAGTATGGCTTATGAGTTGCCTCATATAAAAGATTATTAGATTCTTCCACTACATCATGGAATAATTCAAGATTGTTGGTCTTTGCCTCTTTCATTTTTAATTCACCGTAAAGATTATAACAAAATTGGCCTTTGTTGTAAACCATATAAAAAACAGTTTTAACAAGTAACTGATTTAATGTACTCTAGTAGTTCATTAGTATTTTTATATGTTTTATCAGTAAGCTTTAATAGCTCCTCTTCATCTCTAAAGCCATATGAAACAATTGCACCATTAATTTTAGCATTTCTAATTGTTTCAATATCGACATTAGAATCACCAATATAAATTACATTTTCCTTATCAATATTATATTTATTTAAATAATATTCAATCATTGATGGATCAGGCTTTCTTTTTAATCCTAAATCCATTTGATCTCCTAGAACCATATCAAAGTATCCTTGGAAATGAGAATCAATTAATGTCTTTGCGGCAAAATAGGCCTTGTTAGTAATAACAGCCATATGAATGCCTTTAGACTTAATATACTCTAGCACATCTACTATTCCATCATATGGATAGGTATGATTATTACAATTATCCTTATAATATAGTTTAAATAGGTTATGGATTTCATCAATATGAGTGTCATCAAAATTGATAGTTCTCTTAAGTAAATTTAAGATACCATTACCGATATTCTTCCTTACACTTTGAAGATCAGTCTTCTCATAACCGAATTTTGTTATAGCAAAGTTAGCCGCATCCATCAAATCCTCTAGTGTATTTAGAAGTGTTCCATCTAAGTCGAATAAAATTGCGTTTATCATAAAAATCACCTCTGATTTCCGAATTTTATACAACTCAATTTTAACACACTTCTAAAAATAGGCAAATTTTTGTCGAAAATTATGCCATTTTGCCGAATTTAATGAATTTTGTTTAAAATTTGCTACATTTTTGAAATTTTGTGCAAAAAACTATTTATTTCCCGAATTTTTTGTGATATACTACAATCGTTGTTGCTAAATGCACATACTCCAATTTAATGGAAGGGAAAGGAAATTTTTAATATGGCTTTTAAAAATGAATATGTAAAAAATGTATATTCTGATCTTGTAAAGAGAAATGAAGGTCAGAAGGAATTCTTACAGGCTGCTCAGGAAATTCTTGAATCTCTAGAGCTAGTTGTTGAGAAGAGACCAGAAATCGCTAAGGAACATCTA
This sequence comes from Acholeplasmatales bacterium, assembly GCA_024697825.1. Taxonomy (GTDB): domain Bacteria; phylum Bacillota_I; class Bacilli_A; order Acholeplasmatales; family Anaeroplasmataceae; genus Anaeroplasma. Next base: position 5,620 of record JAILEP010000115.1, read on the forward strand.
TTAGAGAGATTCGTTGAACCTGAAAGATTAATTCAGTTCAGAGTTGCTTGGTTAGATGATAATAATGAAGTACAGGTTAACCGTGGTTACCGTGTTCAGTACAATTCTGCAATCGGACCTTACAAGGGTGGTTTAAGATTCCATCCAACTGTTAACCAGTCAATCCTAAAGTTCTTAGGTCTTGAACAGGTATTAAAGAACTCTTTAACTACTCTACCTATGGGTGGTGGTAAGGGTGGATCTGATTTCGACCCTAAGGGTAAGTCTGACAAGGAAATCATGAGATTCTGTCAGGCATTCATGACTGAATTATACCGTCACATTGGTCCAGATACTGATGTACCAGCTGGTGATATCGGTGTAGGTGGCCGTGAGGTTGCTTATATGTTCGGTCAGTACAAGAGAATTAGAAATGAGTTCACTGGTGTTTTAACTGGTAAGGGCTTAACATTCGGTGGTTCTCTTGCTCGTACAGAGGCTACAGGTTATGGTCTATGCTACTTCACTCAGGAAGCATTAAAGACTTTAAAGAACACTTCTTTCGAAGGCAAGACAGTTGCTGTATCAGGTGCTGGTAACGTTGCTATTTATGCAATTCAGAAGGCTCAGTCTTTAGGTGCTAAGTGTGTAACATGCTCTGATTCAACTGGTTGGATTTATGATCCAGAAGGAATCGATGTTGCATTATTAAAGGAAGTTAAGGAAGTTAAGCGTGCTCGTTTAACTGAATATGCTAAGGCTCGTAAGTCTGCTCAGTACTTCGAAAAGAAGAATGGTGAGCATGGCGTATGGCAGTATAAGGTAGACATCGCTTTACCATGTGCTACTCAGAATGAATTAAATCTTGAAGATGCTAAGATGCTAGTTAAGAACGGCGTTATCGGTGTATTCGAAGGTGCTAACATGCCTACAGAGCTTGAAGCTGCTCATTACCTAATCGACAATGGTGTAATCTATGGTCCAGGTAAGGCTGCTAACGCTGGTGGTGTTGCTACTTCTGGTCTTGAAATGTCTCAGAACTCAGCTCGTCTATCTTGGTCATTCGAAGAGGTTGATGCTAAGTTAAAGGGTATCATGGAGAATATCTTCCACAATGCTCATAACACAGCTGTTAAGTATGGCGTAAGAGAAAACGACTTATTAACTGGTGCTAATATCGCAGGTTTCGAAAAGGTTTGCGATGCTATGTTAGCTCAGGGTGTATTCTAAGATATACTTATAAAATATTGAAGACTCGCAAGAGTCTTCTTTTTTTATTGGATTAAAGGCATCAAAAAAAGGGATTCAAGCGAATCCCTTCTTCTATTTAAAATAAACTTCCATAGCTTCTTGTTGATAAGGTTGGAAGCTCAACCTGATATTGGATACCATAAGTAGAATCATAAGCTGTATGATCCTTATTAAGCTTATTACTACCAATTAGCATATAATTATCATATGATGTATCATTCCATGTAACATCTACGCCATACCAAGTATCATCAATCTTTGTATAATTCCAAGCATGTCCATAGCTTGTATTACCATTGGCATAGCCATATACAAATAATGATTCAATACCTACATATCTAGATAATAATAAATATGATCTTGCGTAGCATTCACAAACACCCTGATTATAGCTTGAATTGAAGAATCCTTCAATATTATGTGCCCAGTAATCATCCTGTGCTGTTTCGCCATCCTCTTCAAATGCATATGAAATCTTATCAGTCATATAATCGTTAATGTAATTAGCCTTATCATAATCACTATCAGTAGAATCATAATTCTTATCAAAATCCTCAATAGTGCTTAAAATACATTCATTTACTGCTTGACGCGCTTCTGCAGTCTTATATTCTGCAGTTGCAGTTAAATAAATATAATAAGTTGTTACACCACCACTTGTTGATGTACCTGATACATATCCACTTCTTAAGAAATAGAATATTGGATTATCATAAATAAATGTCATCATTGCAGATACTGCTTGATTCATTTCAATATTAGAGCCATAATCTGCAAGTGCATATTTATCAAGTAAAATCATCTCAGTACCACTTACATCACTAGTACTATAATCCTCTGTAGAGGTTAAAGCCTCTAGGGCAGTCTCATAAAAATCAATATACATTTCCTTAAATGCATCACCATATGTAGAATCAGATATTAGCTCTAAATATGAATAATTATCAGTATAATCATCAACTAATGATGTAATTGAAATTTCATCTTCCACACTAGATGATGCTGTACTTGATGATGTAGTTGATGATGCAGCACTACTACTTGATGCTGCACTTGATGAGGCTGTACTTGAACTTGCAACAGAGCTACTAGAAGATTTCTTCTTTGTAGATGAAGATGACGTAGCTGCACTTGATGATGATTTTGCACTACTTGCAGTGCTTGATGAGCCAACTGCAGTTGAAGGTTCTGTTGTTGAAGTAACTGTTGAACCATCCTCTGTTGATAATGTATATACAGTACTGCTAGATGATGCAACACTATCTGTTGATGATGCACTACTAGATTCTTCTGCTTCGCTTGATTCACCTAAAACCATCTTCTGAAAATTTTCAAAATTAAAATCACATGACGCAAGACCGATTAAGCTAGCCCCCAGCAATAATCCTCCTACTATCTTTTTCATTTTCATAAAAATCACCTACTGTCGTAATCATTATTTGCGGCAATACATTGAACCTTTGTATTAATTCTAGAATTCTTAATATCAAGATTATCTGTATTCTTAATAAATCCATATTCAATGGCATTAATATCCATATCATTCATATAAATATTTCTGATATGAGAATCATCTAATCCCTCTAAATGGAACACCCTGCTTATACCCTCATAATTTGGGCTATAATCAGCTTTTACATTAGAGATATGAATATCATCAATAACTGTATTAGGAAGTGAATTATCGGTCTTTAATAATGTATGGTAATACTCCTTTATTTCACCTCTATAGCTATCTGGTATTCTACATTTATTATAACCCGGATTCCAATTTAAGTTAACATGGAATAGGTATTTTACATTATTACACACAATTTTCTTAAAACTAATATTTTTAACATAGCCCTTACGCATATTAGATGATTTAATTCTAAATGCACAATCTGTATTATCAAATTTAATATCATGAATATTAACATTATAAATACCTGCAGAAAGCTCAGAACCTAAGGTAATGCCAAAGCCCTTCTTTATTAAACAATCTGCAATTTCAATATTATAACAAGGAATACCTACTCTTATTCCATCAAAATCTCTACCTGATTTAATCGCAATTGAATCATCATTAGTTTCACCAATAATATTAACTATTTTTATATCATGGCTTGAATCAATATCAATTCCATCTGTAGATGGAGAATTTAAAAGCCCTGAATCAATAATAATACCATCAATTAAAACATCATGAGAATATAATATATGAATATTCCAAAATCCTGAATCCTTAGATGTAATATCCTTAATAGTAACATTGTAACAATTAGAAATTAATAAATTCCTAGGTCTTTTACAATCATAATCACAAAGGAATCTAATTCCTTCTCTATCATATATTTCTCTCATACCACCCTTAGTATCATTACCCCAGTATTTATTATACCAATATGGACCATTACCAAAGATAGTACCCTTGCCATCAATTAAAATATTATTAGCATTAATCGCATTAATAATTGCTGGATACCAATTCATTTCAATTCCAGCAACACGCGTAAATATATCCTTATATTCATTTTCATCTATAGTTGCACAAAGAATCGCTCCCTCTTCTAGATGAAGCTTAAAATTATCATGCAAAAATAAAGGTCCTACTAAATAAGTACCCTTATTAATATATAATTCATCATTTGAATCAATAAGCTTTTGTAATTCCTTAGTCGCTAAGGTATTACCGCTATTATCAATATTAAAATTCTTTGTATAAACCATAATTAACACCCATCTAATTTTATCATATTTAACAAAAAGAAAAAAGATAAAGAGCTTAAGCTCTCTATCTTATAATAGCTCAATAATATATGTAATTAAAATCTTTAAGGCAATACCTATTAGAATAATACCACCAAAGATAATTGCCTTATCGTTAAATTTATCCTTAAATTTCTTACCGATATGAACGCCTATAAAGGAAATAATAAAAGTAACTATAACAATAATTATAATACCTACATATACCTGCCAAGAGGATGTCGCAGATAAGGTATTATCAAGACCAATACCTGTAGTTAGGGCATCAATAGATGTTGCGATAGCCTGAAGGAATAATAATCCGATGGTAAATTTCTTAGGAGACTCTTCTTCCTTTTCCTCTAAATCGGTGACATCCTTAGCTTTTTTTCTTTCCTTAATTACCTCTACTATTGATTTAGTACCAAGGAAGGTTAAAATAACAAATCCAATAATAGGTATAGCATGCTTAAACCATGTAAGCTCTGATAATAATTCACCAGATAAATAACCTATTAAAGGCATAACGCCCTGGAAAACACCAAAGAATAATGCGATAAGCACAATCCTTGGCCATTTCATTTTTTCATCATTTAAGCCATTAGTAATACTAACAGCGAACGCATCCATTGCTAGACCAACGCCTAAGGCCAAGCTCCATAGAATCCACATATAATAAACCCCCTGTATGTGTTTTTGTGAAGTGACAATAAAAAAACGAGACCTCCACCATCCCCATGGTGTAAGTCTCGTACTTTAATACTGAACCTGGATATCTTCCATTATGTAGGCCAGTAACTAATTTATAAATAGCGTACTACTCCCTTACGAAGCAACTTAATTATAAATTAACTACAGTCTATTTTCAAGTATTTTTTACTTTTTTGAATCAGATACAAGAAATGCTAAAATCTTTGAAGCATAAATAGCCATTGCAGCTTCCTTTTCCTGCCAAATACGCTGAATCTTATTTTCTAAGAATACAATATATCCATAGCTATTATCTAGCATACAAAGCTTAGAAATAATAATAGCCTGGTCATGTCTTTTAGCCAGGAATCTATTTAAGCCTGGGCTTTTAACCATAGCATCTCTTGCCTTATTAAGAACAAGAGTATCATCCTTCTCATCACTGAAACAAAGATCAATATCAGTTATCTTTAGTCTTGGAATCTTATGTGCTGTTCTATCAATAGTTGAAATAACTGTTGAATCATTAAACATAATAAACGCATCTGATATACCAAAGGCCTTACTTAAATATTCAAGAATACTCGACATTTGTGCACTCTTATCAATATTAGTTTTACAAATCGCATTAATTTTAATCATCATTTCAGGGATTGATACTGCCTCACTCTTATGAGGATCAATATCCTTGTGCTTCTCCTCAACATAAATGATATAGCAGTTTCTACCCTTTGTCTTACCACGGTATAAAGCCTTATCACATTTTAAGAATAAATCTTCATATGTTTCTGCATTTCTAGGGTATGATGCAGAACCAATTGTACCTGTGATAAAGATATGAACACTTGATAAGCAAAGTGATCTCCTAACAACCTTCTTATCACCAAAAAGTGATGTTAAGAATAGCTTTTGACCATCATATGATGTATCACCTAAATAAACTATAACAAATTCATCTCCACCATATCGACCAACAACACCAGTATCACCAACAGCCTCAATAAGTGCTCTACCAATTTCAACTAAGCATTCATCACCTACTGAATGACCATAATAGTCATTAACTAGCTTAAAGTTATCAATATCCATAATGATAAATGAGAATGGAGTTTTACTATCAATTAAACTTTGAGCGAATTCTAGAATATATCCGCGTGAAACAACACCTGTTAAAGGGTCAAGAATATATTCTAAAGAAAATTCCTTAAAGTAATCGTACTTCAATAAGTCTTCTGCCTTATACATACAGATCACTCTCCTCTTAAATTTTTAAATCGATCTCTCTATAAGTAGATTATAGCACATTATTACAAAAATAAAAAGGGGTAGGATTTTCCCTAGCCCCTCTGTGTCACAAAAATTTGATTTTCTGTAATATTATAAATAACATTATTTAAGGTAATATCCATACCATTATCATTATAATCAACCTTTGTTATTACTGGCTTTTCAAGCTTCTTATCAGGTGAATTATAACCAAAGCTAAATTCAATTTCATGCTCAACATCCATCTCTGGTCGATAGCCATTTGCAATTAGCTCAAGCTTGGCAACTACTAAAACATCGATTACAAGTCTGTTATTTTTAATTGCAGCACTTTTAATTTCTAAATCTGTTAAATCGTAATTCTTATAAAAAAAGTCTAATGTCATAATAATTACCTCCTAATTTACTAATTATGAGAATATTATACAACATTTTGATTAAATATCAAAATATTATTTCAAAAAATTAGTCAATTAACATTTTTAAATCAATTTGATCAGTCAAAGTTAAATCAATAAAGCATTCATTGATTGGATCACTAGTCTTAGCTAATGCCATAACAAATAATCTAGCAGCTAAAACAGCACCATCCATAGTTAAATGAGAATGATCCTCCTTGCCCTCTGGCTGAGTAGGGAATACATTCTTACCAAATATTAAATGATATCTTTCTGCATACTTTTCGCCAACCTTAGTATAATGATCAATTGTAAGCTTATTTAAATCAATACAAGTCTGATTATACTTCTTTGCAAAATCAAGCATTGCAGCGGGATAATCACCATGTGAATTAATGCAAACACCGTTTTCAAATTTATGTCTAGTTATTGATGTAGCGTAAACAATATGTCCACCCTTTTCATTTACCTTATCCATAAAATACTTTAGGTTTTCCTGATACTGTCCATAAGGCTCAGTATATCTAGTAGGATCCTGCTTCTTTTCATCATTATGACCAAATGAACAAATAACATAATCACCTGGCTCTAAATCAGCTAAAAGCTTATCAAATCTACCCTCATCGATAAAAGATTTAGTGCTTCTACCATTTTCAGCATAGTTATGAATATCGATACCTTCCTTAGTAAATATATCAACTCCCTGACCCCATCCAAACTGTGGATATGAGTAGAAGTTGTTCTTCTTCATTGTTGAATCACCCATCATTAAAATCTTCATATTTCATTACCTCACAACGCTTTTATTATACTACAAATAAAGCTATAAAAAAGAAAAAAAGGAGCTAACGCTCCATTTATTTCTTACTTGTATCTTTTTCTAGCTTCCTGACGCTTCTGCTTACGTACATCACTAGGCTTTAGATAATACTGACGCTTCTTCGCCTCTTGAAGATTACCAGATCTTGAAACATCGCGTTTAAATCTACGTAATGCATCTTCGATACTTTCTTTTTCACGTACTACGATTTTTGGCATGACTAAGCCTCCTTCCAAGGACGAATTCCGAAGAAATTATATCAAATCATTTTTACTTTGTAAAGTATTTTTTTATTAATTTTCATTAATTTTCAATAATTCCTAAAATTTTGCCATTTTCAACGCTTAAAATTCGCACATTTACTTGCTTTTTTAAATATTTAGGGTCAAGTGGAAGTGTAACTTGTAGGAAGTTTGATGTATGTCCAATCATACGGTTTTCACCAGTTACCTGCTCTACTATACAATCCATCTTTTGACCAATAAATTTTTTAGCGTATTCCACCTCTAATTCATCAGATAAATGAATTAAACGAGTGGTTCTATCCTTCTTAATTGAATCCTGGACCTGCTTCATTTTAGCAGCTACAGTACCTGCTCTTTTTGAATAAGGGAAAACATGTAGCTTTGACATTTCTAAGTCCTTAGCAAGATTATATGTTTCCATAAAATCCTCTTCTGTTTCACCAGGGAATCCAACAATGATATCTGTTGAAATAGAAATATCAGGTCTAACAGCTTTAATCTTATTTACCTTATCAATGAAATATTGCTTATTATAGCGTCTATTCATTGCCTTAAGTGTTGTATCTGCACCAGCCTGAAGTGGCAGATGTAAATGATTAGCTAAAACATCAGTTTCACCCATCATTCTAATGAAGTCATCATCAACCTCATTAATTTCAATAGATGATAATCTAACTCTCTTAAGCTTAGGTACTTCCTTTAATATTCTTGCAATAAGCTTACTTAAATTAGTATCTCCATCTCTATATCTACCAGTATGAATACCAGCAAGCACTACCTCCTGGTAGCCATTATCTGCAATCATCTGTAATTCCTTTATTACAGAATCAGCATCCTTACATCTAACTGGACCTCTTGCATATGGAATAATACAGAATGTACAGAAATTTTGGCATCCATCCTCAATCTTTACAAAGGCTCTTGTATGATCATAGGTTGTAACACCAAGCTTTTCATATTCAGTAGTCTCTAAAATATCTAATATATCAATAATCTTTTCTTTTCTATTATTATTTAAGCATTCAATAATCTTATCTACAGCTGATTTCTTATTACCATTACCGATTAAGATATCAACGCCCTCTATTTCCTTAGCCTCTGGATTTGTCTGGACATAGCAGCCCATTGCACAAATTACAGCATTAGGATTCATTTTGATACATTTACGTATCATTTTACGGCTTTTACTATCAGCCATATTAGTTACTGAGCAGGTATTAATTACATATACATCGCAATCATCCTCAGCCTCAACAACCTCAAAGCCCCTATTTCTTAATTCTTCCTTTAATGCATTAGATTCATAAATATTTACTTTACATCCTAATGTAATGAATCCACATTTCATTATTTCAGCTCCATTTCATAGCTTATTGTGGATAATGCATAAAATATTGCAGTTTCAGTTCTTAAAATTCTAGGTCCTAAAGCACATGGAACAAATCCCTTAGATTCTAAATATTCAACCTCAGAATCATCAATTCCACCCTCAGGTCCAATTAATACAGCAACCTTGTCACCTTTCTTAAGATTTTTTACCGCAGCTTTAAAATTAGACGCTTCGCCCTGCTTAGCAGATTCCTCGTAGCAAAGTATCTTTACATCATATCCATCAAAATTAATCTCTTTTAAATATTTAATATCTGGAACAGATGGAATGATTGTACGGAATGACTGCTCAGCAGCCTCCTTAGCAATCTTATTAAATCTTTCAAGCTTAGAAGCCTTCTTCTTAGGCTCAAGCTTAAATACACTTCTTTTCATAATTGTCGGAATAAATTCAGATGCGCCAAGCTCTGTTCCATGCTTAATAACATCCTCAAGCTTATCTCCCTTTGGATAACCCTGGAAAATTGTAACAAAAACCGGCATTTCATAATTGCCGGTTCTTTCTTCAATAATTTCGAAGGTTACTAAAGTATTAGATAAAGACTTTATTTCGGCAAGATATGTTTTTGAATTATCACCAACAAGTATTTGATCACCAATTTTTGATCTCATTACTGTTGTAATATGAAAGGCGTCATCAGTATCAATGATACCAGCCTTTAGCTTATCTTGTTCAATAAAGTATTTCTGCATAATCTTACTTCTTTGAATCTCTACGCTTAATTGTAGCTAAAACTAATAAAGGTAAAACTACTATATCTGCAGATAAATAAATTGCAGAAGTACCAAATACAGCATTTAAGATATAACCAAATGAATAATCATTTGATGAATCACCATAAGCGATGAAGTTATAAATGATTACGAATAATGTAATTGCAAGTAAAATACCGTAGCAAATTAAAGATGCCTTGTATAATACGCCTGGTAAAGTAACTAAATTATTATTACCAGCCTTTACAACCTGCTCGTAAGTTTCCTGATCCATCTTTTCAACATATAAGCAATCATAAGCATAAGCCTTATGTGAGCCCTCTTCCTTATCCTCTTCTACAAGTGGACATACGAATACAGTCTCTAAAGTCTTGATGTTCTGATATAAATCATACTTACCCTTTAGCTTCTTATCAGCTGAAATCTTAGTTAGCTGAGTGAAGTCTAATTCTGTTTCTTCCTTCTGGTTAAAGCAGCCAAGTCTAACAAGGTTTGATGCCTGCTCAAACTGAACTCTATTTCTTTCTGCTATTAAAAGCTTTTCGTATTCCTTAAGATCTGATGGTGCCTTAAAATCAACATTGATCTGTTCTAACTCTTCCAATCCTTCAAATGTGTTATTTTCCATTTTTAAGTTCCTCCAATAAAACAAATACAAAATTATTATAACAATAAACACAAGCGTTTTCAAGAAAAAGAAAAGGAATATGAAATCATATTCCTGTGTCTTCTACTTATGTTAATTGAAAAAGTAAATTCCGCTGTAAATAGTTGAACTTTAATATTTGAAAAAGTAAATTCCGCTTATGGTATAATGGAATTTACCTTAGTTTTGGCTGTGAGGGGGTAGCCTAATGAGAAAAACTAAGATTTCAATTAACACAAAAATTAAATATGTAGATTCCACTAATTATCAAAAACACTTTACATTGGATGATAGAATTAAAATTCAAAAGATTATCTCTGATAATAGAGATGAAAA
>JAILEP010000132.1 GCA_024697825.1 Acholeplasmatales bacterium
CAACTGATTACAAGACTAGCAAGAAAAAGAAGGAAGATGCTCAGAATTTCGTTAATGAGCAGAAGGAATTATCTAATGCCATTACCATAGCCACAAAGAAGGCAAGATTATCTTCATCATCTGGTATAGTTAGAACAAAAGCCTCTGTTGAGCTTATTCTTCTTGCAATATGACCAATCTCTTGACCATCTCTATAAATTCTTCTTTTGCAACTTTTATAATCATCTCCTTTGTGTTCATGCTACACCCCCTAGTTAACACTGTAAACATCAGTTAGTTAACCTAACTCATAATTTTAGTCAATAATATTTAAATAGTTTATTTTTTACCAAAGCTATAAGCACTTATGGTCACACCCGCATAGTAGGTGGTTTTATGTTACTCTTCGAGCAACATAATAAAAAATCCCATCTGATTTTACTCAAATGGGATTTGATATTAATTTCCTAAAGATTCATTTGATTCAAAATCCTTAGATAATTCCTTCTGCTCATTAACGAAATTCTGAGCATCTTCCTTCTTTTTCTTGCTAGTCTTGTAATCAGTTGGAGTATAATTCTGAATAACAACCTGATTGAATGATAAATCAATACCAGCCTCAGTAAATACCATACGGTATTCTCTAAGTAGATCTCTTTGAACCTGATATCTATCCTCTTCATGACATTTTGCGACAATCTTTACGGCAACGTTAGAATCACCATAGCCTGAAACACCCTTATAGAATGGACCTTCAATAATTGCAGGAATCTTTTCTCTAAATAAATCGAAATGCTCCTTTAATAAATTCTCGATTACCTCAATAGGCACATCATATGGGAATTCACAATCTACTACTGCTAAAGATAATTCTCTAGACATATTAATAACATTAGAAATATCTGAATTATTAATAATCTTAATATTACCAGCCATATCTAGGATTTTAGTTGCACGAATACCAATTTCTGTTACAGTACCTCTAAAATCACCAACTGTAATAATTTCACCAACATTATATTCATCCTCAAAAATAATGAACATACCAGCTACTACATCGGCTATTAAGCTTTGGCATCCTAAACCAATAACTAATGTTAAAATACCAACTGATGCGAAAATTGCAGTTGAATTAACACCAAATGCCTGAAGCACAAAAATGATAATTGCGATTGCACATGCATATTTAACTAAGCCATCTAATAATGTAATAACAGTTTTTGCTCTATTAGACTTCTTCATATATTTTTTGAAGATCATTCTAATTAGCTTACATACTGCATAAATTACTACAACATAAATAACACTTTGAATTAATAAAGGTAGATGACTTCTAAATCTTTTACCAGCCTTAGTAGTATCCCAAACATTTTCCTTTACCCATGCACCAACCTCACTTGTTGGGGCAGCTAATTCAATGATAATAAATGTCAAAAAGGCAATTAATACAGCGAAAATAATTGTTAATTCAATTATAGTAAAAACCTTTTTACTCTTCTTCTCTTTCATTTTTCCTTTTCCTCCTAGATAGTGACTGTCTTTGTTTCACCAATCTTATTTTCAACAGATATTTCTGCAGAAGTTAAATAATTATTATAATTCTTTGACGATACCATAAATTTAATAAAGATATAGCCTTCATCGCTATCATCCTCTATATAAACCTGAATGTAGTCATTTATATAATTTCTAGTCTCTGTTGTTAGTTCACTTAAATTAATAGTGTCAGTCGCAGTATTTGTAGAATCTCCTGGATTTATTGTATATGTTATTACTGCATCACTTAAAAGGGCATTTGTGCTTATCTTAACAACACCCTCTTTACCACTATAATATGGATATATTTCTGAGCTATATGAATATGTTGCGTGAACATTTTCAATCTCTACATATAGCTTATTAGATATATCAATAATAGTATCACCAAATTTATAATATCCTTTTACCATTACATGATAACCATAGTTTGATTCAGGTAAGCCTGTAAAAGTAATGTTTGATCCAGTTTCATAATCTGCGCTTTTTGCTAATAAATTGCTTTCAGATAATATTTCTTCATCAGAATTATATACAAAAACCTTGTATACATAATTTGGATTAGCAGTCGAATCAAATCCAGTATCAAATGTTAAAGTATTTGTACCATCTACTGTTGTCACCCAATCAAATGAATTTGATTTATCTATACTAAATATTGCATCTGAAGTTTCATATTGTGGAATATCATATGTGAATAAATGACTTTCTCCACCATCGATATTAAATTCAAGCTCTACCTTATCGATAGATGTAATCACATTATTTTCAATTGTTACATAATGTAACATTAAAATTCTATTTGTACCTTCAGAACCAGTTAATGAATACCCTGAGGTCTTGCTTGCACATACATATCCACCATCAGCTGCAGAAACCATACCACCAGATGTGATATTTACTACATAATCTGTAAATCCACTTAGCTTATATCCTTTAAAATATGCATCAACAATAATATCTGCACGATAGAAATAATAAGTGATTTGGCTATCATTATTACCACATTCTATACTTAAATTACCATCATTATAATAATCATAAGATGAATCGCTATAAATACCTAATTCGATATCATAATCAAAATCCACCTCAAATACGTAATTCTTAACAATTCTTGCACTAACTAATATGCCATCCTTTATGTATGTAATATCAAATTGAACTGCATTTTCCTTAGTAGTGATATTATCAATTTCAAAGCTTCCCTTTAAAGCATCAATGCTTACATTATTATCACCTAATGTAACTGTTGAATCACCCTCAAGGGCGACTACATTTGGAACATTAATTTCATAAGGAATTACAATCTTCTCATCAACATCAGCCTCACCTAATGTTACAGTAGCTGGGACAATGACAGAATTTAATACATTGTAATCATCCTTAATATGAACCTCAATATTATCTAATGTGTAATTAGTATCTCTTTCAAATACTAAGGATGTTGAGCCCTTCTCACCTGTAAAGGTATTAGAAATAATATTGCCATTTGAATCTGTATAATTAACTACAGCCTCAATATAATAATCATCAAAATTATCAGCTGTAATTGTTACATTATATGTATCACCATTATCTGGATTAATAACTTCAATTGTACTAATTTTAGCTTCAGCCGAAGGTATAGTCGCATCAACTGAATCACTACCTAATACAATCTTGAAATCACTATCTCCAGTATCATAATTAAGTGGTTCAGCCTTCTGATCAAGAGCCTCCTCTAATTTAATCTCTAAATCAGAATAACCCTTATCGATAAATAATGATGCCTGGCCACTAGACATAGATTCTCTTGTGATTTCTTTTCCGTTATAATATGCAACCGCATATAATTTATAAATTGAATTTGAAGATGTATAATCTGGGGCTTTAACAATAATTCGGTTTAAAGAAGTCATTTCTTCAACCTCTACCTCAACCTTATCCTTATCATAGCTAATAGTATTTTCAATAATATTTACTGTAGATTTAATTGCATCTCCACCTGCTAAGGCATCCTTAACATAATATGTAACAGTTGAATTTAAATCTAAATCCTTGTCACCCTCATTAATTAAATAGAATTCTACCTTTAGCTTTTGATAATTTCCATTATCATCCTCATCATAATAAATATAAGAATAACCATATTCAGAATTACTAAAATCATATCCTATACCTGTATAATTGCCATATTCCTTGACAACTAAGCTATTAGAGCCTGATTCTAATATATCAATTTGATAATTCTTATTTAAATAATTTAATACTAAGCCATTCTTAGTATCAAAATATAATGGATTTAATGTTAAATCTAATACTACATCATTTGTATCATTTGTAGATGCTAATGAGCCTAGGAATGTTTGACTTCCACTTAGGATATCACTAATAATTCTTGTATTAAGGTAATATTTATTATATCCAAGCTCTGTATCATATAGGACATCATCCTTTAAATAATATCCTCTAATTACAAAATTATAATCATAATTCTTTAAATTCTCTAATTTGAAATCAGAGGTTAATAAATCAGAATGAATATATTTAGTAACTCCATCCAAAACATAGCTTCCTTCAATTCTTAAATAATGTCCTGTTGAATTTTCTTTAAATGGGACATCAAAATAATAATTTACTGTACCATCAGAATTTAAGGATTTATTATAATATGCATAATATTCATCATTTGCACTATCATAATATCCATATGAATAATTATTTATATTAGAATCATATTTTGCATTCTCTGGATCACCAATTCCTATATTTGGAGTAATAGTAACCTCAGTATTATTAAATCCTTCATTTGTTACCTTATAAGTAACATTTGATGAATAACTATAACAATAATAATCTAAATATTTATTATAAGATTCTTCTGATGCGGTATTTCCATCTTCAGTAACTTCAGGTGTTAAATCAATATTTACATTCTTACCATTAATAGATGCGTCAAATCTAATATTGAAATATGAATAATAGCTGCCTGAATGTGAAATGAAGTAAGAAACCTCATAATCAGCACCTAAATTAACTTCCTCTAATACTAAGCTAGCATTATTAGTAATACCATCCTTAACATATGATACCAGTAAGCTAATATTAACAATATTTGAATTTATTTCTTTAATTATTATATTGCCAGAATTATTATCAAATTCTACCTGGGCCTCATTTTCACTTACATAAGCCTCAAAGCTTATATCTTCTGCATCCTCTAAATTAATCTCAAATGGAATAACGACATTACCGTCATCATCTACATCCGCACTTGAAACTGTTAATTCATTTAATGGATTAACATTAGATTTATAAATAACCTTATCGTCATATATAATTGAGATTTCAAATGATTTAACATCATCAATAGTTTTACTTTCATCCTCTGATAATGCAGCCTCTAATGAAATTAATTCACCATCAATTAATCCGCCATCATTTGTCTTAGCTATACTAGTTCCATCCTTAAAGAATGCTTCAATCTTTAAATTAATTGGCTTTTCACCAAGCTTTGATTTATATTCATCACTTGCTCTACATTCAAAATAATATCCTGAAGTATATTGATAGAAATTAATATCATAGAATATCTTAGGATCAACATCATATTTCTCAATGATTGTTGATTCAAATTCTATTACAT
>JAILEP010000016.1 GCA_024697825.1 Acholeplasmatales bacterium
TCATTAAGCTTAAATACGTTGAGAAAGTATAATTCTAGCGATGATATTCTATATAATGCTTCATTTCAAAATATTGCAAAATTAATTCAGTATTTTAATGTAAGTTATCTTTTGTTTGTGAGGTAATAATATGATTAAAAAAGTAGAAACATTAAAAGATTATACTGAATTTGTTGATTATTTTTATGCTGAAGGTGATTTTATTGATCCGCACATTGTCGAAAGTGTTACATTACTTGAACTAAAGAAGGATAAGACAGCTGAATAGGCTGTCTTTTATTTTAGGCCGAAATGCTTATGAAAATCCAAAATAAAACTAATTAAATAATATGGTAGCTAAAGGCTTTTTTATTATGAAAATGAGAAAACGTTTACTGTTAGAAAGTGACATATTAAAGGTTGAATTATATATTTTTAGTTGTTATAATTAGCCCGTAAATAAATACTTCAGAAATATCTCATAGGCATGCTGTATATTGGGGAATGTACATTATCTATTATTAGATTAAGCATGGTGCGAGATTTTTTTCTTTATATAGATGAAAAAGTCAGCTTACGCAAGCTGACTTATTTCATTTTCTTCAATTTTTTCGTATCCATACATGAATAATTCTTCAAATTCCTCATCTGTAAGAGTAGATGTATCATCAATAACCTCATTCATTTCCTTATCAAATTTTTTCTTTTTACGGAAATAGAAATAGATTGTTATTCCATCCGCAACAGGAATCATAAATATCATTACAGTATTAATAGTAGATACCATCTTAGATAGAATTACATCAAGCGGTATATTAGACATATCTATTTCATGCATGCTTGGTGGTTCCTTCATATTATTTGGCATTTTTGAAGGATCAAAATCCTTAGTACCAAAATGCATACCCATACCACCACCAAATAATGATCTATTACCTGTTAGGCATGAGCCTGTATTTTTAATTGTTTCAACAATTGTATGTTCGACATTACTTGAATCAATATGCTTCTTACTATTAGAACTTATTGCAACACCTGCAATAGTAATTAGAATAACTAGAATAGATATAATAGAATCTAGCTTCATTATATGCATATGATTTGATTTAATAAATGTATGATTAATTTTCTTTTCTGTTTTATGAGCAAATAATATCATAAAGACATTAAATATTACTGCTAAAAGTAAGACAGGTGAGAAGAAGATATAGCAAAATATGATTAAAAGTCCCGAAAATACCTTTAGGATTATAAATAGCTTAGGGTCCATAGTACCAGTTATCTTTTGTCTAGATATACCTCTTACATCCTGGCTTTCCATCTTTTTAATTCTTTTATTTCTTTGTTGCGTTTTCTTTTTTCGCTTTTGAGCTTTAGTAAGCTTTCTAGACATTACTCACCACTCCTTAAGCATTCAATTGGGTCTAATCCTCCAGCCTTCTTTGATGGTGCAATTCCAGCTAGAATTGAAACAAGTACTGCAACTAAGAAGCCTAGTAAATACCAAACTGGATTAAATGATATAAAGATAGCATCAGTTGCGAGATAACAAATTAAATTAGTAATACCTGCAACTAAATATGAAACTATAACTGCAAGAATACCAGCTGCAGTACCTAAAATCATTGATTCAAACATAAATAGATTAGATATATCCTTTTTACGTCCACCAATAGATCTTAATATACCAATTTCCTTAGTTCTTTCTACAATAGAAACATATTGAACAATAATAATCATAATACTTGCGACTACAAGTGATAGCATGGCAATGCCAGTCAATACCTTAGTTCCTAAATCAATATAATCTAAAACTGTAGAGGAATCACTATCAGGAATAGTTGCAGTATAGCTAGAAGATAAATCCTCAATTTCTTCAGTAACTGAATCAATATAGGTAACATCCTTAACTCTAACATATAGAATATTATAATAATTACCACTTACTGCAGTATATGAAGTTGAAGCAGAGGAATATAAATTAGTAAGTGCCGCATCATCAATATAAGCATTTGTTTTAGAATCATCCTCATCATCAAAAATACCTGTAATAGTAAATGTAACTGTTGTAGAATTATATGTTAATTCAATTGTTTGGTTAATACATTCTAAAATTGATTCACCATCACTTGCCATCGCTAAAGCTGAATCTAAATCGACCATGATTTCATTTGTTGAACCTGAAGATGGTAGATTACCATATAAAACATCAGGGACATCCTTTACTGATGTTGAATATGTATAGCTAATAATATGTGATGCTTGATCAGTATCATTAGTTAAATAATAAGAGGAATTAGAAAGCCTATATGATGCTAAAATATTATATATTCCATCTATTTCCTTAATATCTGCAATTTTAGAAGTAGTTATATTTGAATCTGATGTGACTGTTATTATTTCATTTGATTCATCCTCACCATAATAGGATGTTACATAAGATGTAACACCTGATGATATTGCAAGAATTACGATTAGTGCCGCAATACCTATTGCAATACCAATTGAAACTAATAAATTTCTAATTCTATTTGAAATAACATTGCAATAAGCCATTTTAAATAAGCTCTTATTAGAAATGGATTTAGGCTTTATTTCCTTATATTTTTCATATTTATTTTTAGCAGGTGGAGTAATAGTAGTATCACTAGATATTAATCCATTATCCATCTTAACAATTCTTGAGCATTCCTCAGCTACTCTTTCTGAGTGTGTTACAACAATGACAAGCTTGCCCATTCCTGCAATTTTCTTAAGTAAATCAATGACACCCTCAGTTGAATCCTTATCTAGGGCACCTGTAGGCTCATCAGCTAAAATGATTGATGGGTTATTAGCTAAGGCTCTTGCGATAGATACTCTTTGGCACTGACCACCTGATAGCTGATTAGGATATTTATCCTTATAAGCCTTAAGGCCTACAAGTGTTAATAAATCTAAGGCTCTCTTTTCCTGGGTTTCCTTATCAACATCGCTCATTTGCATAGATAAACAAATATTTTCAAATATTGTCATATGGGAAATTAAATTATATGATTGGAAAACCATACCAATTGTTTTCTTTCTATAATTATCCATTTGTGATTCTGTAAAATCACGAATAAAGTTACCTCTTATAACAATAGAACCAGTATAATCAGTATCTAATCCTCCTAATATATGTAATAATGTTGATTTGCCACATCCTGATTCTCCTAGGATTGCGACCATTTCACCTTCATTTAATTCAAGATCTATACCCTTAAGGACATCCTCCTTAATCGTTCCGGTGATATTATAGGTTTTGCATAAATTTGCAATTCTTAATATAGATGACATACATAAATCCCTTCTCTTTTAAAATTCACCCATATTATATTTATCAATATAAGCACAATTTCTTAATAAATATGGGAAATTATAAAAATTGGAATTCTGTAACATTTCTATGCTATAATCAAGATAGAGAGGTTATTAATTTGTCATTTTTCAGAATGAGATTATTGCCTTATAAGTATGATTATAACTGCTAAAGGAGTTGGTATAATGGCAGATAACAATAATGAAAAATATGAGCTTGAGCTTTCTAATTTAGAGGCTTTCGCAAAACAATATCCAGATCCAAATTCTAGAATGGAGGCTCTAAAGCAGGCCGCAATGCCCTTTTATGAGCTATTGACGTATTATGAATGTGCAATTGATGAGGTTGTTACTAAATTCAATATTTTAAATAAGGATTATTCATTAAATAATGAACAAAACCCAATTGAATCAATTCAGTCACGTGTTAAATCAATGGAATCATTAGTAGATAAAATAAATAGAAAAAATATTCCTTTTACAATTGAGTCTGTTGTTAATAATATCAATGATATTGCAGGAGTAAGAGTAGTATGTAAATTCCCTGAGGATGTATATAAGGTAAGGGATGGCTTATTACTTCAGGATGATATTCATTTACTTGAGGAAAAGGATTATATTAGGCATCCAAAGCCAAATGGCTATAGAAGCCTACATTTAATAGTAGAAACTCCAATCTTTTTATCTACAGGCAAGAAGCTAATGAAGGTTGAAATTCAAATTAGAACAATCGCAGAAAATTTCTGGGCTGCCCTTGAGCATCAGTTAAATTATAAGAAGGATTTACCTGAGATTGCATCTATTAAGGAGGAGCTTAATAAGCTTGCTGAAGAATCAGCTAATTTAGATAATAGAATGGAAATTCTTAAGCATAAGATTATGAAATTGAATGGTGATGAATAGAAAAAGCGCAATTGCGCTTTTTACTTTTTTCAATAAATTGTTCAATTGTACATTAATCGACTGGGGAAACGTTGATTTATAAAAATCTTTGGTTTAAAATAAAGTATGGATTTGTACGATTTATATGGGAGAGGAAGTGTTAATATGGAATATACGTTAGATAAACGTAGAAAATATTACTTTATCATAGACATTATGATAATGGTCATATTCGCACTTGCCTTTATATTCACAATAGGATTATTTGCAGCTGCCTCAAGAGGTTGGTGGGCTTTTGCAGATAGAGTACCTAAGTTCCCTACGGCATCAGTAGTAAATTGCTGTGCAGATATGTGTGGAATTATAGTAGGCTCAATAATTTATTTTGAGCTAGCATTTGCTGCTAAATATAAGACTGCTGAAACTAGAATTTTTATGGCAATGATTATTGTTATTAATTACAATCTAATTTGTGATTCAGTTGCTTGGAGTGTAGAAGGAATGCCTATGTTCAAATGGACAAGCTATATAGTAGATACAATCTATTATTTTAATGGATATTTAATTCTATTATTATTCTTTTTATATGTAGCAGATTTAATAAAAAGTAAGGCTCATTTAGAAACTATATCAGTTTGCATTATTTGTACCTTAATGGCTATAATGACTGTCATAACTGTCATTAATTTATTTAATGGAATGCTCTTTAGAATAACTGATGATAATTATTATGTAAGAGGTAAATTCTATGATTTAACAACTGCATATTTTCTAATTGGATATGCTTTAAATATTGCAGTTATTTTAAAGGCAAGGCTTAAACCTAAAAACCTATTTGCCTATCTATCATATGCAATTATTCCATTTGTTTTAAATATAATTAATTTATTACCATTTGTTAGTGGTTTATCATTAGTTTATCCCGGTGCGATGGCATCTGTATTAATTCTGTTTATTATTGTACAGGGTGAAAGAGAGCAGGAAAAGGAGAAGGCAGAGCTTGAGCTTGCTAATATGAAGGTTATCAATATCATGTCTCAAATTCAGCCTCACTTTATTTATAATGTTTTAACATCAATTTATTATTTAGTAGATAATGAGCCTGAAAGAGCTAAGGAGGCTATTGATATCTTTAGTAGATATTTAAGATTATCAATTGATGCAGTTGCAGCACCTAGAATTATTACTCTTAAGGAGGAGGTCCAATATTGTAAGCTTTATTTAAGTCTTGAAAAGCTTAGATATGAGAATAGGCTAAATGTTGAATATGATATCCTAGATGATACATTTATGGTGCCTAGATTTGGTATTCAGCCTTTAGTTGAGAATGCAGTTAAGCATGGTATTTCTAAGAAAAAGAATGGTGGAACTGTAACTATATCATCAAGAAGTGATGATAAATATAATTATGTTATTATCCAGGATACTGGAGTAGGCTTTGATACCACAAAGCCATATAATGATGAGACAAATCATATAGGTGTTGAAAATATTAGCTTCAGACTTAAACGATTTGTCGATGGTGAATTACTGATTGAATCTGAACCTGGTGAGGGCACAGTATGTACAATCAGAATACCAAAGAAAGGGAGTATTTAGTCTATGATTATATTAGCATTAGATGACGAAGAGAAGGGTCTTGCTGTTTTAGTTGATGCAATTAAAAAGGCGAGTGGTCTTGATAATATTCATGCCTATAATGATTATCAGGAGGCACTAGATTATGCTAAGGATAACATCATTGATGTTGCCTTCCTAGATATTAATTTAAATGGATATTCAGGACTTGATGTAGCCCATCATTTAAAGAAGTTTAATCCGAAGGTTAATATCATATTTGCAACAGGCTATTCAGATTTTGAAAGCCAAGCATTTGCAATGCATGCATCTGGATATTTAACTAAGCCTATTACACCGGGTGCGGTAAAGGATGAGCTTGAAAATTTAAGATATGATATTAAGGATACCTATAAGGATAAGGTATTTATTAGAACATTTGGTAATTTTGATGTCTTTGTTAATAATGTTCCTGTCAAATTTCAAAGAAGTCTATCTAAAGAGGTTTTAGCCTATTTAGTAGATAGAAATGGCGCAATTGTTACAAGAGTAGAGCTAGCTGAATTATTATTTGGTGATGAGGATTATTCTAGAAAGACACAGGACTATTTATCTAAGATTATAAGAGATTTAGTTGCAAGCCTTAAGGCTGCAGGCTGTGAGAACATTTTACTTAAGGAAAGAAATGCCTATGGCATTAAAAAGGAAATGGTAACTGTCGATTCATACCTATATTTAAAGGGTGATCCTAAGGCTATCAATTCCTTTGATGGATCCTATATGGCCCAGTATGTTTGGGGCGAGGACGCAATGGAAAAGTTCTATTAATAAAAAAACGACTCTAATTGGACAAGAGTCGTTTTTTTGTCCTACATTTGTCCGGTATTATATTATAGAATAATATAAATGATAAAATGTGGAGGATTTTTTTTATGCTTAAAATTAAGGATCTAGATGGTGTTGAGAGATCATCTCTTAACGTTATTCATGACAACTTAATAAGCTTTTACAAGGATTTAAATTCAGATTATCAAATTCTTGTTAAGGATAAGATGGAAGAATATTTTATGTCCTCTGAATATGAGCTCCATGCCAAGATGCATATTGGTATTATTGAATCCGTATACAATAAATCAATTGTAGAATTAAATAGCTTTTGGAAGAAGGAGCTAAATGATTTAGTAATCCTAGATGATTTTATTAATGTTATTAAAGTATTTAAGAATATAATCAATAATATCTATGTTGATGGTTATAAGCCAATATTAGAAATTGCTGGGGCTAATTCTATTGAAAGCATGAATGAAGAATTTAATGAGAAAATAGATAATCCTGATATCTGTAGAATAGATATATTAAGAAAGAAGCTTGAGGAAAACCTAATTAAGGAAAAGAAAAAGGAAGGTGCTCTTTTAGGCTTAAATGTATATGATTATGCAGATGCACTAGTTCAAGCAGGCAAATATGATAATCATTTAGTGTTGCTTGAAAAGCTAATAGAAGAAAAAAGAGAATTTGTAGATCATATTATTAAGGATGCTCATACAATGTCTAAGGAAGATAAGCATATCGCTGTATGTGTAGGGATTAATGATATTGTAGGTGCTTATAAGGCAGCTGAGGATTATTATGCCACTCAGGGCAAAATCATGAAGCTTTTTAATCGTAAGGCTAGAAAATTCATGAAGCATGTCAAAGGCTTAATATTAAAATCAATGACTGCGATTGGCTATACCTTATTAAGTGATGATACATTTGAGCAGTTTGTAGAATATCATTCTAAATCTAGAACAGGTCATGATTTTTTAGAATATAAGAATGTATCTAAAATAGTTAATGAATATTTAAATGAAATATATGAGACTAATTAAGAATCGGTGAGGTTTAATGATTTCATCGATTTTTTAATTGTTAAAATATGACGGACAAATCACAAATGATTGTTTTATTAATTTTGTTGACTAAATATATATTAAATATTAAAATATTTAAGACGAAAAGGGAGGAAAGCTTATGCTTAATGAATTTTCAAGAACAGAGCTTTTAGTTGGTACTGAAGCAATTGAAAAATTAAATAGCTCAAGGGTTTGTATCTTTGGCATTGGTGGTGTTGGTGGCTATGTTGCAGAAACACTTGCTAGAGCTGGTGTTGGCAAATTTGTTCTTGTTGATAAGGATGATGTTTCCTTAACCAATTGTAATCGTCAAATAGTTGCTAATCATAATACAATCGGAAGACAGAAGACTGAGGTTATGAAGGAGCATATTTTAGCAATTAATCCCAATGCTGAGGTAGAGGTAAGACAGTGCTTTTTCCTACCTGAAAATGAGGATGAATTTGATTTTAATGAATATGATTATGTAGTTGATGCAGTTGATACTGTAACTGCAAAGATTGCAATTATTATGAAGGCTATTAATAGTAATGTTCCAGTTATTTCCTCTATGGGAGCTGGAAATAAGCTAAATCCTAATGCCTTTGAGGTTTCAGATATTTATAAAACATCTGTTTGTCCTTTAGCTCGTGTAATGCGCTATGAGCTTAAGAAAAGACATGTTAAAAAGCTTAAGGTTGTCTATTCTAAGGAAAAGCCTATGGAGCCTGTAATTAATATGACTGAGGAGCTTCCAAGTGGTAAAAGAACTATTCCAGGTTCATCACCATTTGCACCTGCAGGAGCTGGTCTTTTAATTGCAAGTGAGGTAATGAAGGATTTAATTGGTTATAATAATCAATAATTAAGGAGTAAGGCTATGGACCGTATAACACAAATTGAAAGAAGTATAATTAAAACATACAGATCTAAGCTTTGGGCTCCTTTCATTAAGGCATTAAAGGAATACGAGCTAATAAAGCCTGGTGATAAGGTATGTGTTTGTATATCAGGTGGTAAGGATTCAATGCTGATGGCTAAGCTTTTCCAGGAGGTTAAGCGTCATTCTGATTTTGAATTTGACGTTCAATATTTAGTGATGAATCCAGGCTATAATGAATATAATTTAGAGGTTATTAAAAAGAATCTTGAAATCCTACAGATTCCTGCAACATTTGTGGAAACTAATATATTTGATATTGCAAATGCTCAGGATAGAAGCCCATGCTATTTATGTGCTAAGATGAGAAGAGGCGCTTTATATAATTTTGCAGGTAAGCTTGGCTGTAATAAGATAGCACTTGGTCATCACTATGATGATGTAATTGAAACTACATTAATGAATATGCTTAATGTAGGCTCATTCCAAACAATGCTACCAAAGCTTCATTCTACAAATCATAAGGGAATGGAATTAATTAGACCAATGTATCTAATAAGAGAAAAGGATATTGTTAATTGGGCTAAATATAATGATTTACAGTTTATTCAGTGTGCATGTAGATTCACTGAAAGTATTGCAAATGCTGCATGTAATTCAGGGTCTCAAAGACATGAAACTAAAAAGCTTATCAAGGAGCTTGAAAGCTATAATCCTGTAGTTGCTAAGAACATATTTAAGTCTGCAACTAATGTTTATATGGATAAGATTTTAGGATATAAAAAGGGTGATGAATATATTTCATTCTTAGATCATTATGATGAATATGAGGAATAAATGATAGCTTTTAATGGCTATCTTTTTTCTTTACAAAAAGATAATATACATATTTGGTTTAACAGTATATTAACGAATTATTTAAAGGTTTTGGATTATAGACTTTAATGGCTATTAATGATAGAATAAGCATAAAGAAATTATATGGAGGCACATATGATAGTTACGATTGTCGCTGATGTACTTGGTGAAGAAAATAATGGAACAACTACTGCATGTATGAACCTAGTTAGATATTTAAAGTCTATAGGTGATGAGGTTAGAATTGTATGTAGTGATCAGGATAAGAAGAATTTACCTGGCTATTATGTTGTAGGTAATTATAATTTTGGACATATTGGTAATGCAATTGTTGCAAGAAATAATGTTGCCCTTGCTAAGCCAGATCCTGAAATATTAAATAAGGCAATATTAGATGCGGATATTGTACACTGTATGATGCCATTTGGGCTTGCACGTGCCGCAATGAGAATTTGCAAGAAGAACAATATCCCAGTTACTTCAGGCTTCCATGTTCAGGCTGAAAATGTAACATGCCATATTGGTATGATGAATTTCCAGTTTGCTAATAAGGAAGTATATAAGAATTTCTGGCATAAATATTATTTTGGTATTGATGCTATTCATTATCCAACTGAATTTATTAAAGAGACATTTGAAGAGGCTGTTAATAAGAAAACTCCTGCCTATGTTATTTCAAATGGTGTTCATGATAGATTTGTAAAGAAGGATATTGAAAAGCCTGCTGAATTAAAGGGCAAATTTGTAATACTTTTTTCAGGTAGACTTTGTAGAGAAAAGAGTCATCATATTCTAATTAAAGCTATTGAATACAGTAAGCATAAGAATGATATTCAGCTAATATTTGCAGGACAGGGTCCTAGAAAGAAGAGATTATTAGCTCTTGCAAAGAATTCAGGTATTAATACACCTATTATTAAATTCTTTAAAAAGGATGAGCTAGTAGATGTAATTAATTATTGTGATTTATATTGTCATCCAGCTGAAATTGAAATTGAGGCAATTTCATGTCTTGAGGCAATTACCTGTGGTTTAGTACCAGTTATATCTAATTCAAAAAGAAGTGCAACTAGATTCTTTGCGTTAGATGAAAAGAATTTATTTGAATGTAATAATTATAAAGAGCTAGCAGAAAAGATTGATTACTGGATTGATAATCCAGATGAAAAGAAAAAGAGATCTGACGAATATTTAGGCTACACTAAGCAATTTAATCAAACTAGATGTATGGAAAGAATGAGAGAAATGCTTGTAGAGACTATAAATAAAAAGAAATGCTAATGAAAACGATATTGTTCTATTGACTAGAGACCGAAAATAGGATAAATTAATGTAATGTTAGTCTAGACTAACAAGCAAGGAGAGTGATCAATATGTCAACAGGAGTAACAGTATTATTAGGAGTATTAATTCCATTTTTAGGAACATCACTTGGTGCAGTTTTAGTATTCTTTTTAAAGGATAAGCTAAATGAGACATTTGAAAAGATATTATTAGGCTTTGCAGCTGGTGTTATGGTTGCAGCTTCTGTATGGAGCTTAATTAACCCTGCTATTGAGCAATCTTCATCAATGGGTGCTTGGGCATTTGTCCCTGCGGCAGTTGGTTTTATTGCTGGTGTTTTATTCCTATGGCTATTAGATACATTCGTACCTCATACTCATGCTGTAAGTCAGGATGATGAGGGTGTAAAATCAGGCTTTAAGAAAACTACAAAGATGATGTTTGCAGTTACTTTACATAATGTGCCAGAGGGTATGGCAGTAGGTGTGGTTTTAGCTGGTGCAATTTATGGTAATGCTGTAATTACTGCATCTGCATCCTTAGCACTTGCAATTGGTATTGCAATTCAAAACTTCCCAGAGGGTGCTATTATTTCAATGCCTTTACAACAGGCAGGTATGAGTAAGCCAAAGGCTTTCTTAATGGGTGTTTTATCTGGTGCAGTTGAGCCTATTGCCGCTTTAGTTGCAATTGCTTGTGTTCAGTTTATCACTCCAGCACTTCCTTATATTTTAGCATTTGCTGCTGGTGCGATGATTTATGTTGTAGTAGAAGAGCTAATTCCAGATTCACAGATGCATTCGCATACTAATTATGCAACTCTAGCCTTTGCATTTGGTTTTGTTGTAATGATGATATTAGATGTTGCATTAGGTTAAAATATGCGAAATACTGATGATTTATTTATAGCCTTAGGTAAATCTACATTTAGATCTAGATTTCATTTAAGCGCTAAGGATATTGAATATGTAAATAATAAGGGCATGGATTTAATAAAATCACATGCCTATGATTTAGTTAACAAGAGGCTTAGACCAGCCTTTATTCCAAATGATGGTAAGCAAACACCAATGAGAGGTCATCCTGTTTTTATTGCCCAGCATGCAACGGCGTGCTGCTGTAGAGGATGCTTATTTAAATGGCATCATATTAATGGTGGAAGAGAGCTAACAGATGAAGAAACTGATTATGTTGTTGGTGTATTAATGGCTTGGATTGAAAAAGAAGTGAAAAAGTAGGAAAAAGGCAAATTTCTAGTTGACAACGAAACTTTTTTCGGTATAATAAATATTGCAGTTTGAAAAAGCTTGCAATAGATGCCCGAATGGCGGAACTGGCAGACGCGCTAGACTTAGAATCTAGTTCCTTGGAGTGCAGGTTCGATTCCTGTTTCGGGCACCAGACTTAATTATTAATGGCCTAACGGCCATTTTTATTTTTATGTAAAAGACTTTTTACCTATTATGTGGTACAATAAGCGTGTTTTGGAGTTGCTATTATGAATATAACATTTGAAAATGTAACATTTAAATATATTGAAAGAAACATTTTAGATAATGCATCATTTTCTATTACTGATTCTGATAAGATAGGTGTTGTTGGTGTAAATGGTACAGGTAAGACTACCCTACTTAAGCTTATTTTAGGAATTGAAAATCCTAAGAGTGGTAATATTATTAAATCAGGTGGAATGAGAATTAATTATTTAATGCAGGATCCTGTATTTGACCCTAACAAATCATTATTTGATATTGTTATGGAGGAATCAACAAAGGAAAATCCTATTCCTGATTATGAGGCATCATCTATTTTAACTAAGCTTGGCTTTATGGACCATTCAATTACAGTTAAGAATTTTAGTGGTGGTCAGCTAAAGAGATTAGCTCTTGCAAAGGTTTTAGTAACACCTTGCGATATTTTAATTCTAGATGAGCCTACTAACCATCTTGATAATGCTTTAATCCTATGGCTTGAAAAATATCTTATTAAATGGAAGAAGGGTCTAATCATGGTTACTCATGATAGATATTTCCTACAAAGAGTATGTAATAAGATGATGGAGCTGGATTTCGGTAAGGTTTATATTTATGATGCCAATTATGATTTATTCTTAGAGCTTAAGGCTAAGCGCTTAGAGGAACAGGCAACTGCTGAAAAGAAGCTTAAGGCTATTTTAAAAACTGAAACTGAATGGATGAGAGCTGGTGTTGAGGCTCGTCGTACAAAAAGCAAAAGTAGAATTGAAAGATTTGAAAAGCTATCTGAAATTAAATTTAATGAGCATAAGGATATGGAATTAACATCTATTACCTCTTATTTAGGTAAGAAGCTAATTTCAATGGTAAATGGCTCTAAATCATATGGTAAAACCTTATTTAAGGATTTCTCATTTGATTTAGAAAGAAATGATATTGTTGGAGTTGTTGGAGATAATGGCTGTGGTAAATCAACATTATTCCGTATTTTAATGGGAATTGATCATTTAGATTCTGGTGAATTAATTTTAGGCGAGACATTAAAAATAGGCTATTTTTCCCAAAATCTAGAATTAATCGATCCTGAAATTAGAGTAATTGATTATATTGAAGAGGAAGCCTCTCTAATTGAAACATTAGATGGTACTATTAATGCCTCTACATTGCTTGAAAGATTCTTATTTACTAAGGAATTACAATATTCTAAGGTAAAGATGCTATCAGGTGGTGAAAAGAGAAGATTACAGCTAATTAGAGTTTTAAGTAAGAATCCAAATATTTTATTATTTGATGAGCCTACTAATGATTTAGATTTATATACTCTAGAAATACTTGAGGATTATATTGAAAGCTTTAAGGGTCCTGTTTTAGTAATATCTCATGATAGATATTTCCTAGATAAGATTTGTAATAAGCTATTTATATTCAAAAATGGTCAAATTGAGCAAACATTACAATCATTTACTGAATATTTAAATACAGAAGCAGTTGATGATAGAATTAGTGATGCCCCTAAGGCTAATAAGCCAAGAAATGCTAATAAAATGCCTGCAAAGGAAAGAAATTTACTTGCAAGCCTAGAAAATGAAATTCCTACCTTAGAGGAAAAGCTTAAGACACTTCAGGATGAAATTAAGCAAAGCTCTACTGATTTCCATAAGCTAATGGAAATTCAGGAGGAAATAGATAAGCTTACTATAGAACTATCTGAAAAAACAGATAAATATTTTGAATTACTTGAAATGAAGGAAGAAATTGAAGGAAGGTAATTATATGAATCTTATTACTTTAGGCTTAGAACTTAATACATATAGATTATTAATTAAGCCAAAGGACTCTACTAAGCTTTTAATTATCTATAAGAAGGATAATAAAGAGGCAGGATATATTATAATTAATCCAATTGATAATAATTCCTTTGATATTAAATTTAATATTAGTGAAAGCTATTCAAAAATAGGTGTTGGAACTGAAGCCTTAAGAGAGGTAGTTAGATATCTATTTATGGAATATAAGGCTGATTCTATTAAAATAGTAAATGCTATTAATAATAAGAAAGCTGAAAGAGTAATTATCAAAAATAGATTTATATTAGATAAAGCTGATTCTTCAAATAATTATTATTCATTAGATAGAGCAGAATATTATAAGAAAAAGGAAAAGGTTCAGCTATTTGATAAGGATGGTAATTCATTAGATGATATATTCTTTAGAGGAGAAAAATTCATTGATGGAAAATATGTTGGTGTTGTAGATATTATTATTTATAATACTAAATATGATAAATTTCTTATGACTAGAAGAGATTTAAATAAGGAAACCTACCCAGGCTTTTGGGAAATAAGTGGTGGCGCTATTGATTATGGTGAGGATATTAATAGCGCAGCTTTAAGAGAAGCTAAGGAGGAAACAGGTATAGCTTTAAATAAAGTAGAATATAAATACAGCACATTGCTTGAACCTATGTTATACTTTACATATATGGGCTATATAGATTGTGAGCTTGATACTGTAGTATTACAGGAAAAGGAAACCATTGATTATAAATGGTTAGAGAAAGATGAATTTAAGCAAATGTATGAAGGATTTAATGTTCCTGATAAGCAAAAGCTTAGATTATCTTCATTGATTAAGAAATTATAAGGGGAGGGGAAATAAAATGACTAATCAAAGAAAATGGTCACTATGGATTGGTATATTTGGTGTTGTCACTGGTTTAGTTGCCATTTTTATGGGAATCTTTTTCTATAAGCATTTTCAGCAATTTATTTATGTCATTTTAGGTCTTTCTTTAATTATATTTAATATTTTCCCTGCAATAATTGCTGGTTCTAAGATGGTTGTAGAAGAAACGCAAAGAGCCCGCTTTGCCTTCCATATTATAGGTATTTGTTTAGGCGCTGTGTTCATTTTCTACCATCCATTTTATATGGCAATTATTATAGGTATATTTGAATTAATTGTTCCAGTAATTCAAATACTTTTATCTCATGATAAGCTTAGAAGATTTAAGATTGAAATTCCAAGCTTTGTCACAGGAGCATTTTTACTTTTAAATTTATTAGATATTATGTTTCAGGTAATGGTTATTATCCTAGGTGGTATTTTAATCGCGATTGGTATTGTATTCCTATTACTTGCAAGTAATTTAATTTATTTTAAGAGAAATAAGAAGGCTAATTCAATTAATGCTCATATTGAGGTTGTAGATGTAGAGCCTGATTTAATTGAAGAGAATAATGAGAAATAGCTAGAAACTATTTCTCATTTTTAATACTTATATATATTTTTATATCATAATGTGATATAACTATTTATGTGTCGTATGTTGACTAAATTGTGGGCATTTGATATAATGTAGCCGTATTTGTAATATAACATTTATAATTAAATTGTATTATTTAAAAATAATACGGGAGGAAAATTATGTCTAAGGTAGCAATAATGACTGATAGTAACAGTGGTATTACTCAAGAGCATGGAAAAAGATTAGGTATTAAGGTTGTTCCTATGCCATTTTTTATTGATGGAGAGGAATATCTAGAAGATATATCATTAACACAGGAAGGCTTTTATCAGAAGCTTTTAGGTGGCGCAAGTGTTTCAACATCACAGCCATCTATTGGTTATGTAACATCTATTTGGGATGATTTATTACAGGATAATGATTCTGTTGTATATATTCCAATGTCATCAGGCCTTTCTAAGTCTTGTGCAACTGCAACAGTAGCTGCAGAGGCTGATGAATATAAGGGTAAGGTTTTTGTTGTAGATAATCAAAGAATTTCAGTAACTCAGCTTCAAAGTGTGCTTGATGCACTTGAAATGGCTGATAGAGGTTATACTGGTGAGCAAATAGCTAAGGTTTTAACTGATGTTAAGGATCAATCTGATATTTTTATTACATTAGATACTCTCGAGTATCTAAAGAAGGGTGGCAGAATCACTCCTGCCGCAGCAGCTCTTGGTGGTTTATTAAAGCTTAAGCCAATTCTAATTATTGAGGGCGAAAAGCTTGATAAGTATCGTATGAGAAATAGAAGTATGGAAAATGCTAAGTCTATAATGATTGACTCTACACGTGAATTTATTGAAGGCTATATGAAGGATATCGATGGTAGAGTTGATAATGTTCATGTTTATATCGCATATTCAGGTACTGATACAACTGAGGCTGAAAAGTTCGCAGATGAAATTGTTGATGCATATAAGGATTTTGGTGTAACTAAGGTTGATTATTATCCACTATCATTATCAGTATCTTGTCATATTGGTGATGGTGCATTAGCTATCGCTATTTCTAAGGCTATTCCAGAAAAGATTTAAATTTATTTAAATTTAACAATTTAAAGAATAATGATACTAATTGAGGTTAGTATCATTTATTTTTTGCACTATAAAACAATTTATTGTATAATAGTAGAGTATATTGAGGTGAGGACATGAAGAAAAAGAAAAGAATTCATCCCTATGCTGTAATCTTCCTATCTTTCGTAGGAGTTATATTATTGGGAACACTTTTTTTAGCATTACCTTATGCTTCAACAACAGGTAAGTCAATAGGATTCGTTGATGCGTTATTTATGTCTACATCATCTGTATGTGTTACAGGTCTTGGAGTTGTAAATCCATCTACAGATCTGACCGTGTTTGGTCAAATTGTTATGATTGTCCTAATTGAGGTTGGTGGACTTTCATTCATTACAATAGCAGTTTTCTTCTTTACAATTCTTGGCGCAAGAATTGGTGTAGGAAGTACATTCATGCTAAGAGAAGCATTAAATCAATCTTCAGCTAATGGTGTTGTAACATTAGTTAGAAAGATTATCGTTATTTCATTTACAATTCAGCTAATTTGTGCAGCAATTAATTTAATACCAATTATTAAGATTACTAATGGTGATTGGTCAGAGGCAATATTAATGACTATTTATCATTCAGCAGCTTCATTTAATAATGCAGGCTTTGATATTTTCCCTGGATCAAATTCAATGATTGATTATGCAGATAATATCATTTTAAATGTAACTACAATTGTTATGATTGTTCTAGGTGGTATTGGCTTCGTTGTTATCGATGATTGCTTAAGACATAGAAGATGGAGTAAGCTATCACTTCATACTAAGCTTACATTAGTATTAACATTAATGCTAATAACAATTGGTACATTATTAATTAAGGCCACTGATTTAGAGGTTTCTTGGTTACAGGCATTATTTACATCAGTAACATGCAGAACTGCAGGATTTGCTACATTTGATATGGCAAGCCTATCTACTAAGACAGCTACTTACTTGATTTGTATTGTGCTTATGATGATTGGTGCATCAAGCTGTTCAACTGGTGGTGGTGTTAAAACATCAACATTCGGTATTATTCTTATTACAATTTGGTATTACGCTATGGGTAAGAAGTCTAAAGCATTTAAGAGAAGTATTTCCGATTCTCAGATGGTTAAGGCCTTCGTATTATTAAATGTTGCAATTTTAGTTGTAGTTTTCTATACAATTGTTATTGCAATAGTACAGTCAGCTACAGGTCCTGATATCAGCTTCCAGGAATTATTCTTTGAGGTTGTCAGTGCCTTCTCAACTACAGGCCTATCAATGGGCGTAACATCATCATTAAGCTCATGGAATAGAGTTATTCTATGTACATTAATGTTATTTGGTCGTGTTGGTCCGCTAACAGTTATCGGTGTTGTTAACCAGAACTGGATGGCAGACTTCAAGGAGCCAATTAGATATCCAGAAGAGAGTGTGATTATAGGATGAAAAAGAAGTTTTTTATGGTTGTTGGTTTAGGTAGATTTGGTTCATATATTGCCAAAACCCTAGCTAGCATGAATGCAGAAATTTTAGCAATTGATAATAATATTGATACAGTTCAGGAAATGTATAAGCAGATTCCTAACTGTGTATGCTGTGATTCAACAAATATTAATGCTTTAAAGGAGCTTGATTTAAAGAATATCGACCATGCATTAATTGCAATCGGTAATAATTTACAGGCTTCAATTCTTACAGTTACAAACCTAAAATCATTAGGTGTAAATAAGATTTCTGTAAGAGCTGACCAGGAAAGCTATAAGCAGATTTATAAGCTTTTAGGTGCAACTGATGTCATTATTCCAGAAGAGGCCAGTGCCATTTCTCTTGCCAATAAGGTTTTAAGTGATACAATGCTTGATTATAAGGAATTAGGTGGAGATTATGCCCTAGTTAACGTAAATGTAGGTATTAATGTTGATAAGACATTAATGAAGCTTGATTTACGTAACCAGTTTGGTGTAAATATCGTTGGTATTCAAAAGCAGGGCAACGAGGATGATTTCTATATTCCAAGAGGTACAGATAAATTAGACAAGGGCGATGTAGTTGTCTGCGTCGGAAAGAAGTCAGACATCAAGAAATTTGATGATTTCCTAAATAGCTAATATGGAAACAATGCTCATTATTTATAATCCGAAAAGTGGTAAAGGCAAGATAGTTGAAAAAATCGACTGGATTGTCAACACACTTAAAGCTAAATATATTATTGATTTGTACGCTCCAAGACCCAATGAATGGATTAGAGATAAGATCAAAAGCTTAGAAAAGCACTATGATATTTTCCTTGCAATTGGAGGAGATGGTACAATCAATGCAGTTGTTTCAGGCGTTGCCGACTTAGATTATATTCCTAAGATGGCTATTATTCCGCAGGGAACAGTAAATGATATGGCAAGAAACTTTGGTATGCCTATGAGCACTAAGCGCTCATTAAAGGTTCTAATGGAAAATGATTGTACAAGACCTCATAATATTTATCGTATTAATGATGGCTATTTCGATTATACATTTGCACTTGGCGTATGCTCTGGTGTATCTTATATCGATAACAAGCCACTAGGTCCATTATCCTATTATATTACTGCAGTAAAGCTTTTCTTTAAGGATAAGGACGTCAATATCAAGATGAAGATAAATGGTGAGGAAATCGAAGGAAAATATAAATTTATCCTAGTTACTAATAGTGAGCATATTGGTGGCTTTAAGGTTAAATTTTATGATAAGCTAGCTGTAGTATTGATTAAGGGAAAAAGATTATTTTTCCCATTCCAATTATTATGGTATTCAATCACATCACGTGCTAAATATAAATATCTAACTGACAATCTAGAAATAGAGGCAGATAGTAAGCAATTTAACGCTGATGGAGAGGGTGTTGAATTTACTAAAAACATCAAGATTGAAAAGGCTAAAACTATTAATTTCTTATGCACTAAGCGTGCAAGAAGAAGATATGAAAAGATGATGAAGAAGGCTAAGTAATAACTTGGCCTTTTTTATTTTTTTATAGTAGGTTATAAAATTTTAAAAATGAACAGCTATGCTGTTCTAGTATTTTTTTGAAAATATTTTACTTCAAAGGGCTTGACGTCTTTGATACCTCGTGATATGATGTATAGCGTAAAGTGAGGTATGTAATGGATGCACAGTTAAAACGAGGAGTACTGGATGTTTGTGTTCTCGCTGCAATAAGAAAGGAAGACTCCTATGGTTATAAAATCATTAAGGATGTAAGCCCTGTCCTTAAACTTTCTGAGTCGACGTTATACACAATACTTAAAAGATTAGAAGAGGCTAAAATGCTTGAGGTCATGTCAACTCTCCATGATGGTAGAGTTCGCAAATATTATCATATTACTGCCAAAGGCATAAAAAGAATTGAGGAGTTTAAGGATGAATGGAAGGAAATAATGGCTATCTATTCATTTATAGAGAGGGAGTAAAAAATGAATAAAAGAGAGTTTTTAAATGAGCTTGAGTCAAGATTACAAGGTTTGCCAAAAAATGAAATCGAAGAACGAATTGGTTTTTATGACGAAATGATTCAAGATATGGTTGATGATGGAAAAAGTGAAGAGGACGTAATTTATTCACTAGGAAGTATGGATGACATAGTTCGTCAAATAGCTGGTGAAACTAAAATGTCTAGCCTAGTTAAAGAAAGAATTAAACCTAAGAGATCAATTGGTGGTCTAGAAATAGTATTATTAATTTTAGGCTTTCCTCTATGGTTTCCATTATTAATTGTATTTTTAGTATTAATGTTTGTTGGCTTTTTACTATTGTGGGTATTAGTTATTGTAACATATTCGATAGAAGCTGGATTAATTGCTGGAAGTATAGGAGGAGTTATAGGATTGGCTTATGAGATAACATCTGGTCAATTAAATATTGGTGATGTAGGCGCTACATTATTATGTATAGGAGGTGCGCTAGTATTCTTATTTGTTTGTTATCTTGCAACAAAGATTACATTCAAATTAACTGCACATATTCTACTTGGAATTAAATCACGAATGATTGGGGGAGTGAAAAATGCGTAAATTATTAAAGTTTTTATTATTTGTTGGTATTATTGTTTTAGTTGCTGGAGGAGTTTGTATTGGTATTGCATTTGCAACAAACGGCTTCAATAATGTTGAAGTTACTGAAGAAACAAAGGAAATCGAAGAAGATTTCACAAGCATGTATATTAATTTAGTAGAATCAGATATAGAATTCTATGAGTCAACTGATGGCAAGACAAAGCTTGTTTATAATGATACTGAAAAGTTTGAACAAGAAATTAAGGTTGAGGATGGAGCATTAAGTATTAAAGAAAAAAATTCTTCAAAATGGTATGACCATATTTTCAATTGGAATACTAAAACATTAAAATATAAGCTATATTTAACTACTAATACATTTGAAGGCTTAAAGATTGTAAACACAACAGGTGATGTTAAGATTGATACATATGATTTTGATAGAGTATCTATTGAAACATCAACAGGTGATATAAATCTTTCTAAAATAAATGTGACTAATGATTTAGAAATAGAAATTACTACAGGTTTCTGCAAGCTTTCTAATATAGATGCATTAAATTTAAATGTTGATATTACAACAGGTGATATTGAGTTATATAATGTAATGGTTACAAATGAAATTAATATTAATTCTACAACAGGAGACATCCTATTCGATAGAATAGATGCAAATACAATCAATATTGATACAACAACAGGCGATGTAGAAGGAAGCATTTTAACTGGAAAAACATTCTATGTTTCTACAACAACAGGCGATGTTGATTATCCAAATACTACTGGTGGTAAATGTACTATTAATACAACAACAGGTGATGTAGATGTATTAGTTATAGAAAAATAACAAATTAAAGTGGGTATAGACCCACTTTTTTGTTATATCTAGATACCATAATAATAAATATGGTATAATGATTATATATTTTTAAAAGCTGGTGATTATATGCTACATAAGCTATGGGAGAAATGTAGAGAAGCCATGTCTACAGTTCTACCAGTTACGTTAATAATCTTAATATTATCACTAACTCCCCTTTATGATTTAAGCGCAACAGAAATTATAGTATTTATTATTTGTGCAATACTATTAATTATTGGAATTGCCTTTTTCTCGCTTGGAAGTGAAATAGCTACTGAGCCTATGGGTCAAGCAGTTGGTTCAACTATTTTTAAAAGTAAGAAGATTATAATTGTTGTAATTATATGCTTTTTCTTTGGATTTATCTTAACTATCGCAGAGCCTGATGTAACAGAGCTTGCAGAATTATCTGAAGGCTTATCTATTGGCTCTTTAAGTAGTACAATGGGTATTTATATATCAATTGGAGCCGGGTTATTCTTAGTTTTAGGCTTGTTTAGAATTCTTTTTAAAAAGGATTTAGGACTAATATTATATTTTTCTTATTTTTTAATATTTGCCCTTGTTGGTATTTTAGTTTATACAAAAAAAGAGGTTTTATTAGGCTTAATATTTGATACAGGTGGTGTAACAACAGGTGCCGTTTCAGTACCTTTCCTAATGGCATTAAGTATTAGTGCTGCACAAACAATTGGTGGTCATTCATCTAAGTCTAAAGCTTTCGGTCTAATTGCCCTATGCTCAATTGGTCCAATTATTGTAATGCTAGTAAGAGCTATGTTTATTGATGGTAATTCAGAGCTTGCAATAGAAGTTACTGAAATTGAATATGGCATTGAAAATAATGGCTTAGATATTTTTATTCATGCTTGTAAGGATTTCTTAATTATTCTCATTGAGCTATTAATTGAACTTGGTATTTTATGCTTAGTATTTTTCTTATTAAATATAAGATATATAAGACTTAATAAGCATAAAATTAAATCGATTATTATTGGTATTTTATTTACATTGTTCGGAAGCTCACTTTTCCTAACCGCATCGGCAGTAGGATTCCATCCTATTGGCTTCGAAATTGGAAGCCAGCTTTCAGATTTAAACCCAGTATGGCTTGTATTAATAGGCTTTTCACTTGGTATCTTTGTATCACTTGCAGAGCCACCTGTACACATTTTATGTCATAGAGTAGAAGAGGTTACAATGGGTGGTGTATCAAAAAGATCTCTACTTGTTGCATTATCTATAGGTGTAGGTATTTCAATTGCTTTATGTATGCTAAGAATTGTTTTTGATTTTTCTATTTTATTTTATTTGGTTCCGGGTTATATTATTGCCTTAGGTTTAATTATATTTGTTCCAAGAATAAATTCAGCTATTGCCTTTGATGCAGGTGGTGTTGCATCAGGTCCAGTAACATTAAGCTTAATTATGCCACTTGCAGTTGGTGCTTGTAGTGTAATGCATCCTGAATCAGTTTTAGCTGATGCATTTGGTATAGTTGCTATGGTTTCTTTAGTTCCATTAATTACTATTCAGCTTTTAGGCTTTAAGGATATTATGAAGAAGAAACGAATTGAAAAGAATAGGCTTAAGAATATATTATCTACTGATGATGAAAGGATTATTAGGTTTTAATTATGAAGGAAAAGAAATTAAAAAATGATGAGCTTTTAGCACCAAAAAAGCTTGAAATCTTATTCACAATTGTAAATAGAAATAAAGCTGACTTTTATATGAATAGACTTGAAACATTTGATGTTAATTTCCAAACTCTATGCTATGCAAAGGGTAGTGCAACAACTGAAATGCTTCAATCACTTGGTATAACAGATGATAGTAAGGCTGTAATTTTAAGTGTAGTACAGGAAGAAAAAATAAAGGATATATTAACAGCCTATGAGGATAATTATTTTAAAACACGAGGTGGAAAGGGCATAGCCTTTACTGTTCCAATGGATTCAGTAATTGGAGTTATGGTATATCGCTTTTTAGCTAATATTAGTGAGGTGGCATAATGGATACTAAATATAATTTAATTGTATGTATTGTAAATTCAGGCTTTTCTGAAAATGTTATGGCAGTAGCTAAAACAGCTGGAGCTAGAGGTGGTACTATCTTAAATGCACGTGGTACTGCAAAGGAAGAGGCTGAAGCGATGTTTAATATATCTATTCATCCGGATAAGGATATGATCTATATTATTGTTCCAACTAAAATTAGAGATAATGTTCTTCATGCTTTATATCAAAATATTGGTCTTCAATCAGAAGGACAGGGTATTGCCTTTTCACTTCCAATTGATAATGTAGTTGGTCTTGGTGGTACTGACACAAAGGAAAAGAAGAATGATTAAGCAAAAAGAGAAGCTTTTGCACAAATTTGTGCAGCTTCTCTTTTTTAATTCTTTTTAATTTTAGCTACGAAAAAGCCTTCGTATTCATCTGTTGGCATAACTGTAATTACACCAGGTATTGTTGATGGAAGTAAAGGTAAATCCTTTGCATCAATAGGTACAATTTCACATCCTGTACCAGGTAGAGCCTTCTTTAATATATCTTCATTTTCGTCCTTTAAAATAGAGCATGTAGAATAAATCATTGTTCCACCCTTTTTAAGAATCTTTAAAGCTTTTTTTAATAATTGTAATTGAATCTTAGCTGAATTAATTACTAGCTGATCACTAATCTTTAGTGGCTTAGCATCCACTCCTATATAAAGAGTACCAGAGCCACTACAAGGTGCATCAAG
The DNA here is from genome assembly GCA_024697825.1 of Acholeplasmatales bacterium. Lineage (GTDB taxonomy): Bacteria > Bacillota_I > Bacilli_A > Acholeplasmatales > Anaeroplasmataceae > Anaeroplasma. Next base: position 24,095 of record JAILEP010000016.1, read on the forward strand.
TAGGATTCTATCAAATGAGAAGAAGTCATCTAAATTCTTAGCATCCTGATTCATTACAAATGTATTTTTGATACCCTGCTTATTGATGTTATATTTTAATCTCTCACATCTAATTTTATCCTTTTCAATTGCAGTAATTTGTGATTTATCATTAGTCATGCTTGCAATCTGAGTAGTTTTTCCACCTGGGGCTGCAGCCATATCAAGAATGATTTCATTTTCCTTTGGCTCTAAATAAATAGGTGGCAGCATACTAGAAAGGCTTTGTAAATATACATAGCCATTTTCTACAATTTCAGTATTATATAAATCATTAGCTGTTTTATTTAAAATGATATATGAGCCTTCTACAATACCCTTTTCATATTCAATAGAATTAGTATTTAGATAATTCTCTAAATCATTTGAATTATATTTAATT
>JAILEP010000028.1 GCA_024697825.1 Acholeplasmatales bacterium
ATTGTAGGTCTTAAGAATATTGCAATATTCATTCATATTAAATCATTTAATATTTATATGTCAGCTATTTATTATTCATTATTAATGCTGGGAGTTTATTCTAAAATAAAAAATAAGCATTTTATAATATCTATCGGCATATTATCAGGATATATGCTAGGTATTTTATTAATAGATTTTGTCAATCCCTTTGGTTCAGTTACATTTATAGATGTAGGACAAGGTGATTCCTGTATAGTAAGGCTTCCCTTTAATAAGGGCGTTATGGTAATTGATGCTTATAATTCATTTGAATATATTAGAAGCACAGGAATCACTAAGATTGATTATTTAGTATTGACCCATAGTGATAATGATCATATAGGAGATTATAAGGAAATAATTGAATATTTTGATGTAGGATGTCTTTTATATCCTGAATATGATACTAAATTTAGTGAGGTGCTAGATGGTATAGATGTTGTATCATATCCTGTAAATGATAATACAGAAATTAAATCTAAAAAATTTAGCTTTAATATTTTAGGTCCTATCAATTCCTATTCGGATGCTAATTCTAATAGTATTGTTATAAGGCTTGAAATTTATTCAAGTATATTTATGCTAACAGGTGATATGACAGAGGCAGAGGAAAATGATATATTAGCTAAATATGAAAATGAATTAGATTCTGATATTTTAAAGGTTGCCCATCATGGCTCTAATACATCATCAAGCCTAGCATTTTTAAATGCCGTTTCTCCAACCTATAGTATTATTTCTGTAGGAGAGAATAATACCTATGGTCTTCCAAATTCTGAAATAATTGAAAGATTAAGTAGTTTATCTAAGGTATATATGACTAAAGCTTCAGGAAATATTACAGTAAATGTAATAAAAAATAGCTTTAAAATATATACATATCGCTAGAAATTATGATAAAATATAGTGTGATTTGAAAAGGGGGAACTTGTCGTATGAAGCCTATTATTGGCGTTATGCCGCTTTTTGATACTGAAAAAAATTCAATATGGATGTTACCAGGATATTTAAAGGGAGTAGAGGATGCAGGTGGTATTCCTCTTGTTATTCCTTATACAACTGATACAGCTATTTTAGAGGAAACGGATAAAATCATTGATGCATATTTATTTACAGGTGGAAATGATGTAGACCCTGCTCTTTATGATGAGGCTAATGTTTCATCTAAGGATGTCAATGAAATAAGAGATACAATGGAGAAATTCATTTATGATTTAGCTAAGAAGGAGAATAAGCCTGTCTTAGGAATTTGTCGTGGTATTCAAATTATTAACGCTTTAGAGGGTGGTACATTATACCAGGATTTAGAATCTGAGCATAGATCAGCTGAACGTCATATCCAAAAGACCCCTTATGATAAGCCTGCTCATGAGGTCATTTTACTTTATGAATCTCCTCTTCATAAGCTTTTAGGTACAGAGCGCTTAAGTGTTAATAGTTATCATCATCAGGCAATTAAGAAGCTAGCACCAGGCCTTAGAATTATGGCTATGGCACTTGACGATATAATTGAAGGCATATATGATAAGAAAAGATTATTTATGTGGGCTATTCAGTGGCATCCAGAATTTGCGACTGAATGGGATTCTAGTAAAAAAATCTTTGGGAAATTTATAGAAATGGCAGAAGTATGGCATAATGAATATTCTTGTAGTTAATGATGACGGATACGAGGCATGGGGATTATACCAGCTTGCACGTACAGTAAAAAAATATGGTGAGGTGACAATTGTCGCACCAGAGGGCGAAAGAAGTGGTGTATCTCACTCTACAAATATTAGGACCGCAGTTACATTCGAAAAAGTAGATAATCCTGAATTTGAGGTTTATAAAACATCTGGTAATCCAGCTGATTGTACAAGGCTTGCGATAGGATTATTAGATAAGAAATTTGATATTGTATTTTCAGGTATTAATGAAGGATATAATATTGGAACAGATGTATATTATAGTGGAACTGTTGCCGGTGTAAGAGAGGCAATAGTTGAAGGAATTCCTGGTATTGCAGTATCTACAGGCCATAATCAGCATAAGATTGTTGAAGAGGAGCTTGAGGATATTTTAGATTATATTATGGATAATCACCTGTATAATGAAAACTATGTTTTAAATATCAATTTCCCCTATAAGAAGCATGAGCATTCTAAGGGCTTAAGATTCACAAGAATTGGTAGAAGATGCTTCAAGAGTGAATTTGGTAAAACTGAGGATGGTAAATGGGTTGAAATTGATCATAAGATTGAAACAGATAATTGGGTTGATAGTGATGTAACTATGCAAAATGAAGGTTATATTACAATCAGTCCACTTGGTCTTGATGAAACTGATTATTACCATTTAGGACAGCTTAGGGATGTTCAAAAAAAGACTGGTAGAAAGTAATTATTTGGATTAATATATAGGGGGAAATTGAAAAATGTACAAGGTTATTAGAATTGATAGAAAGGACGATTGGGATACAATCTATAATATCGTCGCAGGAGATGGAAAGGCTTTAGAGCTTATTTTAAACAAGATTGAAAATCAGGGCTTTAAGCTAGTTAGTGCAACACCTGTTTGGGGCGCTAATTCTAATTTTTATAATTTATTATTAATTTTACATAAGGAAGATTAACAAAAAAGCCAACATTATTTGTTGGTCTTTTTTTTGTTATATTCATTTAAATCTAAAAACTGCATTTGAGTAGTTAGTTTTTCTTTTCTTGTAAGAGGTACAGGATCATACCCACCTTTCGTAAAGGGATTACATCTAAGTAATCTAAAGATTACTAATCCTGTAGCCTTAAAGAAGTTAAACTTCTCATAGCATCCCATTGCATAATGAGAGCAGGTAGGATAATACCTACATTTAGGTGGAGTAGAAGCTGAGTACTCCTGATAACCGCTTATAAGATGTCTTATAAGCTTATTTTTCATGATATATTCTTTCCCAAACCTTATCTAAAACACTCTTTCCCATTGTCTCTTTAATAATTGCATAAGCAAATTCTAATGAATAGGCAACAGAACGTGATGTGATAAATTTACCATCAACTACAACACCATCATCATGATATGTACCACCAAAGTCCGCATTCATTGATGTGAAGCATGTATAATTCTTGCCCTTTAATAGACCAAGCCTACCATAAAGGGTTGGGGCTGCACATATACCACAAAGCCATTTGTTTTTATTATAGAAATCTAAAACAATTTTATGAACCATTTCAGATTCATATAAGAATTTCCAGTGTGCACCACCAGGGATGATTAATACATCATAATCATTGATGTTTAAATTATTAATCAAAGCTATATTAGCTAAGGTAAAGCCATGTGAGCCAGTTACAGAAGTAGCTGTACTAGCAACTGTTAAATCAGCACCTGCACGTCTAAGTAGTGCGAAAGGAGCCATTGCCTCCTCTTCCTCAAAGCCTTCAAATATTAATGCTAAATATTTCATTTTATAATACCTCCGCAATTTACTATTTTAATTATACATTATAAGGAATTCTTAAATCAACCAATTTGAATTTTATTCTTTAATAGAGCGGTAATTTATTATATAATATATAATAGATTACTTTTTTAAGGCAGGTGTTACACAATGAACATTAATTATGAGAAGAACCAAATCATTGTATACGGAAAGGGATTAAAATATGACGCTTTTATTAAAAAGCTTTCTTCACTTTCTGGAGAGCAGATTTATAGCTTCTTTAATAGCCGTGGAATTGCATTACCACGTATGATGAATGTTTTAGCATTAACATCTGTTTGTAATAATAAAATTAAGTTTTTGAATTCTAATTCCTTAACAAAGGATTATTTCACAAGACTTCAGCATTATAAGAATTTTACTGAAACACAGCTTGAAAATTTATTTATTGCCACAAATGGTACTAGTGAGGATTTTGAGCAGTATCGTTATAATTTATGTAAGCTAATCATTGATAACTTCCAGGAGCTTGATATCAATGATGGTGAAATCATGTATTTAAAGAATCTAAAGAAGACTAAGATTAAGAGCTTTGAGGAATATGTTGGCTATATTAGTGCTTGTTCACTTGAGCAGCCTGGTACATTTGATGGTGCCTCAATTGAAGGATTAAAGAAGGATTTGATGTTTACTGCAACAAATCAGGAAATCCTATTAATTGGTGATAAATATGGTATTACAATTCCTGAAAGATTATCTAAGGAGGAATATTTAGATTTCATTAAGACATATCTAAATATGCTTGGTAGACTAAATGCAGGTGTTGAGGAGCAAATTGATAATATGACATTACAGGCCTTATCAATTTATTGTAAGCAAAGTGGTATTCCTATGCAGCCTGCAATGAGTAAGGATGATTTAGTTACTTATTTATTATATTATCTAGATCAGTGTGAAATCCCATATAGCTCAGTTGAATCAATTACTTATGACCCAACAGTTTATGGACCACTTGATTTTACAGTTGATTTATCTGTAATTCCTTTATTTGGTGATGGTGTAGCTAAAAAGATTATTCACTATGAGGGTGAAGAGGCTGATAGTGAAGAATTTGAGCGTCAGCTTGATTTAATCAATAATCCTGTTGAAATTCAGGAGGAACCTATTGGTATTACTGATGAGGATTTAGAAGAGGAGCCAGAGCCAGAGCCTGTAACAGATGCAGAAAAGCAGATTGACCGTCCACTTCGTTTTGGTGAAACAAAGGCCTCATTTGATGAAGAAAAGAGAGCTAAGGCTGAGGCTTTAGAAATCGAAGAGGCTAAGAAGCGTGAGGCAGAAGAGGCCGAAAAGATTATGAAGGAGCTTGAGGCTAAGCGTCTTGAGGAAGAAAGAATTAAGAAGGAACAATCAATTCCACTTGCGACAAAGCTTGGTGTTGATGTTAAAAAGAGTGAGCCAAATGATCAATATGGCTCAAATAAGATTAAGAACCTAGGCAAGAGTAATACAGCTAAGATTGCATGGAGTACTGTTGGTGCTTTACTTCTATGCGCAGTTGGCGTACTTGTTTGGGCTATGTTCTTTAGGTAGGAGTTTTGTTTTATGGGTAAAAAAGCAGCGGGTGCTAAGTACACTCCAATGATGGAACAATATTTAGACATTAAGAAAGACTATAAGGACGCTATAGTCTTTTTTAGGCTTGGAGATTTTTATGAAATGTTCTTCGAGGATGCCTATACTGCATCAAAGGAGCTAGAGCTTGCATTAACCGGTAAGGATGCTGGTGCAGAGGAAAGAGTACCAATGTGTGGTATTCCATTCCATGCAGCAACTGAATATATTGAAAAGCTTGTATCAAGAGGCTATAAGATTGCGATTGTTGAGCAGATTGAGGATCCTAAGGATGCCGTTGGTGGCCTTGTTAAGCGTGGTGTTATCAAAATTATCACTCCTGGTACAATTGATTCAGGCTTAAGGGAAAAAGAAAATAACTTCATGGCTGCAGTGGATTATTATAAAAGAGAATACATTTTATGCTATTCAGATATCACTACAGGTGAAGGATATGTATCAACATTTAAATCTGTTGATATGCTATTAAATGAGCTACTTGGTCTTCATATTAAGGAGGTCATTGCTAAAAGCACATTTAATAATAAGCTATTTAATGAATTTATTAAGAATAATTCAATTTCATTTTCAATTGAGGATAATGATTTAATTGAAGAGGATTTAAAATATATTGTTTCTGACATTGAGGAAAGATATATTTCTGCCTGTGGCCTATTAATTAATTACTATATTAAAACACAATATCAAAAGCCAGTATTCTTTAAGAAATTTAAGTCTTATGTAAGTGAGGCATATCTACATTTAGATGCCTTTACAAAGAAGAATCTTGAATTAACTGAAACATTAAGATTATCAAATAGAAATGGTTCAGTTTTATGGCTACTTGATAAATGTAATACAGCTATGGGCTCTAGACTTTTACATAAGTGGCTAGATAAGCCTCTTATTGATAAGACCGAAATCAATAGAAGATTAGATTTTGTAGAAGCCTTAAATAATGATTTCGTATCAAAGGAAGAAATTAAAAAGATATTTAAGGATGTTTATGATTTAGAGCGTATTATCGGAAGAATTTCATCAGGCTCTGCCAATGCTAAGGATTTAGTATGGCTTAGAAGAAGCTTAAAGAATATTCCTGATTTAAAGAATCTAGTTAGAGGCTTAAATGCCCCTGATGCTAGTTTATTAGCGGATGAGGCTGATGCTCATTCTAATTTATATGCACTTTTAGAGGCTGCCTTAGTTGAAAATCCACCTTTATCTGTTAAAGAGGGTGGCATGATTAATGAAGGCTTTAATCCTGAGCTTGATGAGGTTAGAGATATTTCAACTAATGGTAAGCAGTGGATTTTAAATTATGAGGCTTCAGAAAGAGAAAGAACAGGTATTAAGAATTTAAAGGTTGGCTATAACCGTGTAACTGGCTATTTCATTGAAATATCTAAGGGCCAGCTTGCAAATCTTCCTGAGGATACTAATTATACACGTCGTGCAACATTAGTAAATTCAGAAAGATTTATTTCTCCTGAGCTTAAGGAATATGAGCAAAAGGTATTAAACGCATCTGAAAAGATTGTATCACTTGAATATGAAATATTTGCAAGCCTAAGACGTGAGGCTACTAAATACATCGTTTCATTACAAAAGCTTGCGGATATTATTGCCTTACTTGATTGCTTTACTGCCCTTTCTGATGTTGCCGTTAAATACAATTATGTAAGACCTAATTTTAATGATAATAGAGTTGTTAATATTGTTGATGGAAGACACCCAGTATTAGAGGCATTAATTGGCAATGATTATATTGTTAATGATGTTGTCGTTAATAAATTTAATATGATTTTAATTACAGGACCTAACATGAGTGGTAAGTCTACATATATGCGTATGCTTGCAACTATTGTAATACTTGCTCAGATTGGCTCATTTGTTCCTGCAAAGAGTGCGGATTTAATGATATTTGATTCAATATTTACAAGAATTGGTGCATCTGATGATTTAGTATCTGGTCAGTCTACATTCATGGTTGAAATGAGTGAGGCTAATTATGCTATTTCAAATGCGACTAAGAATTCACTTGTACTATTTGATGAAATTGGCCGTGGTACTGCAACATTTGATGGTATGGCACTTGCCCAGGCTATTTTAGAATATTTACATGAAAAGGTTGGATGTGTAACATTATTCTCTACACATTATCATGAGCTTACAGCCTTAGATAAAAAGCTATCTAAGCTAAAGAATGTTCATGTTGAAGCTAGAGAAACTGAAAATGGTGTTGCCTTCTTACATAAGGTTATTGATGGACCTACTGATAAATCATATGGTATTAATGTAGCTGAGCTTGCAGGATTACCTAAATCATTAACTGAAAGAAGTAAAAAGATATTAGAGCATTTAGAGACTGAATCTAATATTAAGGGCTCTGCATCACTTGATTTATTTAGCTTTGATGATTATGATGAAAAGCCTGAGGTTAAGGAGGAATCTAGAGCCTCTAAAATAAAATCAAGACTTGATGAGGTTGATGTTGATAAGCTAACACCTAGAGAGGCATTAAACCTTTTATACGAGCTTAAGGAGATAGAATAATGGGAAAAATAGTTAAGATGTCTCCTGAGCTTGCAAATAAGATTGCGGCAGGAGAGGTTGTTGAAAGACCTTCAAGCGTAGTTAAGGAATTAGTAGAAAATGCAATTGATGCTGGAAGTACAGATATTAAGATTCATTTAAAGCGTGGTGGCCTTGAATATATTCGAGTAATTGACAATGGTTCAGGTATGGATAAGGACGATGTTGAAATGGCATTCGTTCCTCATGCAACATCAAAGATTAAGAATGAATATGATTTATTCCGTATCATGACATTAGGCTTTAGAGGTGAGGCTATTGCCTCCATTGCAGCTGTATCTAATATGGAAATAACATCATCACCTGATGGTATTGAAGGATATAAGTGTGTATATAAGGCTGGTATTAGAAGAGAGGGTACTATTACTCATTCTAATCGTGGTACTGATATTACAGTTACTAATTTATTTATTAATACACCTGCTAGATTAAAATATTTAAAGAGCGAAAAGAGTGAGCTTTCTTCAATATTATTCTTTGTAGAAAGAATTGCGATGGCTCATTTAGATATTAGATTTACTGTTACAAATGATGATAGACAGGTATTTTATACATCAGGATCTAATAAGGAAGCTAATTTAATTGGTGAAATATATGGTCTTGAATGTGCAAAGAATGTCTTAGAAACAAGCTATGTATCTGATGGATATAAGGCTCATATTGTATTTTTAAAGCCACAGTTTTATAGAAGTAATAAGCTTGAAATTACAATGGTTGTTAATGGTAGATATGTTAAGAACTATAATGTAACTAATGCTTTAATTGACGCATTTGATACTTATTTACCGATTGGTAAGAACCCAATTGCAATTATGTATTTTGATATTGATCCATTATTAGTAGATTGTAATGTCCATCCTAATAAGATTGAAATCAAGGTTGCAAATGAGGCTCAAATTTGTGAAAAGCTTAAGGAAGAGGTTAGAGCTAGACTTAAGGAAATTACCTTAATTCCTAAGAGAGATTTTAGCTATGCTCAATCTGAAAAATATAAAAAGGCTACAATCTTTGATTCTAACATGCAAGAATCGAGCCCAAGCCTAACGCTTAATGAGGAACCTCAATATAAAAATGAGCTTACATCAAAGCCTACATTAAATATTGAGCCTGAAACCATTTATACAGATAGCCTTACTTATGATGAGCCTAAGGCTATAGAACAAGAAAAAGAGCCTATAAAAGAAGAAAATGAAATTGAATCTGAGGTAGAAGAGATTAAGGAAGGCAAGAAGCTTCCTTATATGGAATATGTAGGCCAAGCCTTTGGCACCTATTTAATATTCCAAAATAGCGATGGTCTATATTTAATGGATCAGCACGCCGCTGCTGAAAGAGTTAATTTTGAATATTATTTTGGTATATTAGGAAATCCTAATCAGCCAAAAACAGATTTATTATTACCAATTTCACTTCCTTTATCACGTAAGGAAGCATTATATGTTGAAGAGCATTTAGCTAATTTTGAAGAAATTGGCTTTAGCCTTGAGCAAATTGGTGATACCGACTTTGTTATAAGAGGAGTACCTCTTTGGGCAAAGATGGATAATTTTGAAAATATTGCATACGATATCATCGCTAAGATGATTGATAATGATAAGGTAAGTGTTGCTCAATTTAGAGAGCATATCGCCGCAACCGTTGCCTGCAAGGCATCAATTAAGGCTAATCATTCCTTATCAAGAGTAGAGATTGATACATTGTTAGCTAATCTTAATAAATGTAAAAATCCATATACATGCCCACACGGAAGACCTACAATTATTAAGCTTTCCGTTGATGAGCTTGAAAGAATGTTTGAAAGGATTCAGTCTAAGTAATGAAGAAGGTATTAGTAGTCTTAGGACCAACTGCAGTAGGAAAAACTAAAATCTCAATAATGCTTGCTAAGCACTATGGCCTTGATATTATAAGTGGTGATAGTGTCGCTATTTATAAAAGACTAGATATTGGTAGTGCTAAGCCAACTAAAGAAGAAATGGATGGAGTTAAGCATTATTTAATTGATGTTGTTGAGGCTGGTGGAGAATATTCAGCTTATGATTTTCAAAAGGCCTCAAGAGAAATCATGGATAAGAATGAATTATCGATGATTGCAGGTGGTACAGGATTATATATTCAAAGTGCCTTATTCAATTATGAATTCAATGCCTCAAAAAGAGATTTTGAGGATGAAAAGAAATATGAAAAATATAGTAATGAGGAATTATACAACCTATTACTAGAAAAGGATCCTGATATTGATAGAGAAAAGCTTCATCCTAATAACAGAAAAAGAGTTATTAGAGCCTTAGAGGTAAAGGATGAGCTTGGTAGCTCTATCCATAGCTTTAATAAAAAGAAGGAGCCTTTATACGATTATTTCATTGTTTATCTTTCAATGGAAAGAGAAAAGCTATATGAAAGAATCAATAAGAGAGTAGATATTATGATTAATGATGGTCTAATTAAGGAAGTTAAGGACCTTTATGATGATGGTATTTATCCTCATGCGATTGGCTATCAGGAGCTTGTTCCTTATTTTAGAGGTGAGGTAAGCCTAGATACTGCAATTGAAGAAATAAAAAAGAACACAAGACATCTGGCTAAAAGACAGGAGACTTGGTTTAGAAATCAGATGGATTCACATTTTTATAATGTAGATCCTAACAATATAGATAAAACTTTAAATCAGATTATTTCTGATGTAGACGCTTGGAGGAATAAATAATGAGATTATTTTTAATTGGTATGATGGGCTGTGGGAAGTCAACACTAGGAAAGAGATTAGCTAAGGAATTAGGATATGAATTCATCGATATGGATTTATATATTGAAAAGACTGCAGCTATGTCAATTGAAGAAATTTTTGAGAAGTATGGCGAGCCTTGGTTTAGAGCATATGAAAAGAAGACATTAAAGGAATTCTCAAGCCTTGATAATGTAGTTATCGGCACAGGTGGCGGTGTTATTAAGGATAAGACTAATAAGGAATTAATGGATGGCAAGTGTATTTATTTAAGAGTGCCTTGTGATGTTTTACAGGCTAGATGTGATGCATCAAGCATTGTAAGACCTTTACTTAAGACTAGAACAATTGCCGAAATATTTGAAGAAAGGAAGGACCTTTACGACTATTTCAAGGACATTGAGGTTGAAAATGTTGACCTTGATAAGGCGGTTAAGGGTATTTTAGATCAGCTTGGAAAATAAGATTATAAAAGAAGATTTTTTAGATTTTAATACAGGTGAGCTTCCTTACGATAAGGGCCATTCAGCACTTGGAGAATATCATCATTTAGTTTATGATGGCTATTTTGGTAATTTTTATGACCCAATTTCTTTACATCAGTGGCGAAACCTTGATGGCTCTTGGCTTATTACTGAAGAGGATGGTAAGCATTTTTTAGAGCAAAACCGTGGCGATAATTCTAAGGGTGCATTCCAAAATGTTTACGCAACATTAGTTCATAGGACTAAGCTTTATTCAACATATAAGCTTGAATATGATTTAAGAATGTTTGAGGTAGCCGGTATGGCTGGTATGGCATTCTCATATTTAACATCAAGATATTATTATGCAGTAGGCTTAAAATATGGCTCCTTATGTCTATATAGAAGAAATGAAGAGACTATTGATATAATTGATGAGCTTAAGCTTGAACCTGATTTTGATTATGATAAGACCTATCATTTTGAGGTTTTAGTTAGAGATGATGTAATTGTTAAATTAGATGGCAAAGAGGTCTTAAAGGGCAAAATTGATTATGTAAATGGTAGAAGCATTGCCTTTGTATCAAAGTCACAGGTTAGATATTCTAATTTATTAGTAACTATGACTGATTCTGAGCTTTTAGCTCATGATAAGGGTATTTTAGCTGAAGAAAAGAGAATTGAGTCAAAGAGAAATAGATATCCAAATCTTAAGAATATAAAGAGATTAGATTTAGGTGTATATGGCTCTGGTAGACAGCTAAGAATTGCTAAATATGATGGTGAGGTATATTTATTATTTGCTCAGCATCAAAAGAGATATATTAGAGATTCGTTTGCTCATTTATCATCAATGACCTTATTTAATTACACTAAGGGTGAAAGAGTATGGACAATAGGTGAGCCTAATAATTCATTTGATAATACAATGATTTCGTGTGATTTACCATTTCAGATTGCAGATGTAGATAATGATGGTAAATTAGAGGTTATTTATGCAATGAATTTTGAGGTAAGAATCATTGATTTATTAACTAAGAAGCTAAAAAGAACAATGAAGACACCTGTTATTTATAATGACCCATTAGTTAAAAATGAGCCTTTTTATCGATTAAATGTCGACGCAATTAGAGTTGCAGACTTTGAAGGATTAGGATATAAGGGTGATTTTATAATTAAGGATAGATATCAAAATGTTTGGGCATTTGATAAAGATTTTAAGGAGTTATTCAGATATCATAATAAGAATACTGGACATTTCCCATATATCTTTGATTATGATAATGATGGTAAGGATGAATTATTAATTGGTTATGATTTAATAGATCATGATGGAAAAATGATTTGGAGTCTTCCAATGAATACAGACCATACTGATGAAATCATTTATGCAAAGCTTCATAAGAATGAAGAAGAAAAATTTATTTTAGCATCTGGTAATGAGGGTATGAACCTTATTAATAAGGATGGTACTATTTATAAGCATAATGAAATAGGTCATGCTCAAAGAATATCAGTTGCAAAATATGATTTAAATAGAAGCGGCCTTCAAATTATGGCTACAGCCTTCTGGGGTAGTGATGGTATAGTTTGTGATTATGATTATAAGGGTAACCTAATAAATCAGATGGAGGTTGGCTCTAATGGTAGTGTTGTAACACCAGTTATGTATGATGGAATCAATACATTATGCTTACTTCATTCTGATACAGATGGCGGCTTAATTGATATCAATTTAGATAGAGTAGTACTATTCCCTGATGATGGACATCCAACATTATGCTCTGAGGTATATGATATTGATGATGATGGTATAGATGAGATTCTATGCTGGGATCAAACATCACTTTGGGTTTATAAGGCAGATAAATTTACTAAGCCAAAGAAGGATTACAGCAAGTATCCTGATACAGGCTTCTCTAATTATAGAGGTGAATATCTTATATCTTTAGAGGATTTGTCTTGAAATTAAAAATAATATAGTTTATAATGGAATAGAATTTTTTGGAGGTAAGTGACGTGAAAAAATTTTTAAAATTTTTATCACTTATGGCATTTGCGTTAGTAATGGTAGTATCACTTGGTAGCTGTGGTAGCAGCTATGATTTCTACGAGGACTATTCAAGTGCTGATATAGATGAAGATAGTGATTTCAAGTTTAAGGCTGTTACAGTAAGCCAGGTAGAAGAATTTAGAACAAATGGTACTCCTAATGGATTTGTTCTATTAGTTGGAAATTCAGATTATGAAGCTTCAATTACTGCAGTAAATCAGATTTATGCAGAAGCTGAATCTATTAATTATGAAGGTATTATTTTATATTTATCAGTAACTGATATCATTTCTTCAATTTCTAAGAAGAAGGATACTTGTGAGGCTTTAGGTATTAGCCATATCGATGATAGCAACAATGGTATTATCGCAGTATGCTATAAGCCAAATGGCACAATCTATTTTGATTCTTACTCTGGTTCTGATTATCATATTTATGATACTGAATTAGAAAGATTCAAGGTTAACAGTGGTAATGATTTCTCATTCATTGCTTTAACTGATTATATTGCAGAATATTATGCATTAACTTCATTAGATGATTTAAAGAAGTAAAATTAAGGAGTCGTTGACTCCTTTTTTTGCTACTTTAAACATTGAACACTTTGACCTTTATTGACAAATTTTTTTTATGTTTTATAATAAGACTTACGAAAAGGAGATTTCTGACTGTGATAGAATTAAAGAATGTATCTAAGTACTATCATAATAATGGTGTTGTAACTATTGGTTTAAAGAACGTTAGCCTTTCATTAGAAAAAAATGAGATTGTCGCTATAACCGGTGAATCTGGTTCAGGTAAATCTACACTTTTAAATGTTATCTGTGGTGTAGATACATATGAGGATGGAGAAATCTTATTTAATGGTGAGGAAACATCCTACTTTAACCAAAATGATATGGATCTTTTTAGAAAAAACCATGTTTCATTTATTTATCAGCAATACAATATTATTGATTCATATACAGTACTTGAAAATGTAATGTTACCATTATTAATTAATGGTTATTCTAAGGCTGAAGCTAAAAAGAGAGCCTTAGAGCTAATAGAAGAGGTTGGCCTAAAGGGTAGAATTCACAATAAGGGTATTAGATTATCTGGTGGTGAGAAGCAAAGATGCGTTATTGCAAGAGCTTTAGCTACTGATGCAGAAATTCTTGCTTGCGATGAGCCTACAGGAAACCTAGATTCAGTGACTGGTGCCGAAATTATTGAGCTAATTAAAAAGGTAGCTAAGGATAAGCTTGTTTTAATTGTTACCCATAATATCGCTCAGGTTGAGGATATTATTACTAGAAAGATTTTAATTTCTGATGGTGAAATATTGGAGGATTCTGGTGTTTCTATGCCAGTAGATGAAATTAATCCTGATATTAAATTGATTGAGGATGAAAATACTGCAATTAAGAAGAAGACTCTTTATGGAATTTCTATGAGAAATATCAAGAATACTCCAAAAAAGACCTTCTTTACAACACTTGTATTTTTAGCGTTTGCCTTTGTAGTTCTTTTAGCTTATTTGAGCTGCTTAATGATATCAAATAATGTTGAAAGAACATCAATTAGCACTGATTCCTATTATAATGTAGATGAAAAGGTTTATGCCTTTAGTAAGGATGATTCATCTATTGATATTTCTAGTATTGAGCTTGGCAATTATGAATATTACAAGAATTTTACACTTGAGGATAACGCTAATGCTGTTTTCTATTATTCTGTAAATGAAACTAATAAAACAACAACTGTTGGACTTTCTTATCATATGCCAGTAGGTGTAAACATTGAAGATGGTAGTGTTGGAACTGGTATAAATGATGCGTTTGTAGTAATGCCTGAATATTATTATTCAGAATTAGTTTCATATATCCCATATTTAGTTAATACTAGTGTTAAGGTAAGTGATGACATGAATGCATGGAATGATACATTTAATATCACAGGCTACGGAATATATGAAAATATAAGTCGACCTTATGTAATATTAAATAAATCATATGCTGTTCCTAATTTTGTTTATCTATATCAAAATTTAGACGATATTCAGGTTAGTATTGATGATTTAGATGCTAATTATATTGAATTAGTTCCAAATGGTAAAACTAAGGTAACATATTATGGACCTACTGATAAATATAGTAGCCTTGCTACAAATGCCTCTAGCTTATCTATTACCTATAAGAATAAATATAATACTAAGGCTTTAACTAGTGTAGATTATGTTTATAGCTATAACGATACTGAGCAGCTTAATATTTCATTAAGCGCTGAAGATTTTGAATTTGATGGCGTTTATGAATTAACTATTTATGCTAAATCTATATCTGATACAGATAATGTTAAGAAAATATTAGCTGATGCTGGCTATGGTGCAATCGCTCCAAACAATATGAGCGTTAATAAGATGTCATATACATTTGTTTTATCTGTATTCTTAATTGTTATTTCAACTATTGGCTGCTTAATTTTAGTTTTAGTTGTATATGCAATTACAGGTCGAGTATACGCATCTAGAGATAAGGATTATACAATTATGCGTTCACTTGGTATTTTAAAAAAGAATATGAAGCATATTGTAGATTATGAGGTAATGTTCTTAGGATTATTATCTGCAGCCTTATCAGTTGCGTTAATGTATGGTTTATCATTCTTTGTTAAATATTTTAAAGATTTAATTCCTTATAATAATGTTTGGTTTATGATAGCATATTTCCTTGCGATGGCTATCTTCTCATTCCTTATCGCCCGAAGATTTAACAGAAGATTGTTTAAATTCTCCGTAAGTACTTCAATAAAAGGAGATGTGGTAAGAAATGATTAATGTTAAGAACTTAAATAAGTATTATAACAAGGGAAAGAATAATGAGATTCATGTAGTATCTGATACATCATTTGAATTACCTGATACAGGTCTTGTCACATTCTTAGGTGAATCAGGATCAGGTAAGACTACATTATTAAATGTAATTGGTGGTCTTGATAAGGCAACTGGTAGAATTGATTATGGCGATATTAAAATCAAGAATTACCAGATGTCTAAGATTGATAAATATAGAAGAAATAATATTGGTTATATTTTCCAAAATTACAATATTATTCCTAATATTACAGTTTATGAAAATTTAAGAGTAGCCTTAGAAATTATTGGTATAAATGACCCAAAAGAGGTTGATAAGAGAATTGAATATGCATTAAATGCTGTTGGTATGTATAAATATCGTAAGAAGCTAGCTTATGCCTTATCTGGTGGTCAGCAGCAAAGAGTTTCCATTGCAAGAGCCTTAATTAAGGAATCTAAAATAATTATCGCTGATGAGCCTACAGGAAATCTTGATTCAAAGAATACTGTAGAGGTAATGAATATTTTAAAGAAGATTTCTAAGAATTCATTAGTGTTACTTGTAACTCATGAAAAGAGGATTTGTGATTTCTATTCTGATATTGTATTTACAGTATCTGATGGAAAGATTACTGGTAGAATTGAGCAAGCTAGTAGTGGTGCAACCTTGACTGATGATGACCAAAATAAGATTTATAAGGGTGATTTAGAATATAAAAAGCTTGATAATGAATTAGGATCTATTGAGGTTTATTCTAATGATGAAATCGAGAATTTAAATGTTAAGCTATATGTAAAGAATGGCACTATTTATTTAGATTCAAATAAGCCTATTAAATTATTAAATCAGTCTGGTGTTACAGTCGTTGATGGTAAGAAGGAGGTTCTTACTAGCAGTGATGATTTAGCTGATGAATTCGAATACAATCCTGAATTTAATAAGGGTAGTAATCGTGGCGCATTTGGTGCATTTAAGCGTGCATTATTAGCATCATGGGCAAGACTTCAGCCAGGAAGAAAAAGAACAAAGGTTATTTATGGTGTAATGATTTTATTAGGTTCTTTCTTCGCACTTGCGTTAGTATTATTAATTAATCTAGAGGCTGATAGAGATATTTATTCAGAAGCAAGTAACGATTATATTTATACTGTTGAGGCTAAAGACTATAGTGATTATTATTCAAAAGAGGGCGCTATTGATTATTTATATAAGAAGGGTGATATTGATTTTATTCTATCAAAATATGTTTATTATACTCTTTATAAGCAAATCAGCTTAACATATTCGATTAAATATCAAGTATCAGCACAAATTACAACTTATGATTCTAATTATGCTAAACTTGCCTTAGGTAGAGCTCCTGCTAATGCAAATGAGATTGTGTTGAGTAAGAGAACTGCAGATGATATTATAAGCAAAAATGACAATATAGTTGATTATAGTACACTTTTAGGTTCAACTATAGAAGGCGATGTTTCAAATAAGTATGGTTCAATTGAATATACCTTAGTTGGTCTTACAGATGATGATTATAATATGATGTATGTGAATAAGGATGCTTTATATTTAATCTTCCTTTATGGTACTGGTGGATGTGAATATCGTTATATTCCATATCAATATTATGATGTTACAAGTGGTAGAACACCATTAAATGATAATGAAATTCTAGCTAGAGAAGATTCTGGATTAACTGTTGGCTCAACAGTAGATGGAAATACAATTGTAGGATTATATGCTGATAAATATCAATTTGGTTTTTACTATTATATTTCTACAGAACAAAAATTTATTGATGAATTCATGAAATGTTTATTAGATTATGAATACTATTATGCAGATGATTATTTCTATTTTACAAAGGACGATGCTAAAAAGGCTAAGGAATATTTAGATGATTCAGATTATGATATGTTAGTTGTTTCTACAACTGATACAGATGAAAGTGATGATTCTAATAATAAGCAGCTATATATACTTGCGGCAATAGTTGCAGGTATATCTGCCCTATTCATTTATTTCACAATGAGAAGTAAGATGATTTCTGATATTTATACTATTGGTGTTTATAGATCACTTGGTATGTCTAGAAGAAAAATCTTTGGACAATTCCTACTTGATACCTTTATTGTAGGTACATTTACAACAATGGTTGGATATTTCTTGGGCTATATAATTTATTTAGGATTCTCAACATTATCGAACGAAATGCTAAGTGCATCATTGCTTAAAACAAATGTAGGTATGCTATTTGCAGGTGCAGGTGTTTTATATGTAATTGTTTTAATAACTGGTACATTACCAATTGTTACATTATTACATAAGACTCCTAAGGAAATCTGCTCTAAGTATGATATTTAAAAATTAAATTATAAGCATTAAAATCATTAAAATGATTATATGCAAAGAGGTGCATTGGATATTTATCTGATGCACCTTTTCCTTTTTATTGTTGATTTTGTTTAAAATTAAACTAATTCTTTTTTATGGTCTAATTATTCATATTACAGCTTTTTCGTATCTGTTATATTTTCCTTTATGGGGTAATGTAACTTTTGAAAAAAAATAAATTATACATTATAATTTAGGAAATAAGACGATTGCTTTAAAAATAAATATTTCATATTTAAGCTATTAAAGTTATAACAGATAAATCATATCTGCTTTTTTAGCTATTTTTAAAGCTTATAAAATAACGATAAATAATTGAATACAATTATAAAATGAGGAGTGGTGTATATGAAGCTTAGGAGAAAGGGTTTGATTACAATTATATTTATTGTCTTTTCGACTGTGATTTTATTTCTATTTAGTGTAGGAAGAGATAATAATATCTATGCAGAAGACACTAATACAACGCTTGCGGCTCAAACAAGAACAGTAGATGTTGGTGTTGCTAAATGGTCAGATTTACAATATGCTTGTAATACTTATCCTGATAATTCAGTTATCCAACTTGCAAGTGATTTAAATGCTGATGGAAAGGATCGTATTTATATATCAGGTAAGACGCTTTTTATAGATTTACAAGGTTATAAAATCAATAGAGGGCGTTCAAAGACTGATTCTGATGGCCATGTAATTGAATTACAAAATTGGGCTAACGTTACAATTTATGATAGTACTGCAACATCTGATAATCCTGCAGGAAATGGAGTTATTACAGGTGGTTATGCTAAAAGAGGTGGCGGTATTCATATAGGTGAAAACTGCACATTAAATTTTGAAAGTGGAACAATATCTGGTAATAAAGCGTCAGTTGATGGAGGCGGTATTTATATCCGTGGTCATTTAAATATGACAGGTGGTGTAATTAAGGATAACTGGGCTGATGCTTCAGGTGGTGGTATTTTTGCATGTGCCACTAGTTCATTTAATATTTCAAATGCATCCATTATTAATAATAGCTGTGATGAGCATGGTGGTGGTATGTATAATAACCACGACAAAGACTCATCAGTTGAAAATACAATATTTAGAAATAATAGCTCTGGTAGCTATGGTGGTTGTATTTGTAATAAGGCAACTAGTAATAGTGCCGTATCATTTGATAATGTTCAGTTCATACAAAATAGTGGAACATACCGTGGCGGTGCCATCTATAATCTATTAGGAGAGGTTACAATTAAAAATTGTACATTCCAGGAAAATACAGCTTCTGGTGAGGGTGGTGCAGTATATGCATTAAATCCAACCAATATTTATTCTTCATCATTTACTTCAAATAGTGTTACTAACAAGGGTGGTGCAATCTTTTCAAATGCAATTACATATATAAGAGATTGTACATTTGATAATAATTTATCTACTAAGAGTGGTGGAGGCATCAGTATTGATGGCTCAAGTGCCACAATCGAGAATTGTAATTTTACATCCAATAGATCAGAACAAAGCTATGGTGGTGCAATTCATATTGAAAGTGGCGCAACTGCAAGCATTTCAACTGGTACATTCAATAATAATAGTGCCGCTAAAACTGGTGGTGCAATTTATGCGGATAGTAATGCTGTTAAATTAAGTATAGAAGGTAAAATAGTATTTGGTCGAAATAGCCAAGCAAATACTGCTGATACTGGTAAAGGCATATATTTACGCGGAGGTAAGACACTTAATATTTCTGGTGAAATAGAAAAGGGAAGCTATATTATAGTCGCATCAGATAATAATGAATATACATTTACAGAAAACTTTAGCTATTATAATCCTGATGCTAAGGCATCTGATTATTTCCATTGTGATACAAATAATATAGGTGTTTATACTGAAAGTAATGGAGAAGGATCATTTAAGGCCGGACCTGGTGAAAATGAAATGATTTTAAATCCATTCATTCCAGAAAGCGATCAATTAGTGACTTTCACTGATAGCTTAACAGGTGTTAACTGGCTAACTGGTATTTCAAATGAAAAAAGAATTAATCAAATAAATATTCCTGGTACTCATGATTCATCTATGGCAGATGCTAGAGTAGATGGTAAAAAGCCAGGTGATTCTTGGACTTATGTAGATTATGCAGTAACTCAAAAGCTATTTATTCCAGAACAATTAGAGGCAGGATCTAGAATATTTGACCTACGTGTTACATGCTACCATCAAGAAAAGAATGGAAAATCATGGAAAACAGTAGATGATGGTAAAACATTATGGATGGATCATGGTAAATCAAGTGCTTTAGGCTCATATTGGGCAGTAGACGAAAAGGGTAATTTCTTAAATCTTGATACTGTATTAGGATATATGAAAAATTTCCTTATTGAACATCCATCAGAATTTTTAATTTTAGATTTCCAGCCTGAAACTGAAACAAAATCTGACAAGAAAAAAACACAGCTTCGTTTAAATGATGTCATTAAGGAGCTTGCAAAGGAAATTAATCCTTCAACAGGTAAGCCATTTATTTATTATGAGGATGGTGTATATGGAAGCCATTATACATATTTCCCTAAGCTTGGCGATGTTAGAGGTCAAATTCTATTAATGGAAAATAATGAGAATTCGACAACTGGAGGATTTGCATCAGATTATAAGAAGAACTTTACTGTATATTCACCAAATGGTAATTATAAAGATTCTACAAGTGAGAAATTAATTAATGTTAGAGAGTTCTATGAGGATCATACTGCTAAATTAAATACTACAGTTGATGATGATTTTAATTTCTTATATACTTGTGGAACAAATTGTACTAATAACATAATGTTTGGTCTTACTTTTGTATCTCCACTTGAGGCTGCAGAAGTTATATTAGATTGCTTATTCTATGATGGATATGATGATTCAACCGCATATATGGAATATCACGAAAAGACATTTGCTACAAAAGGAAGATATTATGGTTGGGTTAGAACTGATGGTGCTACAGAAGAGCATTTTAGAGCAATTTATCAATCAAATTTCTTTGATGGAGTTGTATCACATAAATTAACAATTAAATCAGGACTCACATCACTTACATTCGATGATTATGAATATAGTGTTGGAGATCAACAAACAATAGTATTACCTGCTACATTCTTTAATGTAGATTCTGATACAACAAATATTTATCTTGAGGGCTGGGTTATTAATGATGTTTTATATAAGCCAGGCGACTCTTATAAGGTTACAGATGATACAATTATTACAGCTAAATGGAGTTCGGATGCTATCTCAACATTCAATGTAAATTGGATAGATTCAAAGAATTATGATGCAATTCGTCCTGATAATCTTACAATTGAGATGTTTGATGATAGTGATAATTCAAATGTTCCAAGTGAATTATCACTATCATCAAACATCTCAATTGTAAGATTATCAGGACGAATTGCATCATAATTCTTTGAATCTATCCAATTTACATTGAATGTTGAGATAGTATCCGAACTCCATTTAGCTGTAATAATTGTATCAT
>JAILEP010000035.1 GCA_024697825.1 Acholeplasmatales bacterium
ATTCAAATATTATAATTTTAATAATTTTAACTTTAATTAAATAATTAAAATTAAGAAAAGGCAGAAATTTGAATATTGTAATAATGTTATATTTTTTATTGAAATTTAAGAAAACATTAGGCTACTACTTTGTAAAACATATTCAGGTACTGGTGTAGGTGATACCATTGTGCTTGAATTCCAAGCTGATGATCCACTACAATATGCATTACCTGCTGTTTCATTACCAAATCTATTACTCCAGCCGTTTTCATAATTTAAATATTCATTGAAATCATTGTAATGATTATATGTATAGAATACATGACGCTTATTAATATCATATAGATTATCATTCTTCATATTAACAAAGACAAATCTACATGTACCTCTTGCAATATATTTACCATCAGTATATGCGGAAACTGTTGAACCACCAACATCAAAGCCACCACTTGAACCATAATCAGATTCAGTATATTGTGTTGAACCACCACATCCAGAAATATCTGTAAGAACTGGCTCATATGGATATGTAGTATTATCACCACTAAAGTCGGCAATATTTACTCTACCATATTGACCCCATTCACTAAGGGCCTTACTTCTATCTGTTGTCGATGTAGAATAATTACTATTTACTGGTACCTCTCCAAAGGCAAGTAAATACGCTGCAACATCCTCTAAGGATATATAAGCACCACCATAGAATACAATATATGGATTACTTGAATTTACAAAATAGCCAACATAATTACCATCGTAATCCAAAATATATGTGCCTGTTTGACATCTAATAGCTGTTGAATCTGAATACTTAGTATTGCTTGTAGGTAAATAATAAGAATCAATATGACCTGATAATAAATAATGAGCACTTCTATAATATGCATCCTCATATGTAGTCGCAATTGAATAATCTGAATAGAATGAGGCTGAATCAACATTCTCATATGGGTCTATCGTTAAATATGAAACATATGAATCATAGAATATTGCATGAGTATCACTACCATATTTAGTTAAATCAATTCCATATGGATTTTCATCATCTGTATCATAAATTACTACATCACTAGATGTGAAATAATCATCTGGTACATTAATTAGGAATTGCTTACCACAATATGCACAGTAGCCTGTGCTATCTAGCATATGTCCTGTCTTAGGAATAATAACAGTTAATGTTTCCGCAGTTTCTTCACAAATATATGTAACATAGCCATCTGTTTCACATGTTGGGTCTACTGCTTCATCCTTAACATAGGTATGATTTGTAATATCTAGCATTTCTGTTGTCTCAGTACCAAGTGTTATAACAATATCGCTTATATAAAGTCTAGCATTAATTGTCATTGTATTTTGAATTAATAAGGTACTAATAGGTGATGAGCTATAATCTAATTCTACATTTATAGATTCAGATGTGGTTACTGAATATGATTCGCCATTAATTAAATAGCTTGAAACATCATTCTTATTTGCAATTACAGTAAATGTAACCTTAGTTGCAACATAGCCACTTTCAAAATCAAATTGAATTTGATTATTATTACTGTTTCCATATAATCTAATTTGACTACCATAAAAATATGGAAGCTGTGAGCCTGTGCTTGATGAAGTTACTGTATAAATACCATTAGTATTGTCTAATGCAACACCTGATTCATCTGCAAATATAATATCTGATGATATATCACCTGATAGGTTTTTAGCCTCATTACTATTGTAATAAACATTATAATCTACAGTAGATAAGGCTACAGGCTGATATACTGTAACATCAAATGTATCTGTTAATCCACCATATTCTACTGTACATGTAGCTGTACCAGCTACTGATGTATCACATGTATATGTTGCGGTTGCAGAGACATTCTTTAATCTATTATTAGAATAGCTAACTACTGCACTAACATATTGATCTGGAATATATGTATCACCTACTATAACCTTTTGTTCCTTAGAAACTGTTACCTCTAATGTTTCAAGGGTTGGATCCTCATCAGGTATCTCTGTACTAGATGATGAGCTACTTGATGATGCTACACTTGAAGATACTACGCTTGATGCAGAGGCTGTTGATGATGCAGATATACTACTTGATGCTACACTACTTGATGAAGCACTACTACTTTCTGCACTGCTTGATGAAGCACTAGTACTACTAGAAGATTCAGAACTTGACACTGTACTGCTTACTTCTATGCTGCTTGATGCTTCACTTGAATTAGAACTACTTGATTGAGCCTCACTTGATACATCTTCACTTGAAGATATATCACTTGTTGAATTTGTTTCAATAGCCTTAGAGCTATTTGGTGTGACAGTTTTTGTGCCACAAGATGTAAGAAAAATCGCTGATAATAACAATCCGCTTAAAAGCTTAAGCTTTTTCATGAAATCATCCTCCTAAGATAATATAATGGCTCCCCTTGAAATTAATTATAGCTTATTTTTTTCGTTTTTAAATGATTTTTATTTTTAGCCTATATAATGAGGCAGAATTTTGAAATAAACTAAAAGCCAGGTATTTAAACCCGGCTTAATGCTATATTTTAGTTATAGTTATACGATTACGTCCAGCTTCCTTAGACTTATATAGCTGCTTATCAGCTGCACCATATAATTTATTGAAGTTGTAAGTCTCTGTTGTAATAGCAGCACCCATTGAAATTGTACAGCCATTCTTAGTTGCCGCAAGTGTTGTAGTAACTCTATTATGGATATTACTAATATGTGCCTCTAAATCTTCATCTGGCATTTCGATATCTACAGCCATAAAGATTGCAAATTCATCTCCACCCATACGACATAATAGATCATCCTCATCAATTGAATTCTGAAGAGTTTGAGCTAAGAATATTAGAACCTCATCACCATATTGATGACCATAATTATCATTAACATCCTTAAATTTATCAATATCAAGCATTGCAAATAATACTTTCTTATCCTGTTTTAAAAGGATTAAATCAACATCACTCTTAAATGCACTATGATTTGAAATATTCGTTAAGGAATCTCTTCTATATGTAGATTCCCACTGGTTTAATCTCTTTTGAGATTTAACCTCTTCTTTACGTGCAAGTAGCTTAACAGCATTAGTATTTATGACATTAGTAATAAATATCTCAACCAATGGCTTTTTAGTATCATTATCGAAATACTGACGTCCTAAGCACAATACGTTAATAGTTGAATCATCTTTGCACTTAATTCTATGCTCAATTAAAACACGAGTTTTACCAGACATTGCAGTTTGAAGCTGAACTAAATATTCAGTTCTATCCTCTTCAGGAATTAAATCCATCTGAGAAATATTACCTTTCTCAATATCTTCCTTTGTATAGCCAGTCATTGTATAAAAGCCTTCACTTGCAGAAATAATCTTATTATCTACATCAGCGATATAATTTCCAAATGGTATTGTAAATACATTACCCTTTGATTCCTTACTAAACTTATCCTTAGATGTAAGATGAGTAATCTCTACTTCCTCTGAATTCTTTTCTACATTATTATTTTCTTTATATAAATCATTATTATCCTTAATCATTGCAACGAATTCAGAAACAATTGTTGGGTCAAATTGACCACCCGCACATCTGATTAATTCATTAAGCGCAGCATCAACACTCATAGCCTTACGATAGATTCTATCGTGAGTCATTGCATCAAAGGCATCAATAACTGAAATAATTCTTGATAATAATGGAATTGATTCCATTGATAATCCATCAGGGTAGCCCTTACCATCCCATCTTTCATGATGATATCTAATCATTTCTGCAATACCCTCAAGAGCTGGAGATGATTTAGCAATATTATATCCCTTTTCAACATGAGACTTCATTAAAGCCCATTCATCCTCATTAAGCTTTGCAGGCTTATTTAGAATGTCAAGTGGAATACCAATCTTACCAATATCATGTAAAATACATAATAAATTTAAATTACTCTGCTCTGAATCAGATAAACCAAGCCTTAAGCCAAGCTTATGACCTAGATCCTGAGTTCTCTTAACGTGCTGTTCTGTATCTGAATCACATTCCTCTAAAGCACCAAGTAATGATTTTAGCATTGAAGAATGGATAGACTCCTGATCTAAAAGCTTTTTACTAACCATCGCATCAGTAGCCTCATCAATCGCATCAATAATGCTATTTTCATTTTTAGCCTCACTTACTGCAAATTGACAAGAAGTATCAAAATCTCTCTTAATTCCTTCCATAATTTCAGAGATATCTTCTGATGTTCTATTATATGTTAACGCAATTAAATGAGCATCAGAGCCTCTTACATACATTGTATTCTTAGGAAGTCTTTCCTTCATCATGCTTGCAAGCTCTCGAATTACCTCATCACCCTTTTGCTTACCATGAGTTGAATTAATTACAGAAATTGAATTAATATCTACTACTGCTATAATCAAAGGATAAACAAATGATTTATTTGGATTTTCAATATAATTAAGGAATGAATCCCAGTTATAAAAGCCCGTATGAATGTCAAGCTCTAAGGCTTCATTATCAATAATAAATAAGCTTCCCTCAACCTTATTACTCTTATCAACAAATCTTAAGAAATCACATCTTAAGCTCTTAATGCTTTTTTCTCTTTCTACATAACAAATAGTTGTAGCCTTATTAGCATTATCATCTAAATATAATCCTAGGGTTTCAGTAAATGTCTTTAAGGTTAAATTCTCATCAAATTTAATTGCGCTAAAATATTTTTCAACTGCTGCATTAGATGTTAAATATTTATTATTGTAATCAAACATAACAATACCTAAATCAACCTCATCAACTACTACTGATTTAAAATTAGTAATCATATTACGCTTAGTATATATAAACGCACCCCAATAACAGAATGCAGCTATTACAGTATATAGTAATAATGAAACATCTAGCTTAAGTACATTACTAAATAGGAAGAATGCATTAGCAGCTACTGCTAAAATTAAGGCAATAATTAGATTTAAATACTGATTTTTAAAATGTCTTGGAACTCTTATAGCAGTTAAAACAAGCATTATACCAATTGATATTAATACCACATAAACTAAAGCTAAATGAACAAAGCCAAAGGCATTTAGAACATATGCATATTTAGCATATTCTCTTGTTGCATCATAATTGAATGCTAAAGCGATTGGATTAAATATATTAATTATAAATACGACTACTTCTAAAATAGAAGATATAATTCCGACAACAAATATTATCTTAAATGGCAATTTAAATTTATAATCACAGAATTTGAATACAAATCCGAATAAGCTAAATACCATAAAATAGATAAAAACGAAATAAATACTAGTTGAAACGGCCATTTCAGTTTCATTATCAGCAAGTGCTGAAATTACATAGCATAGCATACATATAACAGAAAAGAATGAGGCAAGACCTAAATATTTTCCAGATGCCTTTTCGGTTCTAAAAGATTGTAAACCTATTAGAATTCCACCAAGTGATAAAATTGTAGCTAGAACCAAATATACCTTCATTTCCATGCTAACACCTCATTTAAAAATCGACTTCTTTTTATTATTATACCATTTATAAAAAATAGTCGCAAGAATTTCAAAACAAAAAATGAGGTCAGATATTGACCTCATTCAAATATGTTATATTACTTAGCTCTTGAAACGTAAGAACCATCAATTGTAGAAACAATGATTTCCTCACCGTCAGTAATGAACATAGGAACCTTTACTAGGTAACCAGACTCTAAGAATGCATCCTTTAAGCTGTTAGTCTTAGTGTTACCAGCAACTGCAGGCTCAGTCTTAACAACTGCGCTAACCTTATCAGGTAAAGAGATGTTTAAGATTTCAGACTCATAGTACTGAATATCAACATTCATACCTTCCTTTAAGAAGTTCTTCTCCCACTCTAATCTTTCAGCTGGGATTTCAACCTGCTCATATGTCTCATTATCCATGAATACATAGTTACCACCATCAGCGTAGATATACTGCATAGGGCGCTTTTCAATGAAGCATCTCTTGAATGCAGAATCAGAACCCTTAAGAGCTGTTTCCATAACTGCACCAGTTCTTAAATCCTTCATCTTAACTCTAACGTATGCAACCTTGTTCTGTAAAACGTGCATGAATTCCTGGATCTGCATAAGCTTACCATCATATTCAATTACGATACCGTTCTTTAAATCATTAACCTTGATCATTATAATTATCCTCCACTATTTTAATAAATAAAAAATAACACATTCTATTTTTCCATAAACTTGGCATTTTGTAAAGGAAATTCTTTTATTTTTCTAAATTTATTTATAATAAATTGAATATTAGTATATAATAAGTGTGGTGATTTTATGGAAAAAGTTGAAATT
>JAILEP010000045.1 GCA_024697825.1 Acholeplasmatales bacterium
TTTGCCTTATTAATACAGAAAAGGATCCACAGTGCAATTTATTATAACATCTAATTACTAGATGAAATAATCTATTAAATTAGATAGAAAGGAAAAGTAATCAATAAGATATCAAATCTATCTAAATTGATTATACGTGATATTATGAAACACGCACAGCTATTAGAAGAATTAGATGAGGTTATCGGTTTTATTGAAACAAAGAGTACTAAGAGACTATCTAAGGAAAAGAAAAACCAAATGGTAAAGGATACATTAAATAATTTTAATGAATATGTATCTCCAGGATGGCTAAAGTATAGAAAGAGTGTTTCAACAGATGATGCAGGTGGTGCAATCCTAGAATGGACTGATGAGGACCAATATGTATATGGATTAAAGGGAGAAAAATTCATAGACTGTCTAGGAGGCTTTGGTATTTATACCTGTGGTCATAGAAATGAAGAAATTTTAGAGGTTGTAAAGGCTCAGCTTGAGCATCAGGCTTTACATTCTCAGGAGCTACTTGATCCATTAAGAGGATATTTAGCAAAGGCAGTAGCTGAAATAACGCCAGGTGATTTAAAATATTGTTTCTTCACAAATGGTGGTGCAGAGGCAGTAGAAATGGCTTTAAAGCTTGCAAGAATCGCAACAGGAGGTAGATGGTATATTTCAACAGTTCATGCCTTCCATGGTAAGTCTATGGGTGCTGTATCAGTTGGTGGTAAGAGTACATATAGAGTTCCATATGCACCAATGGTTCAGCAGGTTGTTCATGTTGAATATGGTGTTGCAGAAGATATTAGAAAGGCAATTTATAATTTAATTGAGGTTGGTGAAAAGCCAGCAGCTGTTATCCTAGAGCCAATCCAGGGCGAGGCTGGCGTAATAGTTCCACCAGATGGATATTTAACTGAGGTTAGAAAGATTTGTGATGAAACTGGAGTTGCTTTAATTTTTGATGAAATCCAAACAGGTATGGGTAGAACTGGTACTATGTGGAGATGTGAAGCAGAGGGTGTCACACCAGATATTATGACCTTTGGTAAGGCCTTCGGTGGAGGTATTATGCCAATTACAGGTATTATTTGTAGACCTCATATGTGGACTAAGCAGCTAGTAGATAATCCATGGCTATTAGGATCACCTACATTTGGTGGTAACCCACTTGCTTGTAGTGCAGCACTTGCAACTATTAGATATATGGTAAGAAATGATGTACCAGGTGAGTGTAAGAGAAAGGGAGAAATTTTAAAGGCAGGCTTATTAAGCCTTGCAGAAAAATATCCTGAAATCATTGAAGAGGTTAGAGGTGTAGGCTTAATGCTAGCTGTAGAATTTAGAGATACTAAGTTCGGTTATCAGGTTTCAAAGGGTCTATTTAAGAGAAGAGTATTAACTGCAGGTACGCTAGTTAATGCTAAAACAATTAGATTTGAGCCATCTGTATTAATAACTGAGGAGGATATTAAGGCAGTTATTGAAAAGATGGATTTAGCACTAGATTGTACTAAGAGAGTATTCAATCTTTAATAATTACAAGGGCGTAAAATAATAATTTTACGCCTTATTTTTTAGGAGGAAGAACTATGGAATGGATGATGTATATTGATGGAAAATGGACAAAGGGAGAAAAGGAAAAAACATTTGAAACATTAAATCCTTATAATGGCTCTCACCTAGCAGATATTTATGAATCATCTGAGCAGGATACGCTTGATGCGATTGAGGCAGCTAATTATTCTTTTTATAAGGATAGAAGCTGGAGAGATATGGATTCTCAAACTAGAGGAGATATCCTACTAAAGATTGCCGATATTTTAGAGATGAGAAAGGCTGAATTTGCAAGGCTTGAGGTATTAGATAATGGAAAGCCCCTTAGAGAGGCAGAATGTGATGTTGATGATGCAGTTCATAATTTTAGATATTATGCATCATTAATTAAGGCACCTCATGGTGGTGTATATGAGGTTAATGAGGGATTTGGTAAGATGCATTCATACACAGTTCATGAGCCTACAGGTGTTTGTGCTTTAATCACACCTTGGAATTATCCGCTTTTAATGGGTGTATGGAAGCTTGCACCAGCACTTGCTGCAGGTAATAGTGTTATCTTTAAGCCTTCTCCATATTGTGTTCTTTCAAGCATTAAGCTTTTTGAAATCTTTGATGAGGTAGGTATTCCTAAGGGTGCTTGTAATTTATTAATTGGTGGAGCTAAGGTTGGTAATATTTTATCTGGTTCTATGGATGTTGATATGATTACATTTACAGGATCTACTAAGGCAGGACAGATGGTTATGATGAATGCGGCATCGAATGTTAAAAAGATTGGTCTTGAGCTTGGTGGAAAATCTCCAAATGTCATTTTTGCAGATGCTGATTTAGAGGGTGCAGTAGAATGGGCAATGCTTGGTATTTTCTTAAATCAGGGACAGATTTGTAGTGCAGGATCTAGAATCCTAGTAGAAGAAAAATTCCATGATGAATTTGTTAAGAGATTAATTGAGCGTGCTAATAATATTACCCTTGGAAATCCTATGAATAATCCAGATATGGGACCTATTGTAAATGAAATTCAGATGAATAGAGTTTTAGAATATATTGAAGCAGGTAAGGCAGAAGGAGCTAAATGTGTAGCTGGTGGATATAGATATTTAGATGGTGAATGTAAGGATGGCTATTTCATTAAGCCTACAATCTTTGATGAATGCACAAATGATATGAGAATTGTTAAAGAAGAAATCTTTGGACCTGCTGTAACAATTCAAACCTTTAAAACAGAGGAAGAGGCTATAGAAATGGCTAATGATTCACCTTATGGCTTAGCTGGAGCTGTCTTTACAGCAGATGGTGCAAGAGCCTTAAGGGTTATTAAAGAAATAAGAGCAGGTATAACATGGATTAATTGCTATAATCCATGCTTTAATGAAGCCCCTTGGGGTGGATATAAGATGAGTGGTATTGGTAGAGAGCTTGGAGTACATGGCTTAGAGGAATACCAGGAAATCAAGCAGATAAATATCAACCTAAACCCTGGTAAGGTTGGTTGGTATGAGCATTAGTGGAGGATTAATATGTTAAATGAGGATTTACCAAAAATAATTACTAATAAATTACCTGGACCTAAGGCTTCTAAGGTAATTGAAAGAAGAAAGAAATATATTCCAAACGCAATTGGTTGTATGTACCCTGTTGTAATAGATAAGGCTGCAGGAGCAATTGTTGAGGATGTTGATGGAAATAAATTTTTAGATTTTATTGGAGGTGTTGGTGTATTAAATATTGGCTATAGCCACCCAGAGGTTATTGAGGTAGTCAAAGCTCAATCAGAAAAATATTTTCATGCGATGTTTAATACTATGACGCATGAAGGATATGTAGATCTAGCTGAAAAGCTTGGTAGTATCGCTCCGGTAATCAGTGATAGAAGAAAGGTCTTTTTTGCAAATTCAGGCGCTGAAGCTGATGAAAATGCAGTAAAGATTGCCAAGGCCTATACACATAGACCTAATATAATTGTCTTTTCAGGAGCCTTTCATGGCAGAACCCATTATACAATGGCTATGACATCAAAGAAGGCTTATGCCAAGGGAATGGGACCTTTAGCAGATGGTGTATTTAGAGCTAAATATCCCTATTATTACCGTGCACCTAAGGATATTAAAAAGGAGGATTATGTAGATTATTATATTAAGACTATTTATGATGTCTTTGAGGAATGTGCAGAGCCTTCAACTATCGCAGCTGTAGTAGTAGAGCCACTTCAGGGTGAGGGTGGATTTATTCCAGCCCCAATTGAATGGGTTAGTGCACTTCGAATGATCTGCGATAAATATGGCATTTTATTAATTGCAGATGAGGTTCAATCAGGCTTTTGTAGAACTGGTAGAATGTTCTGTTCAGAATATTGGAAGGAAAATGGTATTCAGCCAGATATCCTAACAACTGCTAAATCAATCGCTGCAGGTGTTCCACTTTCTGCAATTATTTCATCTAAGGAAATTATGGATTCAGCTGCCCCAGGCGTAATTGGTGGCACCTTCTGTGGTAACCCACTCGCAACAGCCGCAGCCCTTAAGGTAATTGAAATTATGGAACGTGACAATTTCGCTAAAAGAAGCCTAGAAATTGGAGAAATTGTTACAAAAAGATATAAGGAAATGATGGATAAATATGAAATTATTGGTGATGTCAGAGGCTTAGGCGCTATGATTGGTATTGAATTTGTTAAAAATAAAACGACAAAGGAGCCAGCACCAGAGCTTACAAAATCTATCATTTTAGAATGTGCTAATAATGGCTTATTAGTAGAAGGAGCAGGTACATATAATAATGTAATTAGATTCCTAGCCCCACTTGTAATTACTAATGAGCAGTTAAATGCAGGCTTAGATATTTTTGAAAATGCTATTAAAACTTGCATGAATATTAAATAGTTTAAAAGCCCCTGAAGCTTTATTTAGAGTAATCTAAAGAAAAGCTTTGGGCTTTTTTAAATGTTACAGAAAAAACGTTTTCTGTATTTAGTTAGTTAAACAAAACTAACTTTATGTTATACTATCACCGGAAGGTTAGAAGAATATGAAAAATAGATTGAATAATATCAAAAAATCCAAATCATATTATATTGCACTAATAGTTATTTTAATTGCAATTCTCTTAATATCCTTTATGGTTTCAATTTCTCTTGGAGCTGTAAAAATTGATTTTGAAACTACATATAAGGTTGTGTTTGGAAAGCTTTTCCATCAGTCATCCTTACTAGATGGCATAAGTAAGGCAAAGATTTCAATCATTTGGAATATTAGAGTACCTAGAGTTATTTTAGGTTTGGTAGCAGGAGCTGGTCTTGCACTATGCGGATGTGTAATGCAGGCTACAGTTAATAACCCAATATCAGAGCCATATATCTTAGGTGTTTCAGCAGGTGCTACATTTGGGGCAACTTTAATTATTATGGTTGGTTTAAAAATAGCAATGTCATTAGGAGCGTTTATCGGGGCAATAATTGCGACATTTTTAGTTATTTTTATAGCATCAAGAAAAACTAAAATGACAACTGTAAGGCTTATTTTAGCTGGAACAGTAGTAAATGCATTATTTACTGCATTTTCTAATTTTATTATTTCAGTAGCTGGAAATTCTGATAGTATTATGACTTTAAAGTTTTGGACAATGGGTTCACTTGCAAACGCAACATGGGATAGCATTTGGCTACCGCTTGCCTTAGTTCTTTGTGCGTGTATATTTTTCTTAACTCAGGGAAGAATATTAAACACAATGATGATAGGTGATGATGTAGCTACAACACTTGGTATTAATCTAAGTATTTACCGTTTAGTTTATCTAGTAATTATTGCAATACTTACAGGTGTTTTGGTATCAAATTGTGGTGTAATTGGCTTTGTAGGCTTAGTTATACCTCATTTATCACGTGCTATTGTTGGATCAAATCATAAACGACTAATACCAATTGTAATTATTTTAGGTTCATTGTTTTTAATTTGGGCTGATGTACTTGCAAGAGTACTAATTGAAAATTCTGAATTACCTATTGGAATATTTACAGCTCTTGTTGGTGCGCCATTCTTTATTTATATTGTCGCAAGAAGAAATTATGGTAGGGATTAGCTATGGATTTAAAATGTGAAGATATTAAATATAGTATAGAGAAAAAGGATATATTAAATGGTGTTTCCTTAGAGGTTAAAAATAGTGAATTTCATACTATTTTAGGACCTAATGGCTGTGGTAAGACAACACTACTTAAAAATATCTATAGAGTCATTAAGCCAACAAGCGGAATAATTTATTTAGATATGAAAAATCTTAAGGAAATTAAGCTTAAGGAATCTGCTAAAAGTATGGCAGTTGTTTCACAGTTCAATGAGCTAAATTTTACTCTTTCTGCAAGAGAAATAGTTCTATTAGGACGAAACCCTCATTTAAGGGTTATGGAAAGTGAGCATAAAGAGGATTATGAGATAGTTGATAATGCACTTAAGATTGTAGGTCTTTATGATAAGAAGGATCAGCCATATCAGGTTATGTCAGGCGGAGAGAAGCAGCGTGTAGTTTTGGCTAGAGCAATTGCCCAACAGCCCAAGCTTTTACTTCTAGATGAGCCAACTAATCATCTAGATATTAAATATCAGCTTGAAATATTAAAAATTATCAAGGATATGAAAATAAATGTACTTGCAGTATTACATGATATACAGCTAGCATGTAAATATTCTGATTATATTTATTTAATGAAGGATGGAAATATTGTTTATCAGGGCCATCCAAATGAAATCATAACAAAGGAAAATATAAAGGATATATATGACGTTGATTGTGAGGTATTAAAGGATAACAATTCAATCTTGGTTAAATATATCTAAAAGGAGAAGAAAAATGAAATTAAGAAAAGTATTTTTAGCAGCAGTTGCAGGCGCAGTAGCTTTAACTTTAGCTGCATGTGGTTCAAAGAGTGAGGATAGCTGTGAGGCTTGTAATGGTAGTGAGATTGCATCTAGTGCGGTTGCATCTAGTGCCTCAGCTTCTGAATCAGCAAATTTAACATCATACCCACTAACACTTACAACATATGATAATACATCAAGTGAGGTATCACAGACTTATAATGAGGTGCCTACAAGAGTTATTTGTAATAATGTATCTAGTGCTAAGACTATGATTGATTTAGGCTTAGAAAAATATATTATTGGTATGCCAAATCCAGATAATACTGTAACTGATTCATATAAGGAAAAGATTGATGCAATCACAAAGCTTGGAGATAAGAAGACATTATCTAAGGAAGTAATTGTAAGCTATGAACCAGATATTATTGTTGGTAGAGTTGCAATGTTCTCATCTTCATTAATGGGTACAGTAGATGAATTAAATTCATATGATATTAATGTTTATTCACAGGCTTCATCTATTAAGACTGCAAATGTTGAAAATATTGCAGCAGATATTAGAAATTTAGGTAAGATTTTCAATGTTCAGGATAAGGCTGAGGAATTAGCACTTAAGGTAGAAGAAAAGGTTGCTGCATTAGGCTCAACAGATTCTACTGAATATAAGAATGCATTAGTAATGTGTAATTTCAATAACACAACATTTGGTGCTTATAAGTCTACATTACAGGAAAAGATGCTAAATAAAATTGGTTATACTAATGTTGCAACTGGTACATCAGGCTTATCACTAGAAAATCTAGTTTCAATGAATCCTGAAGTAATCATTTATGTTACATCTGATAGAAACGCAACAGTAGATGCAACTGCAGTAGAAAACCTAAAGTCAAATGATGCAATTTCAGAGGTACCTGCAATTGTTAACAATAAGATTATCACTGTAGGATATGATGATTTTATGGAATACGGTGCTAATGTAATTGATACATTAGCTACTATTAAAGCTGCTATCTAATGGATAAAATAAAGGTTTTAGATCATTTAATTAATATAGCTTATCCTTTAAATTATGATAAGAATAAGAAATATAAGCTATTAGTATTAAATGATGGAGATATGCTTGAAAAATTAAATATTGAATTTGATGGTCTTATCTTTGGAGTTATTCCAAATAATAGATTAAAAGAGTATACTCCATATTACGCTAAGGCCTTAAGAGAAAATGTAGAAGACTTTGGTGGAGAGTCAGATTTATATAATGAATATATCAATAATTCATTACTTCCCTATATATTAGATAATTATAATATTGATATGAATTATTTAATTTATGGAGGCTATTCACTTGGAGGGCTTTGTGCAGTTGATTCTTTGTTTAAATATAATAGGTTTAATCATATTATTTCTATTTGTGGTTCATTTTGGTTTCCAGACTATACGAATAATATTAAGTCTAGAAAAATAGTGAATAAAGCCAATATTTACCTTTTAAATGGTAATAAGGAGGGCTTAAACCATAATAATATTCTAGCTAAGGCTAAGGAATATGCAGAAGAGGTACATAAATATTTAAAACCTACTGTATCTATATTTGATGATTATGCTCATCATGATAAAACAAATGAAAGAATCAATTTAATATTATCAAAAATAGAGATGTAAGAAAAAGGGGTTCAATTTGAACCCCTTAATTTATTATTCCTCGCCTTCTAGAGCATTATAACCCTTTTCGCCAGTTCTTACCTTTACAACATTTAATACATCGTAAACGAAGATCTTACCATCACCAATGTGACCAGTATATAGAATCTTTCTAGCTGTATCAATTACATTTTCAACAGGAATCTTACCAACAACGATATCTACCTGAATCTTAGGAAGAAGTGTAGCCTCAACCTGAACACCACGGTAGTACTCAGGAGAACCCTTTTGCTGACCACAACCCATTACATGGCTTACAGTCATACCATTAATACCAAGGGCAAGCATACCATCCTTTAATGCATCAAGCATACGTTCCTTACAAATGATTTCAATCTTAGTGAACTTACCAGATTCTCTAGTTTCCTGAGGAACAACTGCATCAGCTTCACTAAAGTGTGTAACTGAAACTGCCTCAGCAACTGGAACATCACCAGTAACCTCAATTGCACCTGAATAATCTAATGATTCAACCTGTGCAACGAAATCAGGGTAAGCAGAAATTAAACCATGCTCTGTAATATCAAGACCTCTAATTTCTTCCTCAGGAGTAGCTCTTAAGAATGGAGTCTTACCATCCTTACGCTTAATTAGCTTCATAACACCAAATACTAGGAATGCCCATGCAGCTGTCCAAGCACATACTGCAACGATACCAATTAGCTGAATGCCAAGCTGAGCGAAGCCGTGACCATAGAATAAACCAGTAGTTGTAGAGAATAAACCACATGCTAAAGTACCCCATAAACCATTTAAGAAGTGTACTGAGCAAGCACCTACTGGGTCATCGATATGTAATACCTTATCGATGAATTCAACACCGAAGCATAATAATACACCGGCAACAATACCAATAACGACAGAACCAACTAAATCTACTCTTGAGCAGCCAGCTGTAATTGCAACTAAACCTGCTAAAGAACCGTTTAATGTCATAGAAACATCTGGCTTTCCGTTACGAACCCAAGTAATAATCATTACTGTAACTGTAGAAAGCGCAGCTGCGATAGTAGTAGTCATGAATACCTGACCCATACCCTCATAGCTATCCCAAGATGTACAAGCAGCTGGGTTAAATCCATACCAACCGAACCATAGAATGAATACACCAAGAGCACCCATTAGGATGTTATGACCCTGGATAGCGTTGATCTTTACAACCTTACCATTTTCATCTCTTGTATACTTACCAATTCTTGGTCCAACCATCCATGCACCGATTAAGGCAGTTAAACCACCAACCATATGAATAGAACAAGAACCACTTAAATCAATGAAGCCCTGAGCTGTGCCATCAATTAAGCCCCAGTCAGCAGCTAACTGCTGTAACCAACCATTATTACCAGCACCCCAGTTCCAATAAGCTTCAACTGGGTAAACGATAGCTGAAATAATCATTGAATAAATACAATATGCCTTAAAGTTAGTACGCTCTGCCATAGCACCTGAAACGATTGTTGCAGTTGTAGCACAGAATACTAAGTTAAAGATGAAGTCTGTCCAGTTATATGTAGAAGCATTTGTAAACATGTCTCCCCATACCTGACCAGCACTACCAAGTAGACCACCTGCGATTGCATTTTCTGCACAAAGGATTGGTCCACCGATTAAAATAAATGTAACAGTACCTAAACAGAAGTCCATTAGGTTCTTCATCACGATATTTCCTGTATTCTTAGCTCTTGTGAAGCCTGCCTCGCACATAGCGAAGCCGGCCTGCATGAAGAATATTAAGGAAATAGCAATTAATTTCCAGATTTGATAATCCCACATAATCTTTTTCCTCCTATAAATTGAATACTAAATTACTTTACGCTATAAAGTAAATCACCATAAGAAATGAATGGCCAGTATTCCTTTCCAACAATTAATTCTGCATCATCAACGATTGTTCTAATTTCTTCCATTAGACTTAATACGTTCATTCTTAAATGCATTGATAAGTCTTCAATCTTTTCAATTGTCTTAGCCTTAGCTAGCTCTCCTTCAAGCTTTAGCTTTAATGAATAGATAGAAGAAGTTGCCTTTGATAAAGACTTAATAGTTTCAGTTTCATAAGTAGAATCTAATTCTAATTCAGCCTTATTCTTAATTGTTTCGCTTAAGAAGTTAGCAAACTTTGAGATAGATGGTAAATAATACTTATTGATCATATCTAAAGCAGTCTGAGCTTCGATATTTACAATCTTTATATAATTTTCCTGAGCAATTTCATATCTTGCCTTAATTTCAGATACTGAATAAATGCTATGAGAAGTGAATAGATCAATATTCTTCTGATCTAAGTAATGAGGTAATGCCTCTGGAGTTGACTTAAGATTTAATAAGCCTCTCTTTTCAGCTTCCTTAACCCATGCATCATCATAACCATTACCATTGAAGATAATACGCTTATGCTTAATGATTGTATCCTTAATTAACTTATGTAAATCATTTTCGAAGTCCTTAGAGCCTTCTAGCTGATCTGCAAATTTCTTTAATTCCTCTGCAACTGCAGTATTTAGCATAATGTTTGCACAAGAGATTGATTCAGAAGAACCAACAGCTCTAAATTCAAACTTATTACCTGTAAATGCAAATGGAGAAGTACGGTTTCTATCTGTTGTATCCTTAGGTAATCTAGGAAGAACATCTACACCAATCTTTAATGACTTTGAAGCATGTGATTCAAATGGAGTGTCTGTTTCAATTGAATCTAATACAGCCTGTAAATCACTACCAACGAACATAGAGATGATTGCAGGAGGTGCCTCGTTTGCGCCTAAACGGAAGTCGTTACCAGCACTTGCAACACTTATTCTTAATAAATCCTGATATTCATCTACAGCCTTGATTGTAGCTACCAAGAATAATAAGAACTGTGCATTTTCTGCAGGAGTCTCACCTGGTTCAAGTAGGTTTAAGCCAGTATTAGTAGACATACTCCAGTTGTTATGCTTACCAGAACCATTTACACCCTTAAATGGCTTTTCATGTAATAAGCAAACCATATTGTGCTTCTTAGCAATCTTTTGCATAATTTCCATTGTTAACTGGTTGTTATCAGCAGCAATGTTTGTTGTTGAGAAGATAGGAGCTAACTCATGCTGTGCAGGAGCTACCTCGTTATGCTCAGTCTTTCCTAAAACACCAAGCTTCCATAATTCCTTATTTAAATCATCCATGAATGCCTGAACTCTTGGCTTAATTACACCGAAGTAATGATCCTCAAGCTCCTGACCCTTAGGAGGCATTGCACCGAATAATGTTCTACCTGTATAAATTAAATCAGGTCTCTTTAGATATGCATCCTTATCAATTAAGAAGTATTCCTGTTCAGGACCTACTGTAGTCTTAACTGATGTTACATCATCATGACCGAATAGCTTTAATACTCTTAATGCCTGCTTATTTAATGCCTGCATTGAACGAAGAAGAGGAGTCTTCTTGTCTAGTGCCTCACCACTATATGAGCAGAATGCTGTAGGAATACATAATACCTTATCTTTAATAAAGGCATAGCTTGTTGGATCCCAAGCTGTATAACCTCTAGCCTCGCATGTAGCACGAAGACCACCTGATGGGAATGAAGATGCGTCAGGTTCACCCTTAACTAACTCCTTACCCTTAAATTCCATAATAACTCTACCATCACTATCTGGTGAAATGAAGCCATCATGCTTTTCAGCAGTGATACCAGTCATTGGCTGGAACCAATGTGTATAATGTGTTGCGCCCTTAGAAATTGCCCATTCCTTCATAGCCTGAGCTACGCTGTTTGCAACACTGATATCCAATTCCTTTCCATCTTGAATTGTCTTTTTAAGTGATTTGTATACATCACTTGATAATTTTGACTTCATTACCTTGTCGTCAAATACTAATGAACCAAAATAATCTGTTACCTGTTCCATATGTTCCTCCTTATATAAACAAAAAAAAGGCAGGACGTGAGGATATTTCCTCGGGCCTCCTTGCCTTTCACAGCCTTATTCTATTACAACTAATTTGCCTTGTCAACAACTATTTGTGAAAAAATTAAAAAATCACCATTTTTTGCAAATTATATTTTAAAAATACCGAATTTCACAAATTTTATTCAAAAATAACTTGACTTGCCTAATAAATAATTGTATTCTTTATGAGAACAATGGTGTTCTTCCTAGGGGATGAACGCCTTTTTTTATTAAATGGGGTGAAATTATGCTATTAAAAGAAGGAGAATTTAGAAATGTATCAGGCTGTGCTATCGCAGCTTTAATATCTAAAGATAAGAAACGTGTGTCAGGTAAGAGCATTGTTGAATGTATGAAGACAATGCATGACAGATCTAATGGCTTAGGTGGAGGATTCGCAGGATATGGTATATATCCAGAATATAAGGATTATTATGCTTTCCATATATTCTATGATTCATTTGAAACTAAGACATTATGTGAAAAGTATTTAAATGAGAACTTTGATATAACCTCTTATTCAAAGATGCCAATTAAAAAGATTCCAGCAATTATGGATGAGCCTTTAATTTGGAGATACTTCCTAAAGCCTGAATATAATAAGTTATTAGAAAGCCAGCTAACAGAGGATGAATATGTAATGCGTAACGTTACTAAAATTAATTCAGATATCGCAGGCGCGTACGTATTCTCATCAGGAAAGAATATGGGAGTATTTAAGGCTGTCGGCTATCCTGAGGAGGTTGGTGAGTTCTATAGGCTTGATGAATATAAGGGCTACATGTGGACTGCACATGGTAGATATCCAACTAATACACCAGGCTGGTGGGCTGGTTCTCATCCGTTTGCAATGCTAGATTATACAATTGTTCATAATGGTGAAATTTCATCTTATGATGCAAATAGAAGATGTATTGAAATGTATGGCTATAAATGTAATTTACAGACTGATACAGAGGTAATTACATATATCGCTGATTATCTTCTTAGAAGAAAGGGATTAACATTAACTGAATTATCAGAGGTTATTGCAGCTCCATTCTGGTCACAGATTGAAAAGGAGAAGGATCCTGCTAAGAAGGCAAGACTTACTTATTTAAGAAATACATACTCATCTTTATTAGTAACAGGTCCTTTTTCTATTATATTAGGATTTGATGGTGGCTTAATGGCTTTAAATGATAGATTAAAGCTTAGAAGCTTAGTTATGGGTGAGCATGAAAATGTTGTTTATATTGCAAGTGAGGAATGTGCAATAAGATCAATGTGTAGTGAGCTTGAAAATATTTATTATCCAAAGGGCGGAGAGCCTATTATTATAAGATGTAAGGAGGATTAATAATATGGGGAATTTATATTATTATCCAGAATTTGATGTAATAAGAGACAAAGATAAATGTACAACTTGTCGTGTATGCGAAAAGCAGTGTGCGTTTGGTGTTCATTTTTATGATGAAAATAAAAAGATTATGATGGAGGATGCTACAAAGTGTGTTAACTGTAATAGATGTGTAGTTTTCTGTCCAACTAAGGCTATTAAGATTGTTAAAAATGAAATGTCTATTAGAGAAAATGCCAACTGGGGCTTAAATTTAGTTACTGAGGTTTATAAGCAGGCTGAAACTGGAGGAGTTTTATTATCTTCAATGGGTAATCCTAATAAAAATCCTTCATATTTTGATAGAATTTTAATCAATGCATCTCAGGTAACAAACCCACCTATTGACCCGCTTCGTGAGCCAATGGAAACTAAGGTATTCTTAGGTAAAAAGAGTGAGGATATTGTTAGAGATAAGGATGGAAATCTAATTCCTAATATGGATCCACAGCTAGAGCTTTCTATGCCATTAATGTTTTCTGCAATGAGCTATGGTTCAATTTCACTTAATGCTCATAAGGCCTTAGCCCAAGCATCACGAGAACTTGGTATTTTATATAACACAGGTGAGGGTGGTCTTCACGAATCATTATATGAATATAAGGATAATACAATTGTTCAGGTAGCTTCAGGTCGTTTTGGTGTACATAAGGACTATTTAGAGGCTGGTGTTGCGATTGAAATTAAGATGGGTCAGGGTGCAAAGCCAGGTATTGGTGGACATTTACCAGGAACTAAGATGATTGGTGATGTTTCTAAGACAAGAATGGTACCAGAGGGTACAGATGCAATTTCACCAGCACCACACCATGATATTTATTCAATTGAGGATTTAAGACAGCTTGTTGATTCACTTAAGGAAGTAACTGAATATAAGAAACCAATTATTGTAAAGGTAGCTGCTGTACATAATATCGCTGCTATTGCATCAGGTATTGCAAGAAGTGGTGCTGATATCATCGTAATTGATGGTTATAGAGGTGGTACAGGTGCTGCTCCTACAAGAATTAGAGATAATGTCGGTATTCCTATTGAGCTTGCCTTAGCTGCAGTAGACCAAAGACTTAGAGATGAGGGTATTAGAAATA
Source organism: Acholeplasmatales bacterium (assembly GCA_024697825.1). Classification (GTDB taxonomy): domain Bacteria; phylum Bacillota_I; class Bacilli_A; order Acholeplasmatales; family Anaeroplasmataceae; genus Anaeroplasma. Next base: position 14,498 of record JAILEP010000045.1, read on the forward strand.
ATGTTTCACTTGTGGTTGGTGGTTCAATTAGATCATCTGCAGATGTTGTTAAGGCTGTCGCATTAGGTGCTGATTGCTGCTACATTGGTACAGCTGCTTTATTAGCTCTTGGCTGTCATTTATGTAGAGCTTGTCACACTGGTAAGTGTAACTGGGGTATTGCCACTCAAAACCCAGAATTAACTAAGAGATTAAATCCAACTGTTGGTAAGGAAAGACTTGTTAATTTACTTACTGCTTGGAACCAAGAAATCAAGGAAATCATGGGTGGTATGGGTATCAATTCAATTGAGGCATTAAGAGGTAATAGATTAATGCTTAGAGGAATTGGTATGAATGAAAAGGAATTAGAAATTTTAGGCATAAAGCATGCAGGAGAATAATATTATGATTATTGATGCTAAAGGATTAGAATCTAAGGCTTTAAATAAGCTTATTTATGATTCAAATGATACAAATATAAATATTAAGAATGCCTTAGGACAGCGTTATATTGCATCAGGTAGTAGTGATTTAAATGTTAATATTTATGGTATTCCAGGCAATGCTTTGGGTGCCTATTTAAATGGTTCAAGAATTGAGGTTTACGGCAATTCAAGTGATGCCCTTGGTGATACTATGAATGATGGCTTAATTGTCATTCATGGTAATGGCGGAGATACTTGTGGCTATTCAATGCGTGGTGGCAAGATTTTCGTTAAGGGTGATGTAGGCTATAGATGTGGTATTCACATGAAGGCCTATATGGAAAAATTCCCACTTATTATTGTAGGTGGATCTGCTGGTAATTTCTTAGGAGAATATCAAGCAGGTGGAATCATTGTAGTACTAGGCTTAAATGGTAGTACATATGATGGTAAGAGACTTGTAGGTGACTTTACTGCAACAGGTATGTATGGAGGAAAGCTATTTATAAGAGGAAAGGCTGAAAGGGAGGATTTCCCAGCATCAGTTGATGTAAATCCTGCAACAAGTGAGGATTTAGCTGAAATTAGTGAATACCTTGAGGAATACACAAGTGTATTTAGATTAAATTATAAGGAAATCATGAAGAGTGAATTTACAGTAATTACACCAAATCATGAGAAGAAGCCAAAGGCTAGCTATGTAGGAAACTAGGAGGAAATATATGTACGACATCGAGACAATTTTAGAATATGTTAAGGAAGAGGATATCAAGTTCATCCGTCTTTCATTTACAGATATCTATGGTAGACAGAAGAATGTTTCTGTAATGCCACACGAGCTTTTAGATGCTTATACTAATGGAGTTGGTATTAATGCGCATCTAATTGATGGCTTTACCTATGCCAAGGAATTATATCTTTTCCCTAATTTAGATACTATTTCTATCCTACCTTGGAGACCAAGAGAGGGTAGAGTTATTAGACTTCTTTGTGATATTAAATATCCAAATGGTAAGCCATTTGAATGTGATACAAGAAGAATATTAGCTTTAGCAGTAGAATATGCTAAGAAGCACAATATTGAATTTAAGTTTGGTAGCTCATTAGATTTTTATTTATTTAAGGCAGATGAAAATGGCAATTCATTAAATATACCATATGATAATGCTGGCTATTTAGATGTAGCACCAGATGATAAGGGAGAAAATATTCGTCGTGAAATTTGTCTAATGCTTGAGGAGATGTCAATTCTTCCAATTAGAAGCCACCACAATGAGGGCCCAGGACAAAACAGAATTTCTTTTAAGCTTGAGGACCCAACTACAGCCGCTACAAATACTAATTTATTAAAGAGTGTTGTTAAGATGGCAAGCTATAAGAATGGTCTTGTTGGTGACTTTTCACCAAAGCCAGTTGCAAATAAGCCAGGCAATGCATATAACATTTCATTTGATGTAAATGATGATAATTTAAATTATGCAATTGAGGGTGTATTACGCCATATTAAAGAAATTACAGCCTTCTTAAATATTAAAGAGGAATCTTATGAAAGATTTGATACATTCAGTGCTCCAAAATCTATTTATTATAGTGAGGATAATAAGAATGAATTAATTAATATTACAACTAAGGATGGCAAGATTATTAGAGCAGAATTAAGATCTGCAGACCCACTAACAAATCCAAATTTAGCGTTAGCATTAATTATTTATGCAGCTACAGACGGAATTTTAAATAAATACGAATTAGGAAATTATAGCGATAAAAGAGAAAACCTACCACTTAGCCTTGTTGAGGCAAAGGATATCGCTAAGAAATCTAAATTTATAGCTAAATATTTACCAAAAGAATTATTAGATAGCTATTTAAAATAAGGAGAAAACTATGCTAGAAAGAATTTTTAGGATACTTTTAGTATCATCATCTAAAAGCTTTTCTAGTGGCATAGCTTCTGCCTTAAAGCAGGAATCATATACAATTGAGGCTGTCGATTCTATAGTTAAGGCTAAACAAATAGTTTTAGCTAAGGAATATGACATCATCATCTTAAATTCACCACTTGTAGATGATTTTGGCTTGGATTTTGCGATTGATGAATCAAGCATTTGTGGTGTTATGATGTTCGTTAAACCTGAACTAGAGTCTGAAATTTATTATAAGACCTATCAGTATGGAGTTTTAACACTAACAAAGCCAACATCAGTTGGAATCCTATTACAGTCATTAAGACTTTTAACCTCTACTATATCTAAGCGCGAGCAGCTTAATAGCAGACCTAACAATCTAAAGAAGAGGCTTGAGGAAATTAAGATAATTAATACCGCTAAGCTTTTACTTATTGAGCATAAGCATATATCTGAGGATGAAGCTCATAGATATTTAGAGGTTACTGCAATGAACTTTAGACAGAGCAAGGTAAAAATTGCCCAAGAAATAATAGATGAATATTATAAGAAAACTTAATAATTATAATTGAGGAGGATATGATGAGAATAAATTTTACAAAAATGCATGGATGTGGAAATGATTATATTTATATTAATTGTTTCGATAAGCTAATAGATAATCCAGAAATGCTTGCAATATTAATGTCAGAAAGACATTTTAGTGTAGGTAGTGATGGAATTGTTTTAATCGAAAGAAGTAAGGTCGCAGATGCGAAGATGAGAATGTTCAATATCGATGGTAGTGAAGGTAAGATGTGTGGTAATGCCATCAGATGTATCGGTAAGTATCTATATGATAACCAGATGGTTTTAAAGGATGAAATTGATATTGAAACATTATCAGGAATTAAGCATTTAAAGCTATTTGTAGAAAATGGCAAGGTTTATAAGGTATCAGTAGATATGGGAATTGCTAAATTTGATCCAGATTTAATTCCTACTACCTTAGACCATAGAATGATTGATGAGGAATGTGTAGTTAAAAATCATAAATATAAGATTACTGCCGTATCAATGGGTAATCCTCATGCAGTAACATATGTACCAGACCCTAGCGCTTTAGATTTAGAAAAGCTTGGACCTTATTTTGAAAATAACCCATTATTCCCAGAAAGAGTAAATACTGAATTCGTTAAGATTATTGATGAAACTCATTTAAAGATGCGAGTATGGGAAAGAGGAAGTGGTGAGACATACGCCTGTGGTACAGGTGCTTGTGCAACAGTTGCCTCATCATGTATTAATGGTATTTGTAAGTTCAATGAGCTTGTTTATGTTGAGCTTAAGGGTGGAGTATTAGAAATTTTATGTAGTGATGATTTTAGAATTACTATGACTGGTCCTGCAAAGAAAGTATTTGATGGAGTATTTGAATATGAAGATTAAATTAAATAATAATTTTTTAAATGTTAAGGAAAGCTATTTGTTTTCTGATATTAACAAAAGAGTAAATGAATATAAGAAGAGCCATCCAGAGGCTGATATTGTCCGCCTTGGTATTGGTGATGTTACATTACCTCTTCCTGAAATGATTGTAGACGCGATGAAGAAGGCAGCTGATGAATTCTTATCAAAGGATACATTTAGAGGATATCCGCCTGAGTATGGCTATGATTTTTTAAAGGAAGCCGTAGTTAAATATTACAAAAGAAATGGCTATGATTTAGATTTAGATTCAGTATTTATTTCTGATGGAGCTAAATCTGATTTAGGTAATTTAGTAGATATTTTAGGTGATAATGATATTTATATTCCAAACCCAGTATATCCAGTATATCTAGATTCAAATTTAATGAGTGGAAGAAGAATTCATTATCTAATTGGTAATGAGGCTAATAATTTCTTACCTTTACCAGAAGGCTTAGATGATGAAGCTAAGGTAATTTATTTATGCTCACCTAATAACCCAACAGGCGCTACCTATAATAAGAACGAGCTAAAGATGTGGGTAGATTATGCTTATAAGACTGGCTCACTTATTATTTATGATTCAGCATATGAGGCATTTATTAAGGATAATAGCCCAAGATCTATTTATGAAATCGAACATGGTAAGGATGTCGCAATTGAGGTATCAAGCTTATCTAAGATGGCAGGCTTTACAGGTGTAAGATGTGGCTATACAATCGTTCCAATGGAATTAACTGTAGGTGATAGATCATTAAATAAGATGTGGAAAAGAAGACAGGCTACTAAATTTAATGGTGTATCATATCCGGTTCAAAGAGCGGCTGAGGCTGCCTTATCAGAGGAAGGTATTAAGGCTTGCAAGAAGAACTTAGATATGTATTATGAAAATACTAAGCTTTTAACTGATTTATTTACTCGTAAGGGTATTTGGTTTAGTGGTGGTATCAATTCTCCATATATTTGGTTAAAGTGTCCAAATAATATGAAGAGCTTTGAATTCTTCCAGTTTTTACTTGAAAAGGCAAATATTGTTGGTACACCAGGGGTTGGCTTTGGTGAATATGGTGAGGGCTATTTTAGACTTACATCATTCGCAACTCTAGAAAATACTAAAAAGGCCGTAGAAAGATTAGAAAAGCTTCTATAATATAAAAGGGGCTGTTAAGAAACTAAAAATCTTAACAGCTTCTTTTTTGTCTATTTACGCC
>JAILEP010000046.1 GCA_024697825.1 Acholeplasmatales bacterium
ATATATTAGTCGCAGTTGAAACTGATAAACTTGAGCCTATAACAATTATCATATCGGCAATTTGACCCTTTACAGTTGCTAGATGACAATATGTTTCATCTGTAGGCTCTAGATATAAGACTATATCTGGTCTTATTATTCCACCACATTCACAGATAGTTGATTCATTTAAATCTAAATCCTTAATATTATATTTCTTTTCACATTCTATACAGTGCCAAGTATTCAAAGAACCATGAATAGGTATATAATTCTTAGATCCTGCTAATTTGTGTAAATCATCTATATTTTGAGTTATTAATGAATTTAGCTTTCCTTTAGACTCTAATTCATAAATGAATTTGTGAATTATATTAGGTAGGGCATTAGGATGGTAAAGATAATCTCTAATATAATTATTGAATTCCTTATTATGAGAAATCATATATTTATATGTTAGGATTTCTTCAGCCTTATTCTTCTTTCCTTCTCCTCTAAAATCAGGTATTCCAGATGGAACTGATATTCCAGCTCCAGTTAGAATAACTAAGGTTTTAGATTCATTAATCCACTTTTTTAATTTTTCTATTTTAGTCATTTAGGGATGCTTTATAATCCTTTGCAAGCTTATCCATCTTAGCGATGAAATTATCAAATTCATCCCAAGAAGGAAGGGTCGCACCTGATGCCTTAGCATGACCTCCACCTGCATATTCATTTGCAAGTAGATTTACTGCTGGTCCTCTAGATCTAAGTCTCATTCTAATTGCATCTGGGTATTCCATAACTAAAACCCAAACCGGACAATCCTCAATTGTAGAAATTGTTGAAACCTGGGCAGCTGCGTCCTCATCAGATAAGCCATATTTTTCAATATCCTTACGAGTAATCTTAATATAAGCACAGCCATTTTCTGTCATCTGGAAATTATCTAATACCCAGCCCTTAAATTTTAATTCCTTAATAGATTCAAGAGATAGCTTAGTATCTATTTCACTAATATTAATACCCTGTGATACTAAAATACCAGCCATATTAAATGTATGCTTAGAAACTGAATCAAATCTAAATCTTCCACTATCTGTAACTAAGCCTGTATAAAGTGCATATGCTGCATCATAATTAAGCTTTAAAATATCACTATATCTATTATAGAATTCTGTTAATATTTCAGTACAAGATGCGGCTGTTGTATCAACAAGCTGATAATTACCATAAGCTTCTACATCAATATGATGATCAATTTTAATTACATAATCTGCAAGCTTAAAATTTTGATCTGATAAACGTGCAGATGTTGCACAATCTACACAAATAGATAAGGCCCCCTTAAATAATGCCTCATCAACATGAGTAGTCTTTCCTAAAAATGATACATACTCACATACATCACCAGTTACATATACTTCCTTTTCTGGAAATGATGCCTTAATCATATGATATAAACCATACTGGCTTCCAATACAATCTCCATCTGGGGCAACATGGCCATGGATGATTATTCTATTATATTCCTTAATCTTATTTAAAATATGCTCCATTGTTCCTCCTAATAATTAGCCTTTAACCAAGTAAGATAGCTTTCTACCTCTTCCTTAATTGTAGGTAAGGTAATTCCTGAATAGGTAGTACCTGCAAATGTTGCGTTCTTATACCATTCAGTTTCTGTATAAATTAAATCCTTTTGTGATTCATAATCGACTGCTGAATCACTAGCAGTATAGTAAGTTAATGTAGTAGGATATCTAGATGCGGTAGTATAGCTTCCACTAGTAAAGATATAATAATCCTTATCAGTATCAAAATTATATACACCATAATCTCTTTCATATCCACTTCTTACATAATATGTAGTAGATGATGAATAAGATGTAGCCTCTTTATATACATATCCTGTTGTAGCCTGGCCACTTCTTGTATAATATGTTACTCCATCCTCCCAGGTAATGCCTTTACCTGCACTTGCATATGTAGGAACATAATATTCAGCACTACTATCAAATGTAGTACCACTAGCTACCTCAGTATAAACATCACCTGACTTAGTATAATATGTAGTATCAGTCGCAAAATCAATTGTATAATCATCACTACCAACCAAGCTATATTTTCTAATCATATAATTAGTTGTAGCACCAGCACCACTAACACTTATTTGACCATTCTTTAATGTGAAATCTAATGTACCATTAGTTCCATTAAAGTATAGCTTATCTGTAAAGAATAGCATTGTCGCGACTGCTCTAGCATATGGATGAGCTGATGAGCCTAGTGCACTACTTACAAAACAATAATCAGGCTTAATAAGCTCAAGCAATGCCATACGGTTACCACCATTAGTAGATGTTGCACCACTTGTAACATTATTAGCATCACCTACATCAGTTCCATGATGACATGATTTATAAATAACTGTATCTTCTTCTGTAATATCCTTAATTGAGGTATTACTAGCATTAGCTATTAATGCAGCCTCACCTGCATCCTCTAAATCACCTGCACAGAATAGCTTAGTATCACCAAGTGATATTAATAAAGCGACACTATATTCATTATAATTTAATCCTGATGCTGTTAAATCAGTATCAGTAGATGCATAATAATTAGTATCAATTATTTCTACATTTAATTCATCAAAATCTAATTCTGTTGTACCACCAGATTTAACATTATATGCAGGATAATAATTAGCACCATTATCAATTAATGCCTCTCTAAATGTTGCATAATTCTTATACATAGTATTGGTAGATCTTTGATGACCAAAATCAATAATATTATTAACCTTATCAACATTATCTAAGGCTTTTACATTCTTATCATATGCATTCATTTTAACTAAACCACCCATATGATCTGAATGACAATGTGTAACTACTAATAAATCTAATGTATTATCTGATGAAATATGTTCCTTAACAAAGGTATTAACAAATTCACCATCTCCATCATCACCTGCATCAATTAGGATGTCATAATCTCCATAGGTAATAAATAAGGAATCACCATATTTATCATGCATCTCAATTGAATATATATGTAATTCATCATATGTATCAGGATTCTGTACACTGCTTGATGCAGTACTACTAGATGCGATACAGCTTGATGAAGCTGTTGAAATAGCCTGTGCCTGACTCGAATGTGAATGACTTGCCTCACTACTTGAATGAGCGCTTGAGCTTGATGTAGCACTTGATGATGCTATACTAGAGCTTTCTTCTTTACTGCTAGCTGCAGCTGATACGCTAGAAGGTGTTACTAATTCCTCACTGCTTGTAGCGGCTGATGTTGTCTTAGCCTTACTTGAAGTTTCAGTACTGCTTTCCTCCTTTGACCCATTCATTAAATCCTTAAGCGAGTCAATGTAAGTACATGATGATAATGTGATAACACCAGCTAATATTAAGCTTGCGCTAAATATTTTCTTTTTTAAGCTCACTTAAATCACCATCCCTTCAGTATACCTATTTTACCATATTATTAAAACAAAATGGAGTTATATTTTAATATAACCCCATTACTTTAATACCTTTTCACAATGCTGCATAATAACATTTTCCTTAGTTTCTTCCTTTACTACCTTATAGCCTAGCTTAGTATAAAGATTAACTGAAAATGTATTAGTATTTCTTGTTAATAAACGAATGCTTGAAAATCCTTGTTCCTCTACAAACTTAAGAATTTCTTGAGCATATCCATGTCTTCTATATTCAGGATGTACCATTACCCTTGATACATATACATAATTAGAATGGTCACGATAAGATTCTTCAATAATACTTGGCTTCTTAGGATACATAACTAAGAATGCGACAACCTTACCATCTAAATCATATACAACAGACTTACCACTCATTAAGTCACTCATTATTATATTTTTATCTGGATATGTATCATTCCAGAAATTTAATCCTCTTGTTTTCATATCAGCCTTGCATAAGTCTAGCATATGCATAACTGTAGTAAAATCGTCTACAGAACCTAATCTAACCACTCTACTCACTTCCTTAGTCGGTTTATTATAACTTTATTAATTTGATATTGCAAGAAAAAATGAAAAGGGAGACCCAAATGGGTCTTCCTAGTCATAATTTAGTTAAATTTTAACCATTGCAGAGTATTCAATTAGAATAGACTGGAATCTAACCTGAGTATTCTTTGTAACTGATGAGTTATCATCGTAAATTGTAAATGCAGAACCATTTATAGTATATACACCATCAGTACCTGTAATAGCAGTTGAACCATCTGCACCATAGATTACAGCACATGCGCCATCTGTTGCTGAATCAAATTTAATAGTAATCTTATCAATTGTATAACCTGTATTTGCTGTAATAGTTAACTTATTACCATTTGTAGTACTCTTTGTAGCATATAGACGAATACCATCAGTTCTAATTGCTAACTCGCTACTTGCACCATTCTTATCGTATGTTGCTGTAAATACAGTTGAATCAAGACCTAAATCTGTTTCTAATGTACCAGCTGTTGTAGATGCTGCAGCTGTAGTATTTGTTGTTACAGTTGACTGTAAAATAGCTGTAGTTGAATCATAAATACTTGTTGTATATTCATGAGTACCAGTTACTTCACCTAAAGTAGCTGTAGCCTTGATAACTACTGTAGCTGCTGTATCAGGAAGAGTAATGTTTAACTTACCACCGGTAATTGTAACTGCAGTTGTTTCAGTTACTACTTCCCAAGAAATTGTAATATCCTTGCTTAATGTAGATGTAGTAGATAATGTCTTGTTAGTAACTGCTGAAGTATATGCTGCTTCAATATCAGTTAAGATACCAGCTGCGGCTGCTGTTAAATCAGCTGCTGAAGAATCTTCACACTTAACAACATTAGCTGTACCCTGAGCTGTTTCATGAACACCATTGTATGGTGAATATGTACCAACTAATGAAATTGTCTTACCAAGAGCGATATCATCTGCTGCTACTACTGAATCCTCAGAAACACCCTTATATAATTCAAATTCATTTGTACCATCAGAAATAAAGATATTACCTGAAGAATCGATATTAGTTACAACACCCTTTACAAATACGGCATCACCTTTCTTAATTGTACCAGCCTTTACTGCAGCTACGAATGTAGCTAAATCAGAGAATGTTACTGAATCTAATGCGATAACTGATGCTGTATCAGTTGCTGTAATTTCCTTAGTTACTTCCTTATCCTCTTCAAGAGTATAATAAGTTGTTGCTGAATCAAATGTAGCATCTGCAGCTACTGCAGTATAAACACCATCAGCTAAAGTATAATATGTTGTACCATCAACGAAGCCTGTTAAGCTTTCCTGAGCTGTATAAACATCCTCAGTTGTAGTATATGAAGTTGTACCAACTAATGTGAACTTTTCTACTGAAGTACCAGCTGTTACAACTAGCTTACCATTAGTAATAGCTGCACTTGCTGAGCCTGTTGCTAATTCCCAAGATACTGAATATCCAGGATATCTATCAAATGATGTAGGTAATGTAATTTCAGTGCTTGAAGTAATTAATGAATCTAATGCTACTGCTGCATCCATTTCTAACTGAATTGTCTTCATCTGATCTTCTGCAGTTAAATCCTTAACAGCTAATACGTTACCTCTTAGCTTACCACTTGAGCTTGCAGAGTTAACATAGAAAATAACTCTTAATGCACGTCCTTCATAGCCACGAAGTAATGAAGCATACTGTGTTAATGAAGTTGAAGATGAACCTGAGAAATATTCACCAAATGAATTGCCATATGTATCATAATCAATTGGTTCAATTGAGTAAGAACCATAAGAGTTCATATAAACCTGAACTAAAGCTTCAAAAGTCTTACCAATATTTTCACTATTAGTAATTGCAGTATTTAAAGCATTATCGTCTTCTAATACTTCAACTGCTGACCAATCAACAGCCTGATTTTCTGCAAGAGTTGCAAGTAATACTGGTGAAGCAATCTGCTTAGCACCACCATATTCGCCAACCTTACCAGAAAGATATACCTGGTCACCAACGTCAACTGACTGAGCTAAATTACCATAAACATAAATTGTACCTGTAGAATCTGTTAAATAGAAGCCAGTCTTATATTCTGCATCTGTAGTACCAGAAGCATATAAATAACCAGATACAACACCCTTTGCATAAATTTCTGTATCTGCATCTAATGCTTTAATTTCAGTAACAGTCTTAGACTGATCCTCAAGCTTAGATACTGTTACAGTAAATGTCTTAGTAGCATAAGTTTCACCACTAATTGTAGCTGTTGCAGTAAGTGTTACAGTTAAATCCTCAGTAAAAGACTGCTTAACTGTTGCCTTACCACCTGAAATAGCAATTACTTCTGAATTACTAGATGTCCAAACAATTGTTACACCACCATTACCTGATGTTTTTAAAGTAAAATCTGCTGTTACAGTAGAAGCCACTGTTGCCTGAGCTAAGGCTGCCTCAGCCTTTTCAGTATTAATGGCGTCCTGATCTACTGAGCTTGTTGCTGCTGATGAAGCAGCTGTTGAAGCTGCGTTACTAGTATCTTTACTAGAACCACATGCTGTTGTAGCACCAATGAAGGCTGTTGCTACAGCTAAACCTAATAGAATTCTTCTTTTCTTCATTTTTTCTTAATCCCTTTCCTTTTCTTTTTTTATTGATACACTTTCGTGTTAATCGCTTAATTAACTTACTGCAACAATCTCATTAACGATTGTTCCATCTGCGTTAAGTCTATCTCTATTACCAATAACAATCTGGTAGCTAGGGATAATTGTAGACTTAGTATAATCCTCTTCCTGATAAATACCCATAATACCTGTTACCTTATAAGTGCCAGCATTGAATGTATATTTACCAGTCTTTGAATTATAAGTAGCATAATCTGAAATATCATAATTAGGGGATAATGTACCATTAACTCTTGCCTGTAAGTAACCATCTGATGAATAGCTTGAACCTGTTAAATCCATGCCTACAACCTTACCAGATGTATCAGTGAATGAATAAGAATTATCCTTAGATAAGCTTACTGAACCACTAGATACAGTAATAGTCTTAGTAACAATCTGTCCTAAAATAGATCTTACATATTCTTCAGTTAAATCTGCAGCTGCAACCTTGTCTAAATCAATAACCTCAGGCATTGCAATTGCATCATCACCTGTAACCTTAGTGAAAGTTGATGACTTAAATACAACACCAGACATCTGATACTGTCCACCATATTCACATAGACGGCCACGAATCTTAATAGTATCGCCTACTTTAAATGCTGAGCTTATTGAATTTCCTTCAATACCCATATATACATATAAAGCTGTACCCTGCTCATCACACATATAGAAATTATTAGATACATATCTTGTAATAACACCTGTTAATTCAACATAAGTACCTCTTGTAATAATAGTATCTCTATGCTCATCAGATAAAGCCTCAGTGATAGTATATGAAGTTGGAGTTGTACTATAATCGTAATTTGGATCTGTTTCACCATGTACTCTTAATGCCTTTGAGCACTTAGACATACGATTACCAGCCTCATAGAATAATTCACCTAAATAAATAGAACCATATCTCTTATATTCTTCATCTGTCTTCTGCTCATATCTACTATAAAGAATAGGCTCAGATGCAGAATCTGCAGTATATGCAATTCTTTCACTATCAAAATAAACACCTTCAGTATAGCATTCCTCAATTAAGTCTAGCTGGTAGCATCTATAAGTTGATAAATCCTGTGGATCCTGTCCTTCTGGACAATACCAAACAACACCTAACCATCTTGTACCATTTGAGTCAAGTCTTTCTGAATAATTTCTAGATGCATCAGTTTCATAATCAGATGCGTCTACAATCCAGCCTTCTGCATTCTTTAAAATAGATTTTGCATAATTAGAGGCTGCCTTACCCCAAGGGTCAATGCTTGAAGTTGACTCTGGAGTATCAATACCTGTAAAACGAATAGTTACATATGGGTAGCTCTTACCAGCTACTGTATATGTATCTGTTTCATTATTTAAATAGAATACTGCAGTATCACCATCTGTAACTGACTTAAGACTCATCTTAGCAATACCTTCAGTAATGAATGATCCTGCATAATTACCAGCAGAATCCTTGCTGATATTAGTATTCATATCTGAAAATCTTAATGTATTTGAGAAGTAATGATCATAAGGATCATCTGCATTTACTTCTACATCATAATATTTTTCTTCTGTTACTGCAGCGGAGCTAGAAGCAGACTCCTTCTCCTCTCCACCACATCCTGTAAGGGCTACGGCACCTGTAAGCGCCAGTAACCAAAGACCAAAACCCTTTTTCATAGATTATGCTCCTTTCTTACAAGTAATACGTGACTTAGCACATGTATTATAGAAAGTCTCCATTGCTGTATCGTAATCCTTATTATATAAATACATATCCTGCATTGCTACACCAACTGCATCACGAACGATTGATGAACCATTGAATGGTGTATCAGTGAAGAAATATTCTTCCTCTGCAAGTGCTGCAATTAAGCCCTTAGCTACTGCACCATTAAAGATATAATCAATACTTGTTGGATCTGCAGCTGCAAGTAATGCCTGGAAATCATCTGAATTTCTAGCAGACTTTCTAACTGGAATATAGCCAGTCTGGCTTGAGAATGTAACCTGATTATCAGTATCAGTTAAATGCTTAATTAATAACCAACCAAGTAATCTCTGAGCTGGAGTTGAAGCCTTCTTTAAGATTGCTAGGTTAGTACCCTGCTGAATAACTGCCTTGTTTTCAGAACCAGCCTTCTGTGGATAAGTTGTAGCCTTCATAAAGTAAGCTGATGAATCATTATTCTTAACACCGGCTGTTGAACCAATTGAAATATAAGCCTTATTAACTGCCAAATAATTAGAACCATATGATGCAGTACCACCAGCACCTGGAAGCTGAATTGTCTTCTTTGTTAATGCTTCATTTAAGAAATAAGTCTGTGCAGCTTCAGTAACTGAATTCCATGCAGTAACTGTACCAGCACCACTTTCATCTACTGTTGTATAATAACCATCGCCACCCCACTGACGTGAAGTTGTAATAAAGAAGTTAGATTCTGAATCTACATATGTAGGATATTTCATATCTGAAGATGGCTCATATGTACCATTATTATATGTATATGTAAGTGTATCCTTATTATCAACAATATACTGGCTTACTGCGATTACCTCTTCCCAAGTTGGATTAGACCAAGTAACTTCACCTTCAGTATCAGTTGTACCATAGCCTAAAGTCTTTAAAATAGGGTCAACCATTGAAGCGTTATAGCACATAATTTCAGTTGACTTATTAAATGGAATACCAACTGTATGGCTTTCACCATCAACAACCATCTGAACCTCATTCCAATAAGATGTAACGAAATCATTTTCTGTAGATGAAACACCTTCTAAGCCATAATCATCTGAATTTACATAAGTATCAAGGCTTAAAATTAAGTCCTGCTTAATATAGTCTGCGAAATGGTCTGGATAACCAACAAGTACATCAGGAATTGAGTTAGAATCAGCTCCTAGGTTTACAGCTGATCTTAATCCATCATAGCCTCCACCCTTATTAGTAACCTTAACAGCAATGTTGTATCCATCTGCCTTCATCTCATCCTCGAATTCATCAATTAAATCCTCAAGAGGAGCTGCAACTGAATCACCGAATGAATGCCAGAAATCAATAGTGACTGTCTTATCACCCTTTAAATCATCAAGTGTAGCCATATCAGTATCTGCTGCAACTGATTCATCTGTTCCACTTCCACAAGCTGCAAGTGTTAATGCTAATGCACTAGCAGCAACACCTGTACCTAATAACTTTAAAAATCTTTTTCTCATTATAATTAATCTCCTTTTTAACCCTTAATACCAGCACGTGATACACCACGCATGATATATTTCTTAAATACAATAAATGCAATTAGTAATGGAAGTGATACTAAAGTCATCGCTGCCATCTTGTAGTTAGTTGTAAGTGTGTCTCCAGCCTCGCTCTGGAACATTCTCATAATACCATTTGTAACTAGGTACATGCTCTTAGATGATGTTACTGCTCTTGGCCAGATATATGCATTCCATGAACCAATCATAGAAAGAATTGTAATAGTTGTAATAGCAGGCTTTGCTATTGGTAGCATAACCTTTAATAAATATCTAAAGTCTGAAATACCATCAACCTTAGCTGCATAATATAATTCATCTGGAATCTGTCTGAAGTTCTGTCTTAGATAGAATGTGTAGAATACACTTGAAATGAATGGAACAATTAATGCAGTATATGTATCTAACCAACCAAGTCTAGATACTGTTGTAAAGTTTGTGATAATCATCATTTCGCCTGGAATCATCATTGTTGCAAGCATTAAGCTGAAGATTACTTCCTTACCACGGAATGATAATCTTG
Organism: Acholeplasmatales bacterium; assembly: GCA_024697825.1. GTDB lineage: Bacteria > Bacillota_I > Bacilli_A > Acholeplasmatales > Anaeroplasmataceae > Anaeroplasma. The sequence goes on from JAILEP010000046.1 coordinate 10,407, forward strand.
CAAATGCGAATGCCGCAAGAATAGTAACTATAAGCGATAATCCTGTTGATACTGCACCAACTAGGATTGAGTTAAACATATATCTCCAAATAGGGATATAATAATCATTCTTAAAGAAAATCTGGAAATTGTTTGTCCAATCCTTAGGTAGGAATGTTGCTGGAACTGTTAAATCCTGAATTTCTCCTAATGATTTGAATGAATATAGGATCATCCATAGGAATGGAATGACTGTAAATACTGCGAAGAATGTTAATACTAGATATAATAGAATATCTTTTATAATTTTTCTTGTTTTATAGGCTCTTGCCTCTTTAGCATTTTCAAAATATTGCGCTTCCATATCAACACCTCCTAGTAATGTACTCTCTTCTTGTTATAGATCATCTGTAGACCTGTAACAATTAGAATTAATACGAATAATACTAACGCAGATGCACTTGCCTTAGGTAATAGCTGCCACTGTGCTGCACCTGTTACCTGGTTGAAGCTGCTATATACGTATCCGACTGCAGTCATGAACTGTGAATCACTACCACTACCCATTGTTTCACCATAGATGGCAACGATTGATGAGTAAGCCTTAAATGCACCGATTAATGATGTAATAGTGATATACATAACCATTGGTGATAATAATGGTAGAGTAATCTTTCTGAATACTCTCCACTTAGATGCACCATCAAGCTGAGCTGCCTGATAATACTGCTTATCAATACCAGAAATACCACCTACAAAGACTAAGATCTTGAAGGCAAGACCATGCCATACTGTATAAGTGATAATTACGATAATACCTGCCCACAACGCAACTGTCTGATCTGTAACTGATTCAGATAATGGGATATCACCAATCCAGTTAACAGTTAAATTAAACATTGTATTAATTAAACCGTTATATGAGAAGATTGATGCGAATACCATACCAAATGCGATACCATTAGTTACATAAGGTAGGAAGAATACTGTTTGGAAGAAACCCTTTAAAGGCTTAATAGAGCATAGACCAACAGAAATTAATAAGGCAATAATAATAGTTAATGGAACTGAAACTACTGCGATTAATACTGTAAAGCCAACTGACTTCCAGAATGTTGGGTCCTGAAGTACTGGAATTTCCTTACCCCATTCCCAAGCCTGCATTGAGCTCTTATAAGCAGGGTCAAAATATGCACTGATGCCCCAGCCAGCGTAATCTGCGATACCCTTAGCGTCGACCTCATAATATTTAAATGATGTAATAATTGTGTTAACAATTGGGTAGAAAGTAAATACTGCCATCAGGATTAGCATTGGAGCTAACGCAAGGGCGGCCTTCCATCCATCCTTTTTCCATTCAAGCATTATTTTAACCTCCTTCCGTCACTAGCAAATACGAAATATCTAGTTAAATTAAACTTACATACCTCTTCTGCATTTACCTCAGTCTCTGAAGGAACAATACATTTAAATCTTCCCTCAATACCAGGTAATGTGAAGATAACTGTTTTATCTCTACCGATATATTCGATATGATCAACATACATCTCATATTCACCATCTGGTGTAATGTCGAAGAATTCAGGTCTCATACCAATATGAATTTCTTCGCCATTGCTTAATCCTATAGAATCAAAATCACCCAAGAATTCCTGTTCACCAAATAGAACAATAGGTTTAGCATTTGACTTACTATCTTCTTCCTTTTCAGAAGCTTCTGTCTTTTCTACATCAGATTCTTCATTTTCAACAGGAGTATTATCTTCTGTTGCTTCATCGTTTTCAGAAAGAACCTCTTCAGCCTCAGTAGTATTTTCATTTACCTCTTCAGTCTCTTTTTCTTTATCTAAATAAAACTGAGCTGGAATGATATTAATAGGTGGTGTACCTAAGAACTTGGCAACGAATTCGTTGTCTGGTTCATTATATACATCCTGTGGAACACCAATCTGCTGAACAACACCCTGTGACATAACAACAATTTCATCAGAAATAGACATTGCCTCCTCCTGATCATGTGTTACGAAGATTGTTGTAATACCAGTTTCTCTTTGGATTCTTCTAATTTCTTCTCTTGTTGATAAACGAAGTCTTGCGTCTAGATTAGAAAGAGGCTCATCTAGTAATAAAACCTCAGGCTTTTTAACTAGCGCACGTGCTATCGCAACTCTCTGCTGCTGACCACCTGATAGCTCAGCTGGCTTTCTTTCCATATAATCCTCAATACCAACAAGCTTAGCCATTTCAAGAGCCTTCTTTTTAGCAAGGTCCTTAGGCTCCTTTCTTGCGATTAGAGGGAAACAGATATTTTCCTCTACATTTAAATGAGGATATAAGGCATAATTTTGGAATACTAAACCAATGCCTCTTTTTTCAGGAGGTAAATTAGTTACATCTCTATCTCCAAATAAAATCTTGCCATCAGTTGGCTTATGAAGACCTGCAATCATATATAATGTAGTCGATTTACCACATCCTGAAGGTCCTAGTAAGCCAATAAGCTTGCCATCTGGGATATCAATATTAATATGGTCTACTGCGACAACCTTTTCCTTAGGCTGTCCCTTTTTCTTTTTACCCCTGGATTCAAATTCCTTTGTTAATCCAATTAGCTTTACTTCCATAGCTCTTTTCTCCCTTAATAATAATATTTGTACAATACAGTTTCAGTAAACTTTAGGTTATCTTCTCCTGTAACCTTTTCGCCATTATAGTAATAACCACGAGTAGCGCCAAGTCCTGTAACTGTAATGTCATTAGTACCATCATCAACCATTTTAATTGTGCCCATTGTGCCATTATAATATAGATTATTATTTGCACTTATCTTTTCTAATCCTAAAATTCTATTCACAACAGCTCTAGTTGGATGATATTGCTGCGATAAATCATTTTGATCAATAATTGCTGCAGATACCACACAATATTCTGGGTTTATATAATTTAAGAATGAATATGAATTACTACTATTAGATGATGCACCATGATGTGCAACCTTATAAACAGTAATGTTTTCAATATCCTCATTCCTTAAAGCTGATTCATATCCTTGGGAAATATCACCAGTATATAAATATGTATGCTCCTTAAATGTAAGCTTGCATACAACTGAGTATGCATTCTCATCATTAAAGGTATCATTAAGAGGAATACCTGGCTCATGATACTGACCAGTATCAAGAATTTCAACACTTAAATCATCTGAGAACTTATATGTCTTAAATGCTCCATTTGCATTATTAACTGAATCATATGCTGAATACCAATCAGCACCATATGCAGTTCTAATTGTTTCATAATATGGATCATTATCTGTATATCCATAATCAACAATAAGCTTAACATTCTCAATTGAATTTAAAGCACCATTGCCAAACCCACCAATATGGTCTCCGTGACCATGTGTTGCAATTAGCATATCAAGCTCATGGTCTGTACAATATGTTGATAGCATTGTATCAACATTAGGACCATCTGCATTTTGACCAGCATCTATTAACATATCAAAATCACCAGATTTGATATAGATTGAATCACCATACTGATAAACCATTTCCTGAACATAGGTTGTAAGAGTTGTGTCTGTATCAACTAAATATTTATCACCTGAGGTACCATCATAATCTACATAGCTAAAATCAGTATATGCAAATGTTACCTCTCTCTTTAGTGAAGAATAATAAGATGAATATGCTAAGGTTTCATCAATAATGAACTTCATATATTCACCATTAGCGTATGCATAAATATTAACAAATGCTGCATTATAGCTATAATCAACACCTAAATCAGTTGCCGCATTTGCAAACATTGCATCCATCTTACCAAGAACTGACGTATCAGTAATATTTAATCTATATCCATTATCCTTTTCTTTAAATGAGGATTCTAAATCAAATACCTTTGATAGGCCTGTACTTCTTAATACATCCCCTGTATCGCTATAAGTTGCCTTATAGCTTTTATTATCTGTTCTATAAAAGAATGAATAGCCATCATACTGCATAGTACCACTATAATCACCACATGAGTAATTTGCATAATAATAGCTTTTATTTAAATCTACATTAGTTGTTCTATTTGCAACTATTGTATTTTCATCCTTTGTAGCAGTTGTTGTTTCATAAATCGTAATCTTATCTAGTGATTGTAGTTTATCTAAAGCACTACCTAAATCTAGCTTTTCCTCACTGCTTGATTCAGCACTTATACTTGAGCTCGCTTTAGTTGAAGTATTATTAGTACCATTTGACTCAACCCCACATGCAGTCAAAAGAGATACCATAATAATAGGCATAAAAATTAATCTTTTATATTTCATTGCAATCACCGTAAACTAATATATTATATTTTACTATTTTTTTGGATTATTGTAAATAATCCCAAAGACCATTTGGTCATTTTCATTATTTTCTTATTACACAAATAGGAACTTCCATCTCTTCCTTAGTAATACCAGCATGATGAGACTTAAAATCAAAATTACCATATTCCTTATATTGGAAATAATATTCTGATATTGCACATCCCATATAATCACCAATAAAATCATCAATTCGAGGATGAATACCAAATTTAGGATCACCTATCATTTTAGCATTTATTACCTCTTCCTTTGTAAATAGCTTGTAAATGTTCTTGTATAAACCATTAAAGATGGCCTCAAATTCCTTGTTTTTACCGTTTTTTACTTTAAAGGTAACACTTCTAGCATCATTAGAAGGATTACGCTCTAAAAGGTTTAAAATAAGCGGATTATCAAACAAATGAATAGGCTTAACATCAATATGACCATGATCTGCAGTAATAATTACTAAGGTATCAGGAGTCAATTTCTTTAAATAATCCTCTACCTTTTCATTAATACCCTTAAGCTCATGAGTAACCTCACTCGCATAAGGACCAGTCTCATGCATTAAGCCATCAGGCTCAGGAAAATAAACATATTGAACCTGCTTTTCATCCCTTAAATTTAATTGTAAGCTTCTATTTAAAACATCACTAATATCAGATTCCTTTTTAGAAAAGTCTGGTTCTACACTATATCCACTTACACCATCCATATCATGATAAAACATTTGATATGGCATACATTTATATCCACTTACCTCAGTTTGGTCTCCAGTTAAATTATCCTTTCCAGTAAATAGGATAACATTACGCTTTACCTCACTAAAATAATTCTCCCATCCAGTCCAACCGGATGTGATAGGTGCGATACCACATCTAATAGATGTCGTAGCCGCAGCTGTTGTAGAAGGATACATTGCATGTATGCTTCTAAGATAATTTGATTTTATCTTTGATGTATTAGGTAAATGCTTATTCATAATATTTACACCCATACCATCAAGTAATAAAATAATGACCTTCTTATATTTTTTATCGAATATTCCCTCAATTGGCTTGTAATCAGATTTAAACCCGAAGTTTTCTCTAATAGATGCTATGACATTTAAAAAGGTGTCACTATAATCTGGCATCCAAACCTCGTGCTTAGGTACTGCATCTTCTAGCTGTGATTTAATATCACCGCTCTTATCAATAGGAGTATAGCTTAATATAAAGCTATTCTCACCATTACTAATTTCTACTCCAAGACCATAGGTATTAACTATCTTATATCCTAAATCAAAATATTTAGCTAATTCCTTATACATCAAAGAGTCATTTTCAAACTGGATAAATTCCGATTCCATACAAAAATCCTCCTTTCCTCCAAATGGGTAGGGTTTTATTATACCATATAACCTATAGAAAATAGTATAAAAATTACAAATAATACAAATTTCAAACTTAAGTTCATTTTACACGTACAATTCTTATAAAAAGATAAAAAAATGGCTTAACTAATTGACTTTTAATGTCATAATATGACAAAAATTGTTGTATTAAAGCACAAAAAAGCACACCCTTTACGAGTGTGCTTCGTTGCACTTTTAAGCTCCTGTTGTATCTTCAGGTGTTACACCTGCATAAGTTGCCTTACGAGTATAAATATCTGAAGTTGTTACAGCCCATACAGATGAATCATCTTCACTACCAGCACTTACAATAAACTCAAGATAAATTGTCTTAGTAATAATTGAAGTGAATGGTAAGAATGATCCTTCTTCTAATGAACCAGGAACAGATCCTGTATTTATTTGGTTAGCCATATCAGTTGTAGCACTTACAACATAACCATTAGGTAAATCTACATAGAAATAGAAATAACCCTTTGGTAATGGTTTTAACTTAATTCTTAAAGTATATAATACTAATCCATAAGTATGTGAATTACTATCAGTATCCTTAACTAAGTTACCATTAGTATCTGTATTAGCTACTAAATAACCAGAAATCTGACGAGTACCAGTCTTAGTAGTATCATTATAGATATTTTCAGAAATTGTCATGTATAATGTTTGATTCTTTGTTACCTCAGCGAATGTTTCTGGAGCATATAGTTCAACTTCAAAGTAAACTGTATTTGTCGCATCGATAATAGATATATGATAATATCTAGTAGTTCCAGCTGCATCATCACCATGAAGTGCGGCTTCACTAAATACAACATATGATACATACCAGAAATGATTCTCAAGTGGGTTACCTAAATAATCCATGTATAATGATGAATTATCTGTTGGATCTCCAGCATAATCAGCTAATGTATAACCATTAACTGTGATACTAGCTGCATTTTGAGTTGCAGTTAATGTAGTATAATTACCACTAATTGTACCAACCTTAGTATCAACTCCATTAGTACCATCATATGCAGTTGAATAAACATTTGTCCAATAACCAGTTGACTTATTTACTTCTACTAAATAAATAACTGTAGTTGTACCGTTTGTAAATGGAACATATAA
>JAILEP010000057.1 GCA_024697825.1 Acholeplasmatales bacterium
CTAAAAAGGAAAAAGAGCCTAAGCAAAAGAAAGAACCAAAACCAGAAAAAGCTCCTAAGCCAAAGAAGGAGCCAAAGCCAAGTATTCTTAGGAATAGGTGTTTCTAATATCTTAATACATAAATCATTAAATTTAGTACTAGAGATTTACTTAAGGGCTTAAACGCCACTAAGCGTGAAAACCTAAAGGCCTTTGCGTTTATCCGTAAGATGATATTAGTTATTTTCTTAGCCTCTAGAAAGAGAACTATTAAGGCATCTGATATTATTGAAAATACTATTCCATTAAAGGAAGAGCATATCAAGCTTGAATTAGATGAATTAGAAAAAGGGGAAAAGAAACAAAAGCCAAAGAAGGAAAAGGCTAATAAGGCTAAAAAGGAAAAAGAGGCTAAGCCTAAGAAAGAGCCAAAACCAGAAAAAGCTCCTAAGCCTAAGAAGGAGCCAAAGCCAAAAAAGGAAAAGAAGATTAAGAATACTAAGTCTGAAGAATAGCTTCAGGCTTTTTATTTTACATTTTGTCCTTATCAGTTAAAGTAGTCCTAATTACCAAAATAATTATATTGTGGTATAATTATTAAAAGGGGTCGATTTATATGAATAATGAAAAAGATATTTTATTAACACCATGGAAGATTGGTAATGTTGAAATTAAAAACAGAATTGTTTTAACTTCAATGGGTGGTACTGATTTATTTGGTTGGTTAGAAAAGAACCATTTTGATGAAGCGGGGGCTAAATTCATTATGGAGGTTGCTAAAAATAACTGTGGACTTGTATTACCAGGATGTCAGCCAGTATATAATCCGATGTTTGGCTCTTGGCTATATAAGAATAAGAAGATGTATCAGGATTTAGCTAAATGGATGCCAGAATTCCATAAGACAGGAGCGAAGCTTTTTATTCAGCTTACTGCGGGATTTGGTAGATCATTTGCTATATCTAATATGATGGAAAAGCTTTATACTAATAAATTTTTAAGATTTATTTCTAAGCCTATTATGAATTTAGATAAGATTACAGCTGCCCCATCACCATCTCCAAATAGATGGAGTGATAAGGTTCCATCTCGTGAAATGACAAAGGAAGAAATAGAAGAATTTATTGAGGCCTTTGCAAAATCTGCTAAGCTATGTAAGGATGCTGGTGTAGATGGTGTTGAAATTCACGCTGTTCATGAGGGCTATTTATTAGATCAGTTTACTCTTAAATATGTAAATAAGAGAACTGATGAATATGGTGGATCATTAGAAAATAGGTATCGCTTCGCAGCGGAAATTTGTAAGGCTATTAAGAAAGAATGTGGTGATGACTTCCCAGTATCACTTAGATATTCTGTAGTATCTAAGACTAAGGATTTTAGAAAGGGAGCTTTACCAGGTGAGGAATATGTTGAGGTTGGTCGTGATATGGCTGAATCTGAGCTTGCGGTTAAGTATTTAGAGGAAGCCGGCTATGATATGCTAAATTGCGATAATGGCACATATGATTCATGGTATTGGTGTCATCCACCTGTATATATGCCTGAAAATTGTAATTTGGAATATGTTGAGCATATTAAGCAATTTACTAAAATGCCTGTTGTTTGTGCAGGTAGAATGACTCTAGAGGCAGGCGCTAAATCAATTAGTGAGGGCAAGCTTGATGGAATTGGTATTGCAAGACAGTGGCTTGCAGACCCAGAATGGTTCACTAAATATTTAAATGGTAAGAGTAATGAAATTAGACCATGTATTCAGTGTCATAATGGCTGCTTTAACATGGCTCATTATAAGGGTGTACCAAATAATCAGGATTTATCAGATTCACTTCATTTAGCAAGATGTGCTATTAATGCAGAAATGATGCAGTGGGATAAGCATTATATTAAAAAGACTAATAAGCCTAAGAAGGTTATTATTGTTGGTGGTGGTATTGGTGGTATGGAAGCCGCAAGAGTATTAAAGCTTCGTGGCCACAACCCTGTAATTTATGAAAAGAAGGATCATTTAGGTGGTGTCTTTGTCGCAGCGGCAGCTGAATCATATAAAGGAAGCCTAAGAAGCCTATTAAAATGGTATATTGAAGAAATGACTAGATTAGATATAGAAATCCATCTAAATAGTGAAATAAAGGATTTAGATAATTTTAAGGGCTCACCAATAATTGTTGCAACTGGAGCTAAGCCTAGATACTTAACTAAGGTCCCAGGCTATGAAAAGATGATTGAAGCATCTGATTATTTATATAACAAGATGGAATTAGGAAAGAAGGTCGCTATTATAGGTGGTGGCTTAACTGGTTCAGAGATTGCTTATGATTTAGCATTAAATGGTCATGAGGTATCAATTGTTGAAATGAAGAATGATTTAATTGCTCAAAAGGGTGTCTGCCTAGCTAATTCAAGCTATTTAAGAGAATGGTTTGAATGGAAGAAGGTACCAGTATTCTTAGAGACTACTCTTAAAGAGGTTAAGGATGGTTCTATAATTTGTCTAGATAAGGAAGGTAAGGAAATTACTATTGAATGTGATTCAGTTATTTCTTCTATAGGTTATATTCCATCTCCACTTGATGCAGTAGGAACATTCCAGCTAGTTGGTGATTGTTTAGAGGTTGGTAATTTAAGAACTGTTATTTGGCGTGCTTATGAGGTCGCAATGAAGATTTAAGGAGGTAATTTATGAGTGTTCAGGATATTTTAAAGGATAAGGCGATAGATGCTCAAAGAGTTTATGATTATTTATCTAATCTTTTAGGAATTGAAACTAAATTACCAGTAACTTTTATCGTTGATACAAATACTGAAGCTGAGCTTAAGAAGAATTATTTAAAAGAAAACCCATTCCCTCATGTAATTGCCTTTGCTCTTGCTAAGCTTAGAAAGGCTGGAGTAAATAAGCTATTTATGGAGGAGAAGGTACTACAAACTCCACTTATCGCCGCAATACTTTCACTTTGTGCAGAGCTTGCAACAGAAATAGGTGAATTAAGAGGCGATAGCTTCAATAATGATAAAATCTATACTGATATTGCTTACTCTGGTATGCAAGCAATTAGACTTTATATGGCTAATACTCGCGACAAGAAATTTGGTAAGGTAAGGCTTGCTAGCGCAATTAGAGTAGATAATGCTATTAATGGTTCATTCTATAAATATAAAACAAAGGATGATAGATATATTTCATTCCATGTTTATTATCAGTCTCAACAAAAGAAGCTTGTTGAAGAATTAGGCTTAAAGAAGCCTAGTGAGAAATTTACTTTAATGTCTACTAAACGTGATATTAAATATTTAAAATCAGTAGTTAAGGAATTAAATTCTTATGAGCTTGAAGAAAGAAGCTTTAAATGTGGAGCCTGTGCCTGTGTTTTAAGAGATAGAGAAGAATGGGAAAAGACAGAGGTAGGTAACGCAGTTAAAAATATGCCTTTAATTAGATTTAATGATTATGATAAATCTAAGCTAGATTTTGGTAAAGATTTATCTCGTGGACCATTAACTGGAATTAAGGTATTAGATTTAACACATATTATTGCAGGACCTGCTGCCTCTCGAATACTCGCAGAATATGGCGCTGATATCTTAATGGTTAGACGTGGTACATATATGGATCAAGAACAGGCGATGCTTGAGCTTGATGGTTGGGCTGGTAAGGATTCTATCCAACTAGATTTCAATAAACTAGAGGATTTAGCTCGTATGAAAGAGCTAATTAAGGAAGCTCATATTATTACCTGCTCATACCAAAATGGCTGTTTTGATAAATTTGGACTATCTCTTTCAGAAATAAGAAAGCTTAATCCAAATATTATTTATTCTAATTTAATGTGCTTTAGTGATACAGTTTGGAAGGATAGACCAGGTTGGGCACCACTTGCAGAAGATATAACAGGTCTATCTGTAAGAAATGGTTCTAAGGAAAATCCAGTCAATTTAAATGGAGTTCCTCTAGATTATATTCCGGGAATGGTTTTAGCAATGGGAACACTTATGGCAATAAGAGATAATTTAAAGGATGGAAGAATCACTGATGTTACAACATCACTTACTCGTGGGGCTATGCTATTACATGAGGCTACAGATTTTTGTAGTGAAAAGAAGGAGCCATCAAATAATACATCTATCCAATATGAAGGAATAGACAATGCCTTTAAGACATCAAGAATCTATGTTGATACTAAGGCAATAGGCTCAGTTGGATTCCCTTCCCCTGACGTATATCATACTAAATATAATAAGACTATTAATAATATGACATTCTCAGATTCTAATAAGGATTTTAAAACTAATAAATAATAAGCCTGATTTTGAACAAATGTTTTATATTATATTTATAAAATAGTGCTATAATTTAGCCATAGAGGTGAAAGCATGGTTAAGGTAAGATATTATTCAAAGCTTGGTCATACAAAGGATATTGCAATAGCGATTGCAGAAGGTGCAGGAGTAGAGGCTATATCTATATTAGATGAACCAGAATTAAATGAATATACAGATATATTAATTTTAGGTGGGGCACCATATGCAGATATAATGTCACCAATCTTAAGAGAATATGCTGAAAGAATAGATCCTAAAATGGTGGGTAAGATTGTATTATTTACAACTTCTAATTGGTCTAGAAGAACAGTTAAAGCCTTAAAGAAGATATTTAAGGATAAAAATATCGAGGTTGAAGATAATTATTTCTATGCTCATATGGTGCCCCACCTAAAATTAATATATCTGTATATTCATTTAATTCTGGTTCATCTAATATAGATATAGCCTCTACT
>JAILEP010000119.1 GCA_024697825.1 Acholeplasmatales bacterium
GTTTAAAAGAATATCATCCTCATACTGTCTAAGTGAATAAAAGCCCTCATCTGTATTAATTTCAACTGGAATTAATAGTAGTGGTGCAGTAAATGTATTTTCATTTTCTGTATAATAAATAAAACCAAATGAAATGTATAATGGGTTAATACCCTTTTCAATTAATGATGATCTTGAATCCTTATTTAAAGATTTTAATACTCTCTGAACCTGGTAGCCCTGCTTATAGGCTAAAAGCTCCCTATTAGCTAGGTTCTTACGACATACTGAATAAACATCAGGAAATTCTAAATGTAATAAATCCTCACCAATAATCTTATCTGGAATAGTTTCATCACTGATATATGCAGTTAGTGCTGCGTCAGTATCAAAAAACTTAAGATCACGATATGCCTTAACAGATCTAAAGATTTCTTCTGTATTTTTATTTAATAAACGTAATGACTTTAAACCAGTATCACGGTAATTTAACAATCTGTTTCTTTTACCTAAATCTAGTAGCTGGTTTGTAACTGCCATTAGCTTTGATTCAAGTCCATCGACCTTTTTTCTGTTCTTGTATTGCATTGCACCGCCCCCTAATAGACGTATATCTTATTACAATTATATCATAATCAAGATAAAATTTAAACATTTTATATAAATAAAAAAAGTAACATAAAGTTACTTTTTATCACTATTATCCCCTTTTTTATTCATTAAAATGTAACAAAGTATCATTGTTATAGTAAATGCAAGCATTGAAAGAATTGGAATAAAGCTATATTTATCTGGGAAGAAAAAGCCAGCTACGCCAAAGCCTAAAAACAAAATAGAATGGATGAAGCATACAATCGCAAAGGCGATTTTTCTATTCTTCACTATCTTTAATATACCAAAGGCAATTAGAATTATACCAATTAAAATGCTAACTACATTATAAAAAATATTCGAAAAATTAGCCTCAAATAAAAAATTATTTTTCATAAACTAAACCTCACACAAAACATTATATAATATTTTGCTAAAAATTCAATTTATTATGTTTGATTTCATCAAATAACGGAGTTATAATAGTATTTGAAGTTTTTTGAAATTAAAAGGAGATTATTATATGCTAGATATTAAAATTACAAAGACAGCTACTCCAAAGGCAAAGCCTACAGGAGCATTAGGCTTCGGTCAGCATTTCACAGACCACATGTTCATGATGGACTGGAATGAAGGAGAGGGATGGCATGATGCCAGAATTGTTCCATATGGTCCAATTCCAATGTCTCCAGCTTCTACAGCTTTCCATTATGGTGCAGAAATTTTCGAAGGTATGAAGGCTTATCATGTAGGTAATGGTGAAGTTAAATTATTCAGACCATATGAAAACGCAAAGAGAATGAATTCTTCTGCTGAAAGATTATGCTTACCTCAGTTAAACGAGGATGATTTCGTTCAGGCAGTTAACGCAGTTGTTAATTTAGACCGTGACTGGGTTCCAACAGATCCAGGTACATCATTATATGTTAGACCATTCATGATTGGTGATGACCATACTTTAGGTGTTCATGGTGTTCATCATGCAATCTTCATGGTTATCCTTTCCCCAGTAGGTTCTTACTATAAGGAAGGCTTAAACCCAGTATCTATCGTTATTGAAAAGGACGATGTAAGAGTTGCTGGTAAGGGTGGTACAGGCTACACAAAGTGTGGTGGTAACTATGCCGCTTCTACTCGTGCAGGTAAGAAGGCTGAATTAAAGGGCTATTCTCAGGTTCTTTGGTTAGATGCAGTTGAAAGAAAGTATATCGAAGAGGTTGGTTCAATGAACGTTATGTTCAAGATTAATGGTGAGGTTGTTACTCCAGCATTAGTTGGTTCAATTCTTCCTGGTATCACTAGAAAGTCTTGTCTTGAGGTTTTAAAGGACAGGGGTATTCCTGCAGTTGAAAGACGTATTTCAGTTGATGAATTAGAACAGGCTATTAAGGATGGTACTCTTGAAGAGGCATTCGGTACTGGTACTGCTGCTGTTATTTCTCCAATTGGTAAGTTCGTTATCGATGGTAAGGAATATACAGTTGCTGATGGCGGAATCGGTAAGGTATCTCAGATGCTTTATGATGAAATCACTGGTATTCAGTCTGGTAAGAAGGACGACAAGCACAACTGGACTTACACAGTTAAGTAAAATAATAAAATGCCAACTCGCGTTGGCATTTTTAATTATCTATTTTTGTATTTTTTATACATCTCTGTATTGATAATTGAATTTAATACATTACTTGCGGCACGGTTAATTTCTTCTTCAGTTACTGTGCCCTTTTTATATGCTTTATAAAAATCCTTATAATATGATTTACCACCAGGCATAATTAAATCGTTACCTGCCTTTATCGCTAAGGAATTAGAACCATACCCCTTAGATGTTGAAAGCCAGTCAGTCATAACCATGCCAGAAAATCCAAATTCTTCTCTTAAGGTCTTATTTAATAAGCCTTCATCATTACAAACGTATTTATGATTTACCTTATTATAGCTTGACATAATTACACTTGCACTAGAATATTTAATAGCTATTTCAAATGCTCTTAAATAAATATCTCTTAAGGCATTATTAGATACATTTGCAGAAATTTCATTTCTTCTAAATTCTAAATTATTACAAGCATAATGCTTTAATACTGCATAATGCTTCTTAGATTCCTCAATACCATTAATTAAAGCGGCAGCTGTCATACCAGATAAATATGGATCCTCAGAATAATATTCGAAGCTTCTACCTCCAATTGGATTTTTAATAATATTGATTGCAGGAGCTAAATAATAGCTTATTCCTAAGGCCTCAAGCTCTAAAGAAATTGCCTTACCTACCTCATTTATTAGTTTTTTATTAAATGTTGAGCATAATGATATTCCAGTTGGATAGGATACTGTCTTTTGATAATATGCATTCTTATCCTTAGCGTATTTAAATTTTTTAAAGAAGCCAGGTAAATAATTATATGCCTCCATTGATGGAGTTATACCTTTAGTTTTACCATTTCTTAAGACCTTTACCTTAGTTGAAACTCTTATACCTGCAGGTCCATCAGAAAGGCATAGAGATGGAATATTTTTAACCTTAGGTGTTGTATATCCTGCACATCCTGAAACATATATGTAATTTGTTTTAGGAAGTAGGCCTGACCCAACACATAAATTAATTTTATCCTTAATGATTAAGCCATTTAAAATACTGAAATCATTATTTAATTCATAATTCTTCTTTTCATATTTTAATTCTAATTTTATTTCTTCTATATTTAAATCCTTGGGATTTATTTCCTTATTTAATTCTGATTTAAATGAATTAGCTAAATC
>JAILEP010000033.1 GCA_024697825.1 Acholeplasmatales bacterium
AAGATAAATAAATAAGATATAACAATAGAAATTAATGATACTGTCTTATATGCCTTTGATTTATTAAAGAATAGGATTGCACTAGATGCTAAAGTAATGGCTTCTACTATTAGCATTAAATGTAATACTAGGGCAAATGAACGATAGCCCTCACCATAGCTTGAATAATTAGCTAGGATATCATATCCATTTAAATTTAAAACCTCAGTTCCATCCTCTAAGGCTACAGTTAAAATATTAGAACCCATTGTAATAACAGTTAAAACTGTAAATAGGATTGTAATAATAAATGAAATAACACGGAAGGTAAAGAAATTATCCTTAACCTTCTTTTCCTTATTAACCTCTTCAAATCTTGCGTTAATCATTGCAGATATAACAAGTAATATACCAGTTACTAGGAAAACAATAAATGGTGCGGCATTAGCCTCATATTTATTGACCATACCTAAAATAACACTATATAAATAGAAGCCTAGTGTTACTAGGGTACTAAAATACATTGATGTTCTTGATGAGACACAATAATTAGAATAATTATTAAAATAATACTTAAATGTTCTTAAATAGATTACAATATTTACAATATATAAAATTAAAAAAGCTATATAAGAAATTTTAATAATTAATGAATCATCTAAGAAATTTACAAGTGAATGGCTTGTAGTATCAATAAATAATGGGACAAAAAATACCATTGTAGAAACTAAAATAGATAAGGCATTTATGACAAGGCTTGAGCCCTTGATAATCTTATTATTCTTTTTTAGTCCTTCTGTATTTTCTTCTGTCTCACTCTTATTAATACCTGTAAAGAATCCAAGTAAAACACTTATTAAATGAACGCCAATTCCAACACCAATTGTAATGATAGCACCAGTCTTAAAATCCTTACTTGTAATCATTAAAATAAAGCTTGCAACACCAAATAATTCAATAAAGAATAAGCCCATTCCTGAGATATTTCTTCTTTTAATTATTGATAATAAGATAGAAACTAAGCTTAAGCCTACCTCTATCGCAAATATAGAAATTAGAATAATTGAAATTATTCCTAAATAATTATTATCTGCGATACGAGCTGCCATACCAAATACTGAGCCAATATAAAGCTCACTAGATATACCTATAAATAGGGCTACCATATTGAGTACGACAAGGGATAAGATAGTTCCATATGAAACATATCTTGTTATTTTATTAAACATCTAAACCAACTCCTATTAATTTATCCAAAGACAAATCTATCCAAGATATTGATGCTATTATGAATAGATTCAAACTAAAACTATTATATCATAATTTGAGGTATTTTTAATATATAATATTAAATTAGATTCGCTCTATTCTCACTTAATTTATACTATAAAATTATAGGAATTTATAATTAATAATATGTGAAATTATATTAAAAGAAAAGAATGCCCGTTTCTAGGCATTCTTAAAAATTTTATTTCTTTAATTTTTGGTCAATGATTCTTGCAACATAAACGCCATTTGCACCGGCTTGGGCAAGACCTCTAGTTAAGCCTGCACCATCACCACCAACATATAGACCCTTAACCTTAGTTTCAAATTCATTTGTAATTTCAGGTCTTGCAGAATAGAATTTGGCCTCAACTCCATAGAATAATGTATGCTCATTGGCAATACCTGGAGTTACATGGTCTAATGCTTCAATCATTTCTACAATTGATTTCATTGTATTATATGGTAATACTAAGCCTAAATCACCAGGAACAGCTTCCTTAAGTGATGGCTTAACAAAGCCCTCACTTATTCTTTTTGGAGTAGATCTTCTACCTCTAATAAAATCACCATAGCGCTGAACAATAATAGACCCACATGATAATTCATTAGCTAAGCGTGATACCTGATGAGCATATTCATTAGGTAAATTAAATGGTTCTGAGAATTGGTGTGATACTAATAGTGCGAAATTAGTATTATTTGAGCCAAGCTTAGAATCAGCGTAGGCATGACCATTCGCAAGCATAGTACCACTATGGTTTTCAACTACGACATAGCCACTTGGGTTTGAGCAGAATGTTCTAACAACAGTTCCAACAGATGTCCTATAAATGAATTTACCTTCATATAAATTCTTATTTATTTCTTCCATAATGACATCGTTAGTTTCAACTCTAACACCAATATCAACCTGGTTGTTCTTTAAATTAATATTGTTCTTCTTACAAATCCTTTCAAGCCATGCAGAACCATCTCTACCAACGCCTAAAAAGACATTATCTGCTTCTAAGATTTCACCATTTAAAAGCTTTATACCACAAACCTTATCATTCTTAACTAAGACATCATCAACCTCACATCTAAAGCGCATCTCAATTAATGGCTTTAAATGCTCGTAAATCTTTCTCATAATCTCTAGATTGTTTTCAGTACCTAAATGTCTTACCTGGCTTCTTAAAAGCTTTAAGCCTACAGCTAAAGCTCTTCTTTCAATTTCTCTTACCTTTTCAGTATTAGGATTAGTGATTTCCTTAGTTGCCCCAAATTTTAAATTAATTGAATCAACATATTTAATTAATTCAAGTACCTTATCATCCTCTAAATAATCAGTTAACCAGCCACCATATTCGGTTGTAATATTAAATTTACCATCAGAAAAGGCACCAGCACCACCAAATCCATTAGTAATTGAGCAGGCTGGACTACATCCAGATACTCCATCCTTATTAACTGGGCATTTAGCAAGCTTATGCTCATTTACAGGACAGCGTCTAGAATAAATATCATTACCCTTATCAACTAATAAAATTTTATATTCTGGATTCTTTACCATAAATTCATATGCACAAAAGATTCCAGCAGGTCCTGCCCCAACAATTATACAATCGTACTTCATAATTAATCACCAAATCCTTATAATATTTCAATTAATCTTAAAACTGTAGATTCATCTACCCTATATGAATCCTTAGCCTTTCTAATTAGCATTTTCTTTACCGAATCACTTAGCTTATTATTTTCTAAATATAAAAGAGTTTCATCCCTTTTTTTAGCTAGGGCAGTTGCGAAATACCACGCAATAACCATATCTAAATAATAATCATTTGATTTAATATTTCCTACTAGGCTTAAATAGCTTTTCTTAAAATCATCATCTAAAAAATAATTCATTAACATATTAACACCAAATCTTTTAGAATAGATATATTTATTTTTTATCCATTCCTTGATTTTAATAATGATTTTATCCTTATTCTTCTTTATTAGCTTTGATGAATACCCATCACATACAGCCCAGTTATCAATATAGGGAATAAATTTATCTAATTCATTAATCATTAAATCATAATCATCTAAATAAGAAATTATTAAAATATGTAAAACATTCTCTTCAAAATATTTATGAGGAAGCTCATTTAAGAATAAGCTATAATTATAATTTTTATAAATATCCTTAGCCATTTTCTTTAAAATAGGCCTTCTAACTCCTATTACATTATCCTTATTAATATTAGGCATTAGACTAGAATGAAAATCTCGATATTTTAAATCCTGATTTAAAAATAATAAATTAATAATTTCTTCCATTTTATAAATCCTTTATTAAATC
>JAILEP010000101.1 GCA_024697825.1 Acholeplasmatales bacterium
GGCATCAGTTATATAATTGAAGCCATATTCAGTAGAGAATAGCTCAATTGATTTATAATGCTCTAAAAATTTTAAATTGAAGCGCATTAAATAAATGCCTTTAGCGATAGCGAAGACATTTATTTAATGCGCTTCAATTTAAAATTTTTAGAGCATTATAAATCAATTGAGCTATTCTCTACTGAATATGGCTTCAATTATATAACTGATGCCCTAACACTAGAGCCAGCCTTCCAGCGCTTTTATGAAATGGATGGCTTAGTAGTATTATTACTAAATAGTGAGGATTTAGATGAGGCTGATGGTAAATATATCCATAATATGGGCTGTAAGATTAAACATGAAAACAATGTTTTAATTTATCATTATAATTATGGTAAGAAAAGAACATTACCAAGCATTCATGATTTAGAGGTAGTATTTAGGAATTTAGAATTCCTAGAATCATTAATTAAGAATGAGCCAACTCTAACTGAGGGCTTTAACGCTAATAAGATGGCTCTATCTCAAATTGATACTGAAAAGCTTGAATATAAGCTTACATATAAGGATATTCCATATTTAGAATATTTACCTAAGAAGGCAAGAGTTAATCAAGCCCTAGTAGATGAATATAAGGATTCTATTTATTCACCAGATGAGGCCTATTTATTAACTACCTTTTACACAATGGTAATTAAAGAAACAGGTGTAAGACCTTTAATTGTTACCTATATTCAGGGTAGAAAGATGTTTATTAAATATATTATGACTGCCCCTAAAACCTATAAGGATTTAATTTATGGTATTATGGATTCAATTTGGACTGAGGCTGGTGTGCTACCAGAGGTAATTCATATCGATTCTAGAGAGTTTTATAAGGCATTAGAGAGCACTTTAGATGCTTTACATATTGAATATGATTTCTTTAGAAATGTCCCTACAATGACCAATTTTGAGGCTTTTGAGCAAAACGCTACAGGTATTAGAAGCCTAAAGCCCCATAAGGAAAAGCCAGGAGATAGGGATAGTGATACAGATATCCATCCAAAGGAGCTAATTGAGGGATTCTTAAAAATGCTAACTCAATCTATCTCTAATCTATCTAAGGTAGCACTTGAAGATATTAGTGAATATGATTTAGAAGAAGAATTTGATGATGATTCAGATTCAGATTCTGATGAATATGCAACTAATATGTCTACTGATACAGATTATATAGCTTAAAAATAATGTCTAAGCTCGAACTTAGACATTTTTATTTTAATTTGTTACTTAATGTAGTAAAATAAAAGGGTAGTTTTTTAGGAGTTTTATTATGAGTAATATTAATTATAAATATTTTGGTAATAAGGAAGATAATGTTAATATTTCAAATATTCTTCATACCGATGAGGAAATATTATGGAGTGCAGTACCTAAGCAGAAGGCTTATGTAGCAGAAAAGGTACTTAAGGGTGCACCATTTGCAATTTTATGGTTAGTATTTGATGTCTTTTTTGTATTTTTCTTTTCACGTGCAGGTGGACCTCTTGCAATGGTTATTCCATTTATATTGATCCATTTAACACCATTTTGGATTTGGGCTTATAGTATTGTTAAGGCTAAGAGAGTTATTAAACATGAAAAATATTATGTTACTAGTGAAAGATTATTAGTAATATCAGGTGAAACTCCTTTTGTAAAAAGTGAGGTTCAGCTTTCATTAATATCTAGAACTGAGGTTCACCAGTCCGCAACAGATTCTCGTTTTGGAGTATCTGATTTATATGTTACAGGTAAGATTGGTTCAGTAGTATTTAATGATATCTTAGATGCTCAAACTGTTAAAAATAAGCTTGATGAAATTAAAAACGACAATACTAAAAAGGAAAAGTTCTTTCAATTTTCAAGAACTTGCGAATATTGTGGTTCAACTGTTGATAAGAATTTAAAGAAGTGTCCTTATTGTGGCGCAACTATTGAATTAGAATATGATAATAAAAGAGAGAAATTTTAAATTATGGCTAAGAAGGATATAAAATCAGTATTAAAAACAAATGAGAGAGTATTATTAGAAACTAAATCAGATAAGAAGACACTTTGGATTAGAGAAGGAATTGAGCTTGCAATCCTTGCAATTGTTTCAATTGTAATTACTGTAGTCGCAATTATTATTGCCTTAAATGTTGATGAGGATAATTCATGGATTTTCTATTTCATCATTGTGGCACTATGGGCAGTTGTTTTAATTAATTTAGGAATTACTTATTATAATACAAGTGAAGCTGCAGATAAAACAGCTATCCTAATTACCGATCAAAGAATTATAATTGTAGGTACTAAGGGCTATATTATAAAGAAGGAAGCTAATATCGAAGATGTTAAAAGAGTAGAATATAAGGCTGGTACTATCGATAAGAAATATGAAACTGGTGATGTCACAATCGACACTAAGAATTCAGGAATTATTAAATTTAAATGTATTAAGGATGCAGCCTTAGTATCTGATAGATTAGATGATTTAGTATTTAAGGTAAAGGACTTCAAGAGTGAAGAAGGCTTTAAGAGAAATAATATCATCTGTACAGGATGCTATAAGACATTTGATAAGAGATTTATCGTATGTCCATATTGTGGAAAGAGCGTTAAGGAAATAGAAGGTCAGGCATAAGCCTGACTTTTGTTTAAGGTATTTATATGGAATTAACAAAAGAAGAATTAGCTAATTTAAAATTAAATAATGATGAAGAAATAAGACTTATTACAAAACCTGAATTAAAGCCTTATATATTAAGAAATATAATGCTTTATATTATATTGACTCTAATATTTTGGATTATTGGAATCATCCCTCTTATTTATTCAATAATCCATAATGAAATATCATTTGGATT
>JAILEP010000114.1 GCA_024697825.1 Acholeplasmatales bacterium
GATTGTTACATTTCTTTGGTTATATTCCATAAAATAGTGCTTTCTAAATATAACTGTATGAAATTTTTTAGTTATTATTCTCATAAAAACACCTACTTTAAAAAGAAATAAGGGATTTCAATCCCTTATTTTTATTATTCCTTTGCTGCTAGCTCAAGAGCAATCTTCATCATATTAGTGAATGAATTTTGTCTTTCGATAGCTGTTGTTAGCTGACCATCTGCTGTATCAGAGATAGTTAGTAAGCAAGCTGCCTTCTTTCCTAATACCTTAGCATTAGTAAATAAAGCAAAGCTTTCCATTTCTACAGCCTGACATCCCTTTTCGCGGAATAGCTTCTTACCAAGCTCAGGGTCATTGCCATAGAAAACATCACTTGAATAAATCTTTGCAGGAATTAGAGGAATTCCTAATTTTTCTGCAGCCTTAGTAAGCTTTGTATTAAGTGATTTTGTTGATTTCATTACATGAGAACCAATACCAAAGCCAACCTTTGCATAATTAGAGAATGCAAATGCCTCTGTTACAAGTAATGTATCATAAAGCTTTAGGCTTGGGTCAAAGCTTCCTGCACTACCAACTCTAACGATGTTTTCAACACCATAGAAATTGTATAGCTCGTATGAATAAATACCAATTGAAGGCATACCCATACCAGAAGCCATTACACTGATTCTTTTCTTATTATAATAGCCTGTATAGCCAAGTACATTTCTAACATGTGTGAATTCAACTACATCCGTTAGGAATGTATCAGCAATAAATTTTGCTCTTAAAGGATCACCAGGCATTAATACTGTCTTAGCGATAAGTGATGCATCATCACAAGCGTTATGAGGTGTAGGAATATTACTCATTCTTATAGCCCTCCATAATCTTGACACCAGCACTACATCCAACTCTTGATGCGCCAGCCTCAATTACCTTTTCAAAGTCTTCCTTAGATCTAACTCCACCAGAAGCCTTAACGCCCATATCAGGACCAACAGTCTTTCTCATTAACGCAACATCCTCAGGAGTTGCACCGCCTGTACCAAAGCCAGTTGAAGTCTTAACGAAATCAGCACCAGCCTCCTTAGCAAGCTCACATGCCTTAACCTTTTCTTCATCAGTTAAATAGCATGTTTCAATGATAACCTTAGTTAAAACGCCATTTGCAGCCTTAACTACAGCCTTAATATCATTTAAAACTGTTTCATAATCGCCATCCTTCATAGCACCGATATTGATAACCATATCAACCTCATCAGCACCATCTGCGATAGCTCTTGTTGTTTCATATGCCTTTACATCACTAGAATTTGCACCTAAAGGGAAACCAATTACTGTACAAATATTAACACCAGAACCCTTTAATATGTCATGTGCAAATGATACATAGTATGGATTTACACAAACTGATGCGAATTTATAATAATTAGCTTCACTACATAAATTAGCAATTTCCTTCTTTGTGGCAAATGCCTTTAGTAATGTATGATCGATATATTTAGATTTTTCCATTATATAACACTCCTTAAACATCTAAAAGTTTATCTAATGGTACAAATAATAATTCTGCTTTTGATGGGGCAAATTTTTCTTTATTAAGAACCTTTGCAAACTTAGATACGTACTTGCTTTCTAAAATCTGTAAGCTTCCATAATTATCTAAAACTGAGAAATACTTACCGGCCTTGTTTAAAACCTCAACCATTGGTAAATATCTTTCTGATCTACCATCATCATAGATTAATACATCTACTGCAGGTGGTAAAATGAAAGGCTTATCTCCATTCCACTTAATAGCTACGAATGCACTTCTTGATTTTACAGCATGTAGGAAATAATAATTTGATACCTGAAGCTTATTTTGATCATATGTAAGCTCAAGTCTCTTTCTCTGAAGTAAATAAGTATAAACTGATTGTAAAGCACTAGCATCTAGCTTATAAAAGCCAAGTAGCTGCTCTGGATACTTATCTGCGAAGGCCTTTTTCCATAAATTGAACTGCTGAATTACATCAACACGTCTAAAAGGTCTAACCTCAGTTCCATATGACTCAATATAAACCTTAAAATCAAACTTAGAACAAATTTCCTGAACAATATCTAGGATAGTTTCAGCGGCATAATTACTTAATAACAGATTGAATGTTACATAGAAATTAACATCGAAGTATTTTGCACCCAATCTTTCAAGATGAGGTACAACTGACTTGTTATTAATGATGAATTTTGCCTCAAAGTTTAAAGTCTGATGGTAATAGATATATTCTCTCTTGCCTATGCCATCACCAGCATTAGGTGGAGTGATATTTGAATTAGATGACAAGAAGGTCATTAATTCTGCTGTATCATATATTCTTGAATTTTCTTTTAAGAAGAATATCTGGAAATCCATTACTCATCACCTCCTTAAATCAAAAGCGTACCATTTAGGTCAATTGTACCATTTTTTTATTGTTATGTCAAAAAATTACTTTAATTTTACAATGCTTGCACATCTAGGGCAAAGTTCGTTCTCATCAATAAATGGAACAATGCTCCAGCATCTAGCACAAGTACAGCCCTGAGCAGCCTCAACCTTAACGTCGAACTTGTCTCCATCAACGAATTCAAGCTGTGACACAATTAATAATTGTGCAGCTGAATCCTTAATAGGCTCAAATACCTTCTTAGTTTCTGCATCAAGAGTAATTGTAAGCTTAGCATTGAAGCTCTTACCGATAATCTTTTCAGCTCTTGCTTCCTCTAGCTTCTTGTTAATTACATCTCTATACTTTAAGAATTCATCAAACTGTGCTTCAAGTGCATCATCATTTACATCAACTGGAGTAGGCATATCTGTTAAATATACATCCTCAGCTTCCTTATTAGGCATATTATCATATGCTTCACTCATTGTATGAGGAAGGATAGGTGCTAATAGCTTAATTAATGCATCAGCAATCTCAGCAAATACTGTCTGAGTAGATAATCTCTTGTTAGACTTTGGATCTTCAATATATAAAATATCCTTTGTAAAGTCTAAATAGAATGCTGATAATGTGTTTGTGATATAAGCATTTACAGTTCTATAAACCTCACCGAAGTCGAAGTTTTCATAGTCTGCTTTAATGTCCTTAATGAACTTTTGTAGCTTAATAAACATATACTTGTCAACTGACTCTAGCTTTTCATATGGTAAAGCGTTCTTTGAATCGAAATCAGATGTGTTAGCAAGTAAGAATCTTAATGTATTTCTAATCTTTCTATAAGATTCAGATACCTGCTTTAGGATATCCTGTGAAAGTGGCATATCTGCACGATATTCTACAGATGCAACCCATAAACGAAGGATATCTGCACCAGACTGGTTACATACCTTAATTGGGTCTACAGTGTTACCTAAAGACTTTGACATCTTTCTACCCTGTCCATCAAGAGTGAATCCGTGAGAAACAACAGTCTTATATGGAGCCTGTCCTGTAGTTGCAACAGCTGTGATAATTGAAGAGTTGAACCAACCTCTATACTGGTCAGAACCCTCTAAATATAAATCAGCAGGATAATTTAATCCTCTTCTATTTAATAGCATGTAGCTTGATCCTGAATCGAACCAAACATCCATGATATCCTTTTCCTTAGTGAACTTACCATTAGGTGAGCCTGGATGAGTGAAGCCCTCAGGTAATAAATCCTTAGCTTCTCTTTCAAACCAAACATTTGAACCATATTCACCGAATAATTCAGCTACGTGCTCTAATACCTTCTGGTCTAAAATTTCAGTGCCATCCTCTGCATAGAATACTGGGATAGGAACACCCCAAGCTCTCTGACGAGAAATACACCAATCATGACGGTCCTTAATCATATTAGAAATACGAACATCGCCCCACTTTGGATTCCAATTTACATTCTTAATAGCATTTAAAATTTCATCCTTAATTGGGTCAATTGATGCGAACCACTGTGGAGTTGCTCTAAAGATAACTGGCTTCTTAGTTCTCCAGTCATGAGGGTATGAGTGAGTGATAGGATCTAATAATAGTAATGTGCCATTATTCTTCATATCCTCAATGATTACATCCTCTGAATCCTCATAGAATAAACCAGCATACTTACCAGAAACCTCATTCTGGTAACCCTTAGAATCTACTGCAACCTTAATTTCAAGACCATATTCCTTACCAGCCATATAGTCTTCCTCACCATAGCCTGGTGCGATATGAACGAAACCAGTACCATCTGTTACTGTTACATAATCAGCGTTGATTACTCTATTGATCATACCAGGATATAATGGGTGCTCATAATGATACTTTAATAAATCAGTACCCTTTAAAGTACCTAATACTTCTACATTCTCAATGCCAAGCTTTTCAGTTAATGAATTTAATAATTCATATGCACAAACAAGCTTACCCTTATTTGAATTGAATACTACATATTCAACAACTGGACCTGCAGCTACTGCAAGGTTACAAGGTAATGTCCAAGGAGTAGTTGTCCAAACCATGAACTTAGCACCCTCTAAAATACCATCACCATCAGTTAATGCGAATGTGAAATAAATAGCCTTAGATGTAATATCCTTATATTCGATTTCTGCCTCAGCTAAAGCTGATTCTGAAGATGGAGACCAATAAACTGGCTTTAATCCCTTATAAATTAAGCCCTTTTCTGCCATCTTAGCGAATACCTTAATCTGGTCACGCTCAAAATCATGCTGTAATGTGATATATGGATGATTGAAATCACCAAGTACACCTAAACGCTTAAAGCCAGCCTTCTGACGTTCAACCTGCTTATAAGCATACTCCTCACATAGCTTTCTGAATTCTGCAATAGGCTTATCCTTTCTAGATACACCACTCTTCTGTAGTGCATTTTCAATAGGTAGACCGTGTGTATCCCAACCTGGAATATATACAGACTTATAGCCATTCATATTGTAATATCTTACAACGAAGTCCTTTAAAATCTTATTTAAAGCATGACCTAAATGAATATCACCATTTGCATATGGAGGTCCATCATGTAATGTGTATTCTCTCTTACCTTCGTTCTTCTTGATAACCTTATTATAAAGGTCCATGTCTTCCCACTTCTTCTGGATTAATGGCTCCTTATTAGTTAAGTTACCACGCATTTCAAAATTAGTTTTACCCATAAATAGGGTGTCTTTGTAATCCTTCATGTTAGTTCCTCTTTCTATAAATTATTTGTATTTTTAAATTAAAATTTCATAATTCATATTTTTAATAAAAAGAAAAGTCCTTAAAGATATGAATCTCTAAGGACGAATAAACCGTGGTACCACCTTAGTTCTGCAAAGCACTAAAGGCATTTACAGCACTTAATTTTATACTTAACGCGTATTGACGTGTGGCTCTACTTTGTTCCTCCACAAGCTCCAACATTGATCTATATATTAATTTTCTACAGCCTCGCACCAACCGTCTGCTCTCTTAAAGTTTTATTAATATAACGTATGTCATTATAGCTATTATTAAAAATACATATGAATTTTAACACTAAATTTTATTAAAGTAAATATCTAAAACGACTTTAAATACTTATTCAAGCTCAAATGCACCTGTATATAGCTGGTAGTAAGTACCACGCTTAGCAATTAAGTCATCGTGGCTACCTCTTTCAATGATTCTACCCTGGTCTAATACCATGATACAATCAGAATTTCTAACAGTTGAAAGTCTATGGGCAATAACAAATGTAGTTCTACCCTCCATAAGCTTATCCATACCCTCCTGAACTAAAGCCTCAGTACGAGTATCAATTGATGATGTAGCCTCATCTAAAATCATAACAGGGGCATCAGCACAGGCTGCACGTGCAATCGCAATTAGCTGACGCTGGCCCTGAGAAAGGTTTGCACCATTATGTGTAAGCATTGTATCAAAGCCATTTGGAAGTCTTGTGATGAAATCATAAGCATTTGCAGTCTTAGCTGCCTCATATACCTCTTCATCTGTTGCATCTAAACGACCATATCTAATATTTTCCTTAACAGTACCAGTAAATAATGAAGTTTCCTGAAGAACAATCGCAAGAGATCTTCTTAAATCATCCTTCTTAATTTTATTGATATTAATACCATCATATCTAACCTTACCATCTGCTATATCATAGAAACGATTAATTAGATTTGTGATAGTTGTCTTACCTGCACCAGTTGCACCTACAAGGGCAATCTGCTGACCTGGATGAGCATAAATATCAATGTTATGTAATACTAGCTTATCTGGATAATATCCAAAATCAACATTATCAAGTAAAATATCACCCTTTAATTCACGGTATTCTGTAACACCTGAAGTCTTATGAGTGTATTTCCAAGCCCACTTATGAGTTCTTTCCTCAGTTTCAGTAATATTGCCATCCTCATCAATATTTGCCTTAACTAATGTAACATAGCCCTCATCTACTTCAGGCTCTTGATCCATTAACTGGAAGATTCTAGCACCACCTGCCATTGCAAGTGCAATCATAGGAAGCTGCTGTGAAACATTATTAATAGTTTGAGTAAACTGCTTAGACATACCTAAGAATGTCGCAACTGTACCAACTGTAACTAGGGCAAGTGTTGAATCAACCATAGCACCAATACCAATGTTTGTTGCTTTATTGACAGATAAAATAACACCAACAATCGCAATTAGAATATAAATTATATTACCAAAATTATTTAAAATAGGTCCTAAAATATTACCATAATAATTAGCCTTATATGAATCCTCACAAAGCTTATCATTAATAATATCAAAATCAGCCTTTGCTAATTCCTCATGATTAAATGACTTAACTACCTTCTGGCCATTCATCATTTCCTCTATATATCCTTCTGCTTTACCAGTAGATTGTTGCATAGCCATAGAATATTTTGCTGAATTACCACCAATCTTCTTAGTGATATGTAAAATAATAAATGTTGAAACAATAGATACAAGTGCTAACCATAAGCTAAAGTAAAGCATCATAATGAAGACAAATACAATAGTAATAAGTGCCTGACATGTTTGAAGTAATGTCTGAGTTACAAACTGTCTTATAGCATCAACATCGTTTGTATATCTTGACATGATATCACCATGAGCATTTCTATCAAAATATGAAATAGGAAGCTTTTCCATCTT
>JAILEP010000041.1 GCA_024697825.1 Acholeplasmatales bacterium
TATCTTCGTCACTAAAATCTCTATGGGTTCTATCTACCATATGTCCCATCTTACGAGCATCGATAAATACAACCTTGCCAGGATTCTTTTTATTTTTATTAAAGAACCATAAAGTAACTGGGATAGTAACTGAATAGAATAATTGAGTCGGTAAAGCAATAATACCTTCTACTTTATCATCTAATACAATATTCTTTCTAATCTCACCCTCGCCTGATGTCTGACTTGATAATGCACCATTTGCAAGTACTAAACCAATCTTACCATTTGGAGCTAAATGATATAGCATATGTTGAATCCATGCAAAGTTGGCATTACCAGCTGGTGGCAAACCATACTTCCATCTCTTATCTTCTGTTAATTTATCTTGTCCCCATGGGTGATAATTAAATGGTGGATTTGCCATAATAAAATCAGCTTTTAAATTAGGGTGTAAATCATTACTAAAAGTATCTGCGTGATATGGACCAAAGTCAGAATCGATACCACGAATAGCCATATTAATTTTAGCCATTTTCCAAGTATCTGAATTTGCTTCCTGGCCATATACTGAAATAGCACCACGCTTACCAGTATGAGCCTCTAAGAATTTTTCAGATTGTACAAACATACCACCTGAACCACAACAAGGGTCATAAACTCTACAGTTTTCAAATGGTTTTAATATTTCAACAATAGTTCTAACTATTGAAGATGGTGTATAGTATTCACCACCACCTACACCTTCAACTGATGCAAACTGTGCAATACAGTATTCATAAGTTCTACCTAATAAATCCTTAGATGCTTCAGTATCATCCATATGGATATTATTAGTAAATAAATCAACAACATCACCAAGAACTACCTTATCAAGATCTGGATTAGCATAATTCTTTGGTAATACATTCTTTAATTCCTTATTTTCATCTTCGATTGCCTTCATAGCAGCATCAAGCTTTTCACCAATTTCAGGCTTATGAGCAAACTGAGCTACATAATCCCATCTAGCCTCTTTTGGAACGAAGAATACATGCTCTTCTGTATATGCATCCTTATCATCCTCAAACCCATCGCCTTCTTCAACTAACTGCTTATATCTTTTATCAAATGAAGCCGAAATATATCTTAAAAAGATTAATCCAATAATAACCTTTCTATATTCTGCAGCCGGAATATGTCCCCATAAAACACATGCTGCATCCCATATTTGTTTTTCAAATCCTAAATTTGCATTATTCTTTTCAGCCATATTAAATTAAACTCCTTTTTTCGAAACATATATGTTAATTATATCATAATTAAAAGCAATTTTTAATGGCTATACAAGAAAAAATCGTACTATATTCGAAATTTTTCTCAAACATAAATTAATTAAAAAACCTCACTTTTTCATATAAGTGAGGCTTTGTTTTATCAGATTTACTTAATCATTTCAATGAATGGAATATCTGCAGCTGCGAAATCCACATTCTTTAATTCATCTTCTGTAACCCAATTAGATGCTGTATGTTCAGATAATTTAAGTTCACCTTCAATTAACTTACATTCATAACCATACATAGTTATACTGAATGGTTTTTCTAAATCAGTATATTCATGGTTAGAAACACCTACATATTTAATAGGTTCTATTACAGAATCTAATTCTTCTTTGATTTCTCTAACAATTGTTTGTTCATGAGTCTCATGAGCTTCTACTTTACCACCAGGGAATTCCCATTTGCCTTCTAGAGCTCTTCCTGGTCCTCTTCTACAAACAAATATTTTATTCTCATTATTTCGTATGATTGCACATACAACTTCTACATGCTTCATTATTTTACCTCAGGAAACTTGTATCTAGCTCTAAAGGTAACAGGATCAAGGACAAAATTCTTCTCAATTTCTCCTGCAGCCCTATAAAATTTTGGTGTTTCTGCATTTACATCATAAATTCTATAAACCCAATAATTATCCCTAAATTTCTTAGACGTATTAATCTCATTAATACTAACTAAGAATTCTGTATCAACCCTAGATGAAGTTGTTTTTACTTCAATTCGAATTAGTTGTTCATTGCCATTCTTATCAATATCATATGATTCAATGTCATATCCATAGGCATCTGAATCCATAGAGACCCAACGAATTTTATCAGCCAAGTCAGGTCTATTAAGATTTGTTAATCGCTCTTTTTCATAGCTAATAGCCAACTCTTCACCAATCAATCCATTCTTTATATCCTTTTGAGCTTTTTTCAAGTAATCTATCTTACCAACTTTAGGGTTAGTTACCCTAGTAAATTTAGCTGACTTATTAACAAATGGCCTTTCTTCAATAAGTTTCTTGTGAAATCCAAATGGTTTCTCATCATCGGGATCAACGGCATCCTTAATTGCTTGGACCGCATCATCCCCAGAAACAACTGCAGAATCTTCCGCAGCAATTACGCTTTTTATAACTGAATCATAGCTTTGCGTTTCAAAATGTTTAACCATAAAATCATAAATTCTAAGCAATTCGAAAAGGTCTGCTTGTAATACCTGTTCGGTAAAGTTATTAGATGGATAATATTTAGATAAAATGGTTGTGCGCTCATAACCATATCCTAAATCTTTCTTGCCATTACCAATCTGAATCTCGTTGCCTGAGAAAGATGTATCTTCAATTTGAGATTTAAAATAGTTAGATACTTTAACAGCATACTCATATTTCTTCTTACCGTATAGCTTTTCAAAATTAGTGATACCTTGGTTTAGAGTAATATAGAATCCACTCATATCAGATTTAAACAAATAAACAATGTATAAACCTTTCTGTGTAGTGGTGGTTACGTTCTTATTTAAAATTGAAACCCATGGATAATCACTTTTATTACCTTGACCCATAGAGCCTTTAACAATTAAATCATCTCTGTTGAGATATCTTCTTAAATCTCCAGGCAATTCACTTATCAGCTTACGATACACTTCTGTAGATGAATCTACTATTTTTGAACCATCTTTATAAGTATCTAAAATCTCCTGAAATAACTCTTTCATGTACTTCACCATCCCATATCGAACCATTTGATAAAATTATATCAAAAAAGCTATGTCATTTAAAGATCCCATTTGGTTTCATATTGATAACTCACTTATTTTTCTCATCTATTCTTTTAGCTATATCATACTTTATAGTACATATAGCCTCATTCTTTGATTTAATTCTCTTCTTTTCGTCACTTCCTACAAATACAGGTAAGTATTTTAATTGATATAATCTTTTATTTGTATTCCTCATCTAATTGTTTATTTAAGGGAGCTAAATGTAACTAGGCAGCCAATTGTAAAAAAGAACCTATATTCAGAGCCTATAAA
>JAILEP010000050.1 GCA_024697825.1 Acholeplasmatales bacterium
TATCTAATGTAAGAGATATTTAAATTAAAAATACACCCGTGTGGGTGTTTTTTAATTATTTGAAATTTAATTCAATAAACTAGATATAAGAGATGTAAAAATTTTGATTTTTTTGGTAAAATGCTAATTTTTGAAATTTTATTCGAAAATCGTGTAGTAAAGCAAAATTTTAAATTCCCTATTGACTTATTTTTAGTGTAAAAGTATAATAGAAGCATATTCGTAAATAGCCAATAAAGAGACTATAGAAGGAGTCTTTATTTGTAGAGAATAAGCGGTTGGTGAAAGCTTATAATAAAGTCCTTTGAATCTACCTCTTTGGTGAATGTAATGAATTCCGGCTAATCCCCGTTATCAGATTTCGAGTGAGGTTACCTAATTAGGGTGGTACCGCGGATTTAATTATTCGTCCCTTTTTGCATATGTGCAGGAAGGGATTTTTTATTTGTAAAAAATTAGACTAGAAAAAGGAGATTATTAAGATGAGTCGTGTTTACAATTTCTCAGCAGGTCCAGCTGTTTTACCTGAATCAGTTTTAAAAGAAGCAGCAGCAGAAATGTTAGATTACAGAGGAACAGGTATGTCTGTAATGGAGATGAGTCATAGATCGAAGGCTTATCAGGCTATTATTGATGAGGCTGAAAAGGACTTAAGAGATTTAATGAACATTCCTGATAATTATAAGGTTTTATTCTTACAGGGTGGTGCATCATTAGAATTCTATAGAATCCCTCTTAACTTTATGAGACATAAGAAGGCTGGTTATATCATTACTGGTCAGTGGGCTAAGAAGGCATCTAAGGAAGCTAAGTTCGTTGGTGATATGGTTGTACTAGCTTCATCTGAAGATAAGACTTTCTCATATATTCCTGATTGTTCAGATCTTCCTATCACAGATGATATGGATTATGTATATATCTGCCAGAACAATACAATTTATGGTACTAAGTTCCCTGAATTACCTAATACAAAGGGCAAGGACTTAATCGCAGACCAGTCATCAATGTTCTTATCAGAGCCAGTTGATGTAACTAAGTATGGTATGATTTATGCAGGTGTTCAGAAGAATGTTGGTCCTGCCGGTGTTGTTATTGCAATCATCCGTGAGGATTTACTTCCAACTGAGGAAGAATCAAAGAACATTCCTACAATGTTAAATTATAAGACACATGCTGACAATGGTTCTATGTTCAATACACCTAACTGCTATGGTATTTATATTTGTGGTAAGGTATTCAAGTGGATCAAGTCAATGGGTGGTCTTGAGGCTATGAAGAAGCACAATGAAGAAAAGGCTGCTATCCTTTACAATTTCTTAGACAATTCTAAGTTATTCTTAGGTACAGTTGAAAAGAACAGCCGTTCTTTAATGAATGTTCCATTCATCGTTAATCCAGCAGTAGTTACTGATCCTGAAAAGAAGGCAGCTTTAGAGGCTGAATTCATCGCTCAGGCTAAGAAGGCTGGCTTAGAAAACATTAAGGGTCACCGTTCAGTTGGTGGTATGCGTGCATCTATTTATAACGCTATGCCAATCGAGGGTGTTAAGGCTCTAGTTGCATTTATGGAGAAGTTCGAAAAGGAGAATTTATAATATGAAGGCATATTGCTTAAATAATATTTCAAAGGTTGCCCTAGCTACATTAAAGGGCGCTGATACAACAGTTGAAGATATCAATGCAGCAGATTCAATTTTAGTTCGTTCTGCTGAAATGAAGGATATGGATTTAAATGCTAACATCCTTGCAGTTGCAAGAGCTGGTGCTGGTGTTAACAATATCCCTCTTGAAAAGTATGCAAAGCAGGGTGTAGTTGTATTCAATACACCTGGTGCTAACGCTAATGCTGTAAAGGAATTAGTTTTAGCTGCATTATTATTAGCATCAAGAGATTTAATTGGTGGTAATGAATGGGTTAAGGCTAACGCAGCTGATGAAAATATCGCTAAGTCTGCTGAAAAGGCAAAGAAGGCTTATGGTGGTACTGAAATCATTGGTAAGACTTTAGCAGTAGTTGGTTTAGGTGCAATCGGTATTTTAGTTGCTAACTCAGCAATCGCTTTAGGTATGAATGTTATCGGTTATGACCCATATCTATCTACAGCTAACGCTTTAAAGCTTAACTCAAATGTTAAGTATACAGCTTCATTAGAGGATGCTGTTAAGAATGCTGATTTCATCACTATCCATGTTCCAGCAATGGATTCAACTAAGGGTATGATCAATGCTGATTTAATCACTAAGATGAAGAAGAATGTTGCTATTCTTAACTTCTCAAGAGATACATTAGTTGATGAAGTAGCTTTAGGTGCTGCTTTAGAGGCTGGTAATATTAGAAAGTACGTTACAGACTTCGCTAATCCAAAGTCAGTAACATTTAAGAATACAGTTGTTTTACCTCACTTAGGTGCTTCAACTGAAGAGGCTGAGGATAACTGTGCTTTAATGGCAGTTGCAGAATTAAAGGAT
The DNA here is from genome assembly GCA_024697825.1 of Acholeplasmatales bacterium. Taxonomy (GTDB): domain Bacteria; phylum Bacillota_I; class Bacilli_A; order Acholeplasmatales; family Anaeroplasmataceae; genus Anaeroplasma. The sequence continues at coordinate 2,470 of JAILEP010000050.1, forward strand.
TATATCGAAAATGGTAATATCAAGAATTCTGTTAACTATCCAGCAATCAATGCCGGTGTTAAGAATGGTGCTGCAAGAATTTGTATCTGCCATAACAATGTTCCTGGTGTAATTAATAACTTCACTAAGGTTGTTGTTGACGCTAACGCAAATATTAATACTTTATTAAGCCAGTCTAGAGGGGAATTTGCTTATACTATCTTAGATACTGATAAGACAGTAGCTGCAGACGCATTCAATGGGGTTGAAGGCGTAATCAGAGTAAGAGTGATCTAATTATGATTAAGCTTGGAATGCCACAATTATACGAATATGATTGCATAGAGGACAATCTTATTCTTGCAAAGAAGCTTGGGTTAGACTTTGTTGAATTAAATTTAAATTTCGGTTATTGCCGTAAGGAAATGGAACAGGGCCATGTTAAGGAATTACTTGATAAGTATGGAATTAAGGCTACTCTACATTTCTATGATGAGGCTGACTTTGGCTCATATCCAGAGGTATGTGATGCATATTTAGTATTATTAGATCGTTATTGTAAGCTTGGTAAGGGCTATATTGAATCTATGAATATTCATTTATGTCCAGGACCAGTTGTTACAATATCTGGTGTAAAGAATTATATTTACGAAAAGGAATTCGATGAATATATTGAAAGATTTGTGGCTAATCTTCACAAGGCTGAAAAAATCTGTAATGACAATGGTATCCGTATGGTAGTTGAAAATACAGATAATATTCCAGCTTATACAAAGAGAACCTACAAGGCTTTATATGAAGCAGGATTTAAGTTCTGTTATGATATCGGACATGATCATTTAAGCTATGATATTGTTGATGAGGTATTAAAGACAATTCCACTTGAATTCCAGGAATTCCATTTCCACGATGGTAAGGATAGAAAGAAGTGTCATTTAGCATTAGGTGAGGGTACTCTTGATCTTAAGAAGTTCAAGGATTTAACTATCAAGCATGATGCCTGGGTTAACCTAGAGGTTAAGCAGTCAAGTGACCTTGAAATATCTGTTCCATACTTCAGAAATTTATAAAATATAAGGTGGCAGCTGCCACCTTTATTTATTAATTAATAATTTTTAAAAAATGTGTTGATATTATCATTTTGTTTTGATATAATTAACGAGTAAAAACTTTCTATGACATAATGTCATGGCGGAAGGAGTGTGTAGGTAGTATGAAAAATGGAATTCATCCTAATTATAAGAAGGTAACAGTTACATGTACTACTTGCGGTAACGTATTCGAAACTGGTTCTGTATTAGACGAGATTCGTGTTGATACTTGTTCAAATTGTCATCCATTCTTCACTGGTAAGCAGGTATTTACTCAGGCTGATGGTAGAGTTGAAAAGTTCAATAAGCGTTACGGCATTAACAAGAAGTAATATTATTGTGATGAACAAGAGTCCTAATGGACTCTTTTTTATCTTAAAGAGATTAGAAAGGGAAAATATGAAATTAAAAACAAATAAGCTTAGTATTATCGTTGTTGGATTAGTTTTAGCAATATTAGGTGTATTATTTTGTATTTATAAGGCAGGCATTGTTGGAACAGCCTTATCAGTATTAGTAATAGTATTAGCAGTTTTACTAATTGTTTTTGGTGCTTTAAATATTGCATCTAAGCAAACAACGCTTGGTGTTATCCAAATAGTAATAGGAGCGTTAATGATTGTCTTTGGTGGTTGGTTTGTAACAATCGCTTATTATGTACTTGCAGTTTTTATCCTATTAATAGGTGTATTTGGATTATTAAATTACTTTAATGGATCTAATAAGAATTTATTCTCATTAATTAGTGCAATTATTACAGTTGTCATTGCGGTATTAATGCTAATTGGTCAGTTAGGTAAACTTGATATTGTATTTATCATTGTCGGTGTTGTTTACATTGTCGAGGGTGCAATATTAGTATTAAGTGGATTAACATCAAAATAGTAGTATATTGGACAGTTCTTGGTGGAACTGTCCTATTTTATTTTTTGCCTTTTCAAAGGGATATTTTTGTGTTAATATATAAGTAGCAAGAAACGATTTAACTATATCTGAATATTTTCCCTGAATGACGATTAGTTGTTATACAAAATCGTTTTTTGAAGACCTTTTTTCTCCTATAAAATATAAAGGTAGTACTAAAGCCAGTAAAGCAATTTACTGGTTTTATTTTTTTGTCCTATTTAGCCTTTCGAATCTTTAAAGAAAACAATAACTATGATATAATCATAGTTGAATAAAAAGTGAGAGGCGATTAATATGAACTATTATGAAAACCAAAAGGGCTGGGTAGAAACTATCTGTGGCCCAATGTTTGCTGGTAAGACAGAGGAATTATTTAAGATTATTAAGAGAATGGAGTTTGCTCATAAGAAATATTTAATTTTTAAGCCAGCTATTGATTCTAGATATTCTGAAACTGAAATTGTAAGTCACAATCAGAATAAGCTTCCTGCTATTTCAATTCAGCATGGAAGAGAAATTAAGAGAAATTTAAAAAAGGATACACAGGCTGTAGTAATTGATGAAATTCAGTTTTTCGATAAGTCTATGTTAAAATATATTCAGGAACTAGCAGCTGATGGCTTAAGAGTTATCGTTGCTGGTCTAGACCGTGACTTCCGTGGTGAATCATTTGGTGTTACAGGTGATTGTATGGCGATATCTGATAAGGTAATTAAGCTTACAGCAGTATGTGCTTGCTGCGGTGCAGAGGCTACTATGACACAAAGAATCATTGATGGCAAGCCTGCATATTATGATGACCCACAGGTTTTAGTAGGTGCATCTGATGTATATGAGCCTAGATGTAGAAACTGTCATAAAGTTTTAAAAGATGAATAAGGATATTAAATATATGAAGGCAGCCCTTAAGGAAGCCCAAAAGGCATACGATAAGGGTGAGGTTCCAATTGGCTGTGTCATTGTTTATAATGATAAGATTATTGCAAGAGGTCATAACCAAAGAGAAACCCTAGAAAGTCCTTTAGCACATGCAGAGGTAATAGCTATTAAGAAGGCTTCTAAAAAGCTTAATTCATGGCGACTTGAGGATTGTACTATGTATATTACCCTAGAGCCTTGTGTAATGTGTAGTGGAGCTATTATCCAATCAAGAATACCTAAGGTTATTTATGGAGCCTTAGATTATAGGTTTGGTACTCATAAAAGTATTGCTAATATATTCGATATTAAATTTAATCATACTGTCGATATTAGTGGTGGTTTAATGGAAGAGGAATGCTCAAATATTATTACTCAATTTTTTAAGGAACTGAGAGCCAAAAAGCATCTTGAAAACTAAATATTGTTATGATAGAATATAGAAGTCCTTAGTCAATCAAGCGCAGTGAACCAGGTCAGGATCGGAAGGTAGCAGCCTTAAGCAAGCGGTGATGTGACTGAGGCGCTTTTTTTATATTAAAGATTATAGGTGAGCTTTGTCTCACCTTTCTTGTTTATATATAAGAAATAGGTATTTTAGCAAATTTCCTTGTGCAATTACTTTACTTTATTTAATTTAAATTTTATGAATAAAGTAAAAGGGTGAGATTTTGTCTCACCCTAAGCTTATTTAGATTTCTTTTGTATATTCCTTTAGCCATTTCTTTTCCATATTAGTCATATACTTAGATATTTTCTTATATACCATTGCATGGTATTCATTTAACCATTTTTTCTCATCCTGTGATAGAAGATTAGCATCGATACAATCTAAGTCAATTGGACAATATGTAATAGTTTCAAATGCTAAGAATTCACCAAATTCATTTGAGCCAGCATTTATACATAGCATTTCATTTTCAGTACGGATTCCATATTTATCCTCTAAATAGATACCAGGCTCATTTGTTGTAATCATACCTGGCTGGAATTTAGCAGAATCATTTCTTTCTGGGACAATCTGCCATCTAAAGCCATTAGGTGCTTCATGAACTGAAAGAAGATAGCCAACTCCATGGCCTGTACCACATTTATAATCAATTAATAGCTTCCAAATTGGACCTCTTGCTAGAATATCAAGGTTTTGACCATTACAGCCTTTTAGGAATACTGCCTGTGATAAGGCAATAACTGATTTCAATACTGTTGTGAAATGAAGCTTCATTTCATCAGTGATTTCACCAACTCCAAATGTTCTTGTAATATCTGTTGTTCCTTCAAGGTAGTGACCTCCACTATCGACTAGAAGGAAGCCCGGCTCCTTGATTGTATAATTAGATTCAGGTGTTGCAGAATAATGCATCATAGCACCATGATCCTTAAAGCCTGCGATTGTACCAAATGATAAATCAACATAGCCTTCAATCTTAGCTCTTTGTTCTGCAACATAATCTGATGCAGAAATTTCAGATAGAGGAAGATTCTTAGCATATCTTGTTTTAACATAATACATTAGCTTAGCTACAGCAGCTCCATCCTTTGCATGAATTTCTCTTAAATTCTTGATTTCTGTTTCATTCTTAACAGATTTCTTTAAAACAGTAGGATTTGGCTTATCAATAATTTTATTATTATCCTTGATTAATGAATAAAGCTGATAATTAGCTCTCTTTAAATCAATTAAGATTTTAGCATCCTTTAATTCACTAGCATAGGTATAGATATCATCATAATTCTTTACCTTAATCTTATTTTCCTTTAAATAAGCTTTAACATCCTTATTAAGCTTATCCTTGTTAATGAAGAGAATAGTTTCATTAGCCTTTACTACAAGGAATGATAGGAATACTGGAGTATGCTCTACATCATTACCTCTTAAATTTAATAGCCATGCAATATCATCTAAGACTGTAATAATATGAGTATCAGCTCCAGCATTAGCTATATCAGCTCTAAGCTGCTCAATTTTAAAGCTATAAGGCTTACCAGAGAAGCAATCATCTAATACATATAATAATGAAAATGGAAGAGCTGGTCTATCTGGCCATACATTATTTATTAAATCAATATCTGTAATCATCTTTACATTATCAGGAAGCTTTTCTTTAATCGCTAAAGCCATCTTGGTTCCAATAACCTTACCATCAAAGCCTAATGCGTCCTTATCTTGCATATAATCAATTACAAATTCAGATACTGTTGGAACGCCTGGCTGGCCCATTTTCATAAGCTTGATTGGCCTACCTTCAATTTCCTTTTCTGCTTGAATATAATATCTACCATCTGCCCATAGGAAGGCACTAGTCTTTGTAATTACTAATGTACCTGCAGATCCTGTAAAGCCAGATAGATATTTTCGACCCTTAAAATATTCACTTACATATTCGCTGTCATGATAATCAGAGGTAGGGATAATATAAGCATCTAATCCCTTTTCTGTCATAGCAGACTGAAATAATTCTATAACATCCATAATTTTATCACCTGGTTGTATTATACACCGGTTTGATGCAAAAAACTAGGGAGATACCTAGAATGAAGTACAGAATATAACAGATGTCTTTTATTTGAAATTTTACCCGTTTTTGATTGTTTTTAGACTATTATTAATATATAATTTAGTTGCAAGGAGATGATGACATATGAATTTAGGATTCATCGGTTTAATTGATATTATCGTAATTATATTAGGTCTAATTGTATGCTTCCTTGGATTTTCTAAGGGTTTCATGAATAAGGTTATTGGTATGCTTGGTATACTTGTAATCTTTGGTTTAGCTGTTTTCTTGTGTGCAAATTTCGCAGAAATGCTTATTACAAATAAAATAATTTATCCAAGTATTTATAAAGGTATTTATAGTAAAATGGCAGCAGAGGTTGCAGAAGCAGGCTCTGATGCAAGTGTTGCAGATATCATTCAGGCTGCACTTGGTTGTCCTTCATTAATAGCAGTATTCCTAGCTGGTAAGATTGATGTAAGCTCAACAGCAGAGCTTCCTGATGTTGTTGCAACTCAGCTTGGTAGATATGCAATGATTGGTATTTCATTCTTAATTCTTATTTTTGCAATGAGCTTAGTATTAGTTATTCTTAAGGCCTTAGCTAATACATTAAGAAAGAGCACATTAATTAAGACAGTTGATGGAATTATGGGTATGGCATTATATTTATTAATATACGTTGCAATAATATCATTATTATTCTGGGGCTTAAGAGCATTGATGGATAATGATGTAATTCAGGGTCAAGCAAGACAATTTATAATCACTGATTTACAGCTAGAAAATGAAAATGCATCAAGACTTTCTAAGTTCTTCTATGAGGGTAATTTATTCTCATCAATTCAGGATTTATTTAAATAAATAAACCAAAGGCGGAAAAATTTTGTTCCGCCTTTTAATTTGCAATTTATTATGTTATAATAGCAAGGAATATTTTTGAAAGGTAATTGGTGATTATTAATGAAAATTAATCCAAAGTTATATGAAGTCGCAAATGATGTAGAACCATTCGATCATTCTGAAACTGAAATTCATAAGATTGAAGTATACAAAATGAGCTCTTTCTCTGGTTTAAAGGAAGAATTCGTTAATGGTAAGGGTCAGTTTGCTGTATGGTCATCTGCTGATGGTCAGAACTATAGACTTTTTGTAGAAGATGGATATTATGACGAGGTTGGTGAATTATATTCATCATTCGTTAACAAGACTTGGGTTGAATTCTGGGATAAGACAGAGGTTATCTCTAAGAAGTTCTCTAGATTTATTATTTACCCATTAATGGCAATTGCAGTAATTATTTGTATTATTGCCTTAGTATTCAATTCTAAGCTTCCTGAATGGGGTTCATACCTTATCATTGGTGTATTAATCCTTATGTTCATTGGTATGCTAGTTGCAAACCAGTTAGTTAAGAAGAAAATGAATGCTGCAAGATTAGAAAGTACTTCTGAAATCGAAAAGCATATTGGTAAGGGCAAGTTTGATACTTTACTTAATAAGCAGAAGGATTATATGGATAAGTACTTCGATGAATTATATCCTGCAGAGGATGAAGAAGGCGAAAATACAGAAGTGGCAAAGGAAAACACTGAAGCTTTAGCTGAACCAGTTGAGACTGAGGAAGAGGCTAAAGAGGCAGAAGCTACTGAGGTAACTGAAGAGGAAAATAAAGAAGTTAAGGCAACTGAAGGGGAAGCAGAGGCTACAGAGGAATCAACTGATTTAGAAGCTGATGGAGAGACAACTGAATCAGATGAAGTTAAAACTAACGAAGCTGAATAAGCTTTAAAATTGAGAGGATATTTTGAAAATGAGTACAATTGATAACAAGTGTATTAATTCATTGAGAGTTGTAGGCGCAGAAATGATCACTAAGGCTAAGAGTGGTCACCCTGGTATTGTTTTAGGATCAGCTCCTATTTTACATACTTTATTTACTAGACACATTAATTTAAATGCTAATGATGCAAAGTGGTTTGACCGTGATAGATTTGTATTATCTGCTGGTCATGGCTCAACATTATTATATATGCTATTACATTTAAGTGGATTCAACCTAACAGTTGATGACCTTAAGAATTTCCGTCAGAAGGGTAGTATGACTCCTGGTCATCCTGAGTATGGTCATGTTCCTGGTGTTGAAATTACTACTGGACCTCTTGGTCAAGGTATTTCATCAGCAGTAGGTATGGCTATCGCAGAAAACTTCCTAGAGGCTAAGTTCAATAAGCCTGAATATAATGTAATTGATCACTTTACATATGTATTATGTGGTGATGGTGATTTACAGGAAGGTGTAGCTATGGAGGCTGCAAGCTTAGCAGGTCATTTAGGACTTGGTCAGCTTGTTGTATTATATGATTCAAACGACATCCAGCTTGATGGTGAGGTAGCTCTTGCTAATTCAGAAAATACTAAGATGAAGTTTGAAGCTATGAACTGGGATTACTTTAAGGTTGAAGATGGTAATGATGTAGATGCAATCGATGAGGCTATTAAGGCTGCTAAGGCATCTGCTAAGCCAGCAATTGTTGAAATTAAGACAGTTATCGGTTATGGTGCTCCAAATTCTGGTGAGTCATCAATTCATGGTAAGCCAATGCCAGCAGATGACATTAAGACATTACGTAAGAATTTAGCTTACTCTGAACCAGAATTAACATTCACTGAGGATGTATATGATTTCTATAAGGAAAATGTACTTGCTAGAGGCGAAAAGGCTGAATCTGATTGGAACGAATTATTAAATGCTTATGCTAATAAGTTCCCTGAGGATGCAGAAGAATTAAATAAGTTTATGTTCGATGGATTCTCTATCGATAATACAGATGATATGCCTACTTGGGAGGATGGTTCTGAGGAATCAACTCGTAAGGTTATGGGTAAGGTATTAGATTGGATTAACTCTAAGCTTCCTAATACTATTGGTGGTTCAGCTGACTTAACAGCTTCAACAATGGTTAAGGGTGCAGATGGTATTTATGGTCCATCAAATACTTTAGGTAGAAATATTAAGTTTGGTGTAAGAGAGCACGCAATGGCTGCTATTTGTAATGGTATTACATTACATGGTGGTATGTTCGCATTCTGTGCAGGCTTCTTTGTATTCTCTGATTACTTAAAGCCAGCAATTAGACAGGCTGCAATTATGAACATCCCAACATTATTCTTATTCTCACATGATACAGTATGTGTTGGTGAGGATGGTCCTACACATCAGCCAATTGAGCAGCTTACTGCATTAAGATCTACTCCTAATGTAAATGTATATAGACCTGCAGATTCAAGAGAAATGACTGCCGCAGTATTAGATTCTGTAAAGAAGAATAATTATCCAACAGTTATTACATCATCTCGTCAGGCATTACCTAACCTAGCTTGTACTTCAGCAGAGGGTACAAAGAAGGGTGCTTATACAGTACGTAAGGGTAAGTCAGATTATATCCTATTATCATGTGGCTCTGAATTATCAATTACTTTAGCTGCAGCTGATAAGCTTGCAGAACAGGGTGTTGATGTTTCAGTAGTATCTATGCCTTCACAGTTCTTATTTGATAAGCAGACTGCTGAATATAAGGAATCAGTTCTTCCTAAGAAGGCTAAGGTTATGGCTATTGAAATGGGTGCAACTTTAGGCTGGTATAAGTATGCTGACTATGTAAAGGGTATCGATACATTCGGTGCTTCAATGCCAATCAAGTATATCTTCGATGAATATGGATTCACTGCAGACAAGATTGCAGAAGAATTCATGGCAAACGTTAAGTAAAAATATAAAGTCCACTTCGGTGGACTTTTTCATTCAAGGAGACCTTATGAAAAAAATCATAATTATAGGACCTGGTGGTTCTGGGAAATCTTATTTCGCCAAGGAGCTACATGACATTTTAAATATTCCTTTATATCATTTAGATAATTTATTTTGGAATGTTAACAAAATTCATATTTCAAGAGAGGAATTTGATTTTAAATTAAATCAGATTTTAATGAAGAATTCTTATATAATAGATGGTGATTATTCAAGAACCTATGAAATTCGTATGCAACAGGCTGATACAATTTTCTTTTTTAATTTTTCTTTAGAGGATTCCTTAGCTGGAGCTTCAAGTAGAGTTGGAACTAAAAGAACAGATTGCCCGTTTGTTGAAACAGAATTTGACCCTGAATTTAAAGAATTCTTAATTAACTGGCAATCTCAAACAAAGCCATTTGTTAAAGAGCTGTTGGCTAAATATAAGAATAAGAATATTATTGTATTTAATAACCGAGATGACAAAATTAAATATATTGAGGAACTAAAAAGCCACAGCTTGAATTAGCTGTGGCTTTATCCTATTTAATATATTTTTTAATAAATGCTTCCTCAGGAAGTGGCTTGTCGTATAAATAACCTTGAACAATATAGCAGCCTAATGATTTTAAATAGTCTGCAAATTTTTGAGTTTCTACACCTTCACATAAAACATTCATGTTTAGGTTTCTAACAAGATCAATTATTGATGCTAAAATTGTAGTTTCCTTACCAGATTGATTCTTACAGAAATTCTTATCTAGCTTTATTAAATCAAAGTCTAATGTTGCAAGAGAAGAAAGGTTAGAATATCCGGCACCAAAATCATCCATTGATACTGAATATCCTTCCTTATGGAGCATATTAATAAATTCTGCAATAATTTCTGCGTTATTAATATACATACCTTCAGTGATTTCAATTTCAATTAGCCAATTTGGAATTTCATATTTATTACGAATCTCATTAATTTTACTAATGTATTTTTTATAATCAGTAATATATCTAGATACATTTACTGAAATAGGTACAGGTCTACGATTGCTGTCGATTATCTTTCGCTGGAAGATACATACATTTTCAAATACCTTATAATCTAATTCCTCAATAAATCCGTTTTCCTCAAAGATTGGAATGAAGTCATTAGGGAATAGTAGCTTTTCGTGATTGAAATGCCATCTTGTCAATGCCTCAGCTCCAACAAGCTTTCCAGTTGCGGAATTGATTTTTGGTTGTAAATATAATAGGAATTCATTATTCTTTAGGGCATCACGCATATGAAGCTCAATTTGAGTCTTAGATTGCTGCTGCTCATAGAATTTTTGTGAGAAGTACACAAGCTGAGTAGAAATACCTGTTTGACGTCTGGCTAGGATTGCCTTATCTAGGGCTACTGTGAAATCCTCACCCTCTTCAGCGATATAAGCACCAGCATGAAGTGTAACCTTAGCGTTTTTAACAGGGTTATTGGCATCAACATAATGAACCATATCATAGAAAACCTTATTAATTTCCTCCTCATCCTGGTGATGGAAGAATAATAAGAACTTATCATCTGAATCACGACAATACATTACTGTATTCTTGTTTAATTCCTTTAGCTTATTTGCGATTAATACTAAGATTTTTTCGCAGGCTGCAGGTCCAATTACTGATTTTAATGTTCGATAGGATTCAATATTAAATTCTAGAATAGAATATTTAGTAAATGGATTATTCTCTAGGATATTATAAATATCATTTCTCCATTTATTATAATTATAAATATCAGTTACACGGTCATAGAATAATTCCTTGTAATGAATATTATTTTCATATTCCTTATGAAGCTTAATTGCAAATATCTTTGATATTAGCATTAAGGCTGAAATATCATTTTGTTGCCAGAAACGATTAGTTGAGCACATTTCGAATTTGATATGTCCAAACATTGTGCCATTTAGAATCATTTCAAAGGCTAAAACAGAAGAAGTTTTATTAGTTTTTAATTCTTCATAGATTGGTAAATGCTTATTTGAATTTACCTGGTTAACCTTTACCATACCAGATGCGTCCATTGTATCTCTCCAAGCACCCTTCCATGAATCCTTTAGGATAGGCACATGCTTAGGCATACGTGGGTTATACCAAATCTGAGTATTCATTATTGTATCATTTTCAGTATTTAATCTTACTAATGTGATACGATCTAGTAGGAAATAATTACCAATAAGAGAAATTGAATCCTCAATATTCTTTTGGAAATTGCTGTCTCTATTAATTATTTCAAGCACACCAGCAATAACATTATAATTTGTATTGACGTTATACATCTTATCAAATATCTGTGTTGGTGTTTCTACACTATCCTCTAGTGATACCTCACCACATCTTTCAGGTGTATAAATGATGAAGCAATCTCTACCCTTTTTCTTACCACGGATTAAAGCCTTATCAGCCTTTTTGAATAATAATTCATAATTATCTCCATCCTTAGGGTATGAAGCACAACCAACAGTAGTAGTGATTTCAATTTGCTTAATATTATGAATAGATAAATCATTAGTAGATGTTCTAATATCACGGCATACACCATGAATGACATCATAATTATTTTCTACATAAATCATGATTAAGAATTCGGCTCCACCGATTCTTGCAATATAGCCACGATTTCCAATTGTCTTTTTAATAGAAGCGACTGCCTCAATTAAAACGATATCGCCAACCATATGTCCATAAATATCATTAAATGAATCATAATTATCGATGCTTAAAATCATTAAGGCAAATTCCTTATTAGTATCAACGGCATCCTTTACCTTTTCAACAATGAATGTTCTATTATGTGTTTTTGTTAATTCATCAACCTTTGATGTAGTACTAGTGTCAGATGCACTTAAAGAGAATAGTACGTGACTATCATCAATCTTTAGTCCCTTATAAATTATTCTACTAGGCTCACCATTTGTCCTTACATAATCTAATGGTAATGTAAATGGCTCATATGTTATATTTAAATTACTGAAAAAGCGATTAAGCTTTCCCTTAAATGAGTTCTGTAAATCAAAGATTTCAGCGATAATGTCTGAAAAATCAGCAAAAGAAAAATCGCCCTTGATTGGTTCGTTACCATTATATGCATTTGTAACCTTTTTATCTATCAAATCAACAACAAATGTAAGATCGCCGTAAAGATTTAATAAATCGCTTTTTGTGATGTCTTTTGTCATAGGTGATCAACTCTTTTCCTCTAATCGCTCTTGTTACACGTAATTATAACATTTTGGCCATTATTAGTCAAATAGACTAAAACTTGTTTTTGTCGCAATTATTATATTTATTTTATAAAATATTTGTGATATTATTTATGAGGAAAAAGAAGGTAGTCATATGTATGATGTTATAGTTGTTGGTGGTGGTCATGCCGGTTGTGAGGCAGCTATCGCTACAAGTAAAATGGGTTTTAAAACTGTTTTAATTACAGGAAATCTTAATATGGTTGGCTCAATGCCATGTAATCCATCAATTGGTGGTCCTGCAAACGGTGTTGTAGTTAGAGAAATAGATGCGTTAGGCGGATATATGGGCAAGAATTCTGATAAATGCCAGATTCAAACTAAGATGTTAAATAGCTCTAAGGGTCCAGCTGTACGTGCTTTAAGATTTCAAGAGGATAAGCTTTTATACTGTAGAGAAATGCTAAAGTATTTAAAGACTGTTGAAAACTTGGATTTAATGGAGGCTATCGTTAATGATTTAATCATTGAGGATAAGACTATTAAGGGTATTGTGACACTTGATGGTGTTAAGGTAGAAGCTAAGGCTGTCATTTTAACTACTGGTACTTATTTATCAAGCCGTATTTTAAGAGGTCATTGGACAAGTAAGGAAGGACCAGATGGTCAGCCTACTTCATATGGTATTTCTAAGGCATTAGCTGATGCTGGATTTACTATTTTAAGACTTAAGACAGGTACACCTCCAAGAATTAAAGCTTCAACAATTGATTTTTCACAGACAGCTGTTGAAATGGGTGATTCTAAGGTATGGCATTATTCATTTGATAAGGGCTATGAATCTATTTTAGGAGTTAAGGTTCCTTGTTATTTAACATATACTAATAAGGATATCCATGAGCTTATTATGGCTAATCTTAAGGAATCCGCAATGTATGGTGGTGTAGTAGAGGGCGTTGGCCCTAGATACTGTCCATCTATTGAGGATAAGGTTGTTAAGTTTAGTGATAAGGAAAGACATCAAATATTCTATGAACCAGAATCATTAGATATTGATCAGGAATATATTCAGGGCTTTTCAACATCTATGCCTGTAGAAATTCAGGATAAGATGATTAGACTTTTACCAGGATTAAAGGATTGTGAGGTTATTAGATATGCATACGCTATTGAGTATGATGCGATTGACCCACTTGAATTAAATCCAAGCCTTGAAACAAAGATTGTTAAGAATTTATTTACTGCTGGTCAGATTAATGGTACCTCAGGATATGAGGAGGCTGCTGGTCAGGGTATTATTGCTGGTATAAATGCAGGCTTAAAGCTTAAGGGCGAAAAGCCACTTGTTTTACATAGAGATGAGGCTTATATTGGTGTTATGATTGATGACTTAGTAACTAAGGGTACTAAGGAGCCATATCGTTTATTAACATCAAGAGCTGAATATCGCTTATTATTACGTCATGATAATGCAGATTTAAGATTAAGAGAATATGGCTATAAGGCTGGTACTATTAGTCAGACACAATTTGATAGATTAAATGCTAAGAAGGATGCCATTGAATCTGTAAAGGAGCAGTTTAAGACTGTAAAGATTAATCTTAATATTATTAATAATATATTAGGTGATATAATTAGTACTCCTGTTAAGGAAAGCCAATCACTTGAGGCTTTAATTAAGAGACCTGAGATTAATTATGATCATATTATTAAATTACTTGAGGCATCAAAGACTGATTTAAATATTGGCTATGATGATGAAGAGGAAATATTTGAGGCTGTAGAGATTGCCTTAAAGTATGAGGGCTATATCAGAAAGACTATGGACCAGGCTGAAAAGATGAAGGCTTATGATTTAAAGCTTATTCCTGAGGACATTAATTATAATGATGTAGATAACATCGCTTTAGAGGCAAGAGAAAAGCTAAAGAAGGTTATGCCTAAGACTATTGGTCAGGCATCAAGAATTTCAGGAGTTAATCCAGCTGATATTTCTGTTTTAATTGTTTATGTAGAAAAGATGAGGAGAGAAGCCTAATGGACTTTAAAAGCGAGCTTGGTGAGCTTAATATTGATTTAAATGAAAAAATTGAATCTTCCTTTAATCTATATTACGAAAAGCTCGTGCAGGTTAATGAATACATGAACCTTACAGCTATTACTGAGCGTAATGAGGTTTATAATAAGCATTTTTTAGATTCGTTAACTATTTTAAAGGCTTTAAAGGATAAGAAGGACTTTACTCTATGTGATGTAGGTAGTGGTGCAGGATTCCCATCTATTCCTCTTGCAATAGTAAGAGATGATGTTGATGTGACTATTATTGATGCATTAAATAAGAGAATTAACTTTCTTAATGATTTAATAGGGGAGCTAGGTCTTTCTAACGCTCACGCATATCATGCAAGAGCAGAGGAATATCAAAAAACTAAAAGAGAAACATTTGACGTTGTTACAGCAAGAGCAGTAGCACGTCTAAATGTATTATTAGAATTATGTATGCCACTTGTTAAGGTTGGCGGTCTTTTCATTGCGATGAAGGGTAAGGATAGCAATAACGAGCTTAACGAGGCTAATAAGGCTATTTCTATCCTTGGTGGTAGAGTTAAGGAGACTATTACTCTTGAGCTTCCTGATTCTGCTGGTACAAGAGATATTATTGTTATAGAGAAAATTAAAGAATGCAGCAGTAAATATCCAAGATCATTTGCGAAGATAAAGGAGAAGCCGTTATAATGTATGAATTAAATCAGATTATAAAGACAAAGAAGCCTCATGTATGTGGATCTAATGAATGGAAGGTTATTAGAACTGGTGCTGATATTAAATTGGAGTGCCAGGGCTGTGGTAGAGTTATTATGATAGCCTCATGGGAGCTTGATAAGAGGGTAAAGAAATAAGCAGGCAGCCTTGCCTGTTTTTATCTTTTAAAAACCGAACAAAAAAGTGTAAAAAAACTAAAAATAGTTGTTGACATCGTTTTTTGGTGTGGTATAATGAAAAAGCACTCACCTGAAACGGTGCTAATGATGTGCAAATTAATAACATATGGTTGGGTAGCGAAGAGGCTAAACGCGGCAGACTGTAAATCTGCTCCCTAAGGGTTCGGTGGTTCGAAACCACTCCCAACCACCACTCTATTTATTACTTTAAAAAGTTCTCAATATTTATATTGACAATGGAAAATAAAGTGATAAAATGATTAAGGCGCTGCTTAGTAGCAACGCAGAATTAAATCTTTGAAAACTATATATGACGAATGAATTAACAAACAACAATTCTTTTTAAAAAAAGAGCAAAAGAGAAAAAACAAACAAAAAATAAATTTTTTGGAGAGTTTGATCCTGGCTCAGGATTAACGCTGGCGGCGTGCCTAATACATGCAAGTCGAATGGTTAGCTTGCTAACCATGGCGAACGGGTGAGTAACACGTAGGTAACCTGTCTTCATGCCGAG
>JAILEP010000055.1 GCA_024697825.1 Acholeplasmatales bacterium
AATTGTAAGTTCTAGGTGGGAATATTATTATAATTATGGCTATATGTATAGAGCAGATGATAAAGCCTATACCTATAATGAGGATGGTACATTTACTGTATCATATACTGAGGGCGTAGCAAGCTTTACTGAATATTATGATAAGGATTCTAAGCTTATTAAAGAAATAATATTCACTAATTTCTCAGAAGAAAAAACTGAGGATTTAGGTGGTGGAGAATATTATACATATAAGCATATAGATGAATCAACTACAACTAATGAATATAGCTATATTAATGGATATAAATATTTATCATCACAGACTTATGAAAATACATATGATGATGCGATGGAAGTTCATACTATAGATGAATATACTCTAATTAAATTCGATTATTTTCATAGAACAATTTACAATAAATATAACAGCACTGAATTTGTAGTCACAGGTACTGAGACAACAAAGATAGGTGAAATAACATATATTTATGATGATACATATTTAACAAAGAATTATGATATATCTGAAAAGGTAAATGATACAATTACATCTAAGAAGGGTGTAGAAGTAAAATTATTAGAAGATAGAAGTATTGTCTCAGGTTCATATGAGGATGAAAATTTAGATAGATACGAATATGATAAAGAATCAGAAACATATGTATTAGCATAATAACTTAAAGAAAATGCTCTCTAGCAACAGCTAAAGAGCATTTTTTAATGCAATAAATAATACACAAAAATATATAGACTGTATAATCTTTTACGTTTTTTTCTAAAAATGTAAAAAACATACTAAAAATAAACATTAGTTTTTGAAAACGTTTTATAAAAACTATTGTAAATAGTTATAAAATATTATATAATCTTGGTATAGTTTAGATTTTCTTGGGGAATTATAGTCTAAACATTTAATCAATTTTATGGAGAAAAAAGGGAAAAGGAGAAAAAGATTAAATGAGAAAAATTAAATTTTTAATTGCATCAATGTTTGGTGCAATAGCATTAGTTTTTGCATGTGTAACAGGTGCAAAAGTTAATGCATTAACTAACGAAACAACTTATGATACTACGCATGATTATTCTATATCAATTGGTAGTTTAGTTACTGCATATTCATCATATGGTTCTGTTCACAGTGGTGCTCCTCAATCTGTTACAAACGATATTGTTGCATTTAGTGGAAATTATAACTGGTATGATGAATCAATTACTGCTCATGTTTCACCAACTAATAATACTGGTTGTACATTTAATTCATTTACAGTTCCAACAGGTGGTAGATCAGTTGTTTTTAAGGTGCCTAGTGGCCAATCACAAATTAGTGTTGAAGTTTACTTACTTGCAATGAATAAAGCAGGAAGTGATCATAATTATTCTTTAAAAACTAGTGGTACTTTAGCTTGTACTATTTCATCTGGTACAGCAAGTAATCTAAAACTTGATGGAACAGTGGCTACTTTATCTACCATTGCAGGTGATTCAACAGTTCATAAAGTTACATTTAATTATTCTGCAAACGTTACAATGTCAGTTGCATCAGGATTAGCAGTTGTTGGTATTGCTGCTGATAATGTAGCCGTTTCTGGACATATTATTACTTACTATGATTCTGATAAAACAACTGCTTTAGGTACATCAAGTGCTGATGATGGTGAAACTACAACTGCAATAGCAAATCCAAAAGCACCTATTGGAAAAACATTTGATAAATGGTTAAAAGTATCAGATGATAAAGCTTTTGATTTCTCTACAGCAATCACTTCAGATTTATCTTTATATGCTTCATATAAAACTGATCCAAATTATGTTGTTGGTAATGGATATACATTAGATTCTGCATTATTAGGTGCGTTATATGGTGAGGGATATACATCAAAATTTGAGTCTACAACTACTTTACCAGATACACATTTTGCGATTTTATTAAATACTACAATTGTTGAAGTATCTGGAACTCCAAAAACTTATCATTTAAATACTGGTGGTGAAGGAGATAACACAAAACGTGGTATTTCAATAACAACTACTGGTGCAGGTACAATTACTTTTATTGCAGATGGTAATGGCTCAAGTAGAACTGCTAATATTTCTAAGATTGTAAATAGTTCTAATACAGTTCAACAAACATATAATTTAAGTAAGAATGATTCAACTACTGAATATACATTTGATGTTGAAGCAGCTGGTACATACTATTTATATGGTGCTGGAACAATTAATATTTATTATGCATCATTCGCCGCTACTGAAGCATCTGCATGTACATTAACATGTGGTACTGCTAATGCATTATCTGGTAATTCAAGTGCAGTAGCTTTCGTTGGTAAGATTGAAGGCTTAACTGATACTGCTACAGTTACTAAGGCTACATTTACATTTACAAATGATAAAGCTGTTGAATATGAAACAACTACATTATATGGCGCTTTAACTAGCGGTGGTTCAACATTCGCTGGTGCAGAAGCTGCTGAGAATACATATTATGTATATGCTACATTATATGGTTTAACATCTACACATAATGGTAGGGTAATTTATGTTTCATTAACTGTTACATTCAGTGATGGTTCAACTTTGACAAAGGCATTCAATGCTTATCAAGTAAATGTTGCTTAATTTGGGGAGGAGATTTGACAATGAAGAAATATGAAAGACCAATGATTGAAGAAGAAATCATTGAAACAGAAGATATTATCATGGCTTCTACTCAAACTACTGCAGAAGTAGATGCAACTAAGGGTGTAAGTATAGGAGACTTATTTAATAGTTAATTTCAAAAGGCAATCGCAAGGTTGCCTTTTTTCTTTTCATTTGAAATAAATTAAATTGTCACAAAGATTATAAACCTTTATAAAAAAACGTTGCTTGGTAAAATCGTTTTCATAAAACGTGTTGTAAATGACTAAAAAATAAACTAAAATGGGCTTAAAGTTTGGATTAATTAGGAAAATAGTCTAAATATTTAATCAATTTAAAGGGTTAAAGGAAAAGGAGAAGTGATTAAATGAAAAGATTAACAAAGATTGCTGCTGGATCTTTTGCAGCAATAGCAGCATTTAGTTTTGCAGCTTTAACAACTGATGCTACAGCAACAGATTTAACTTTTAGTTATTCTGCATATTCAGATACGCTAAATACAAGTGCAACTAGTGGAACAGCAATAACTAATGTAAGTAATGGGGAGATTAATGGTACATATGTTCCGGCATCACAGTCAGGATATTCAATTCCAAGTACATACTATGTATCATATGCAACTTCAGCTTCAGGAGTTATTAATAAGATTGGTAACAGTACTGCCGCACAAACATCCGCTATTCCGTCAGAATACACAGCTAATTTAACTCTTGATTCTACTTACGCAGTTGGCTATGTTTGTGCTATGAAACCAGTTGAAGCAACATCTATTACCTTTACAATTAATAATACAAAAAAGGTTGCTGGTGACACGTATGTTCTTGTTACAAGTGATGGAAGTAATTATGTTCAATACGGTGATACACTGTCAACTGCTTCATTATCATTAAATCAAACAATTACTTTAGAACAGGCTCAAACAGCACTTTCTGATACTACAATTACAAGTTTTGGATATGCTGTAATATTAACATCTTCTGGTAATATATATACAACTACTTGGAATACAAGTTATGTGTATTCGGCTGATATTACAAGTACATATTATGATGTTACATTCTATGATTCAGATACTACAACAGTTTTAAGCAGTTCTTCTGTAGAAGAAGGAACTACAGTCACTAAGCCATCTGATCCTATAAAGTATGGTTATGATTTTGCTGGATGGGTTGATGAAAATGGTGATGCTTTTGATTTTGATACAACTATTACTGCAACAACTAATTTATATGCTTCATATACAGCATGGGATTCATCAATTTATGGAGACGGAAACACATTATCATTAGAATTTATTGCTCAATTATATGATTTATATGGAGCAAGTTCTGTTAATACATCTTCAAATACAGCTTTAACTAATACAATTTATACATTACTTCAAGGTAATACAAAATTCCAAGCAACAGTCATGACTGTCGGTTCAGTTGGTACTTCAACAGCTGCAATCAATACAGGTGGTGGTTTTAGTTCTAGTAATATTAGAAATGGTATTAGCATAACTCCAACAACAAATGGTACACTATCAATGTATGTATATTATAGTAGTGATAGAACATGTACAATGTTAGATTCTGATGGAAACGAAATAAACGCTGGCCAGTCTACTGGTGCAAAAACAATGACATTAATTCAGTATGAATTAGAAGCTAATAAGACATATAATTTTGGTGGTTCAGGTTCTATATATATTTATTATGCTACATTCACAAATGAAGCATCTGCATGTGCATTAACAGTTGGTACAACAGATACATCTGATGGTACAGCTGCTATGTTTGTTGGTAAGATTACAGGTTTAACTGATACTGATACAGTTACTAGTGCTACATTCGTATTTACAGGTACAAGTTCTAAGGAATATACAGTAACTACATTATATGCTGCTTTAACTAGTGGTGGTTCAACATTCGCTGGTGCAGAAGCTGCTGACAATACATATTATGTATATGCTGCATTAAATGGTTTAACATCTACATATGATGGTAAGACAATTAATGTAACATTAACTATTACATTTAGTGATGGTTCAACTTTAGTACAAGCATTTGATACTTATACAGTAAGTGTAACTGCATAATTTAGGGAGGAGATTTGACAATGAAGAAATATGAAAGACCAATGATTGAAGAAGAAATCATTGAAACAGAAGATATTATCATGGCCTCTACTCAAACTACTGCAGAAGTAGATGCAACTAAGGGTGTAAGTATAGGAGACTTATTTAGTTAATTATATTATGATACGAAAGGCAACTTCGGTTGCCTTTTTGCTTTATCTTTATCCTTTTTTATAGTATAATTCTTTATGTTTGTTGAGGTGTTTTTATATGAAAAATAGAGAAGAACTAATATTATCTTTACTTGGTATATTAAGATTAAGAGAAAATGGTAATACTGGTGAAATAGATATTCATAATTATGATTTAAATACTGATGATTATGATTTTAAGGTTAATCTATATAAGATTGTAAAGGGAGATATTGATAGATGTATTAAGGTATCTGATTATAATCTTAATAATTATAAGGATTATGTCATTAGAGTAGTAAGAGAAAACTGTAGAATTATAGATAATATATCTGATATAACTGATTATATCTTTGGTTATGAACCAGATAATACAATCACTTATATTGATGCAGAAAATGATGAAACTATTCATACTAAGTTTGAACAATATCGTAAGGATTTAACCTTACCTATTGATAGTAATAGTAAAAATGATGGTATGCTATTACATGCAATAGCTAAGCCTGGTCGTGGTAAGGAAGATATAAGCTTTATGTTTAGTGGTAATCCAGTCCTACAATTTAAGGACCAGATGATTGCAGCGGGAAGTAATGTATTAGGTCAAGAGGTAAGCTTTATTAAGCTTGGTACTATTGCAGATAGTATATTTATTAATACTGATGTATATAACTTTAATAATAAATTTGAAGCATTCTTTGATATGATTAAATCTATTAATAAGCAAATCAATGATTCTATTGAGCTTATGCAAATGAGTAAGATATTTGATGAGGATTCTATTTCTAGAATAAAGGCTTTACCTTTTATTAGAAAGAGAAGCTTAGTTAAATATGATCCTAAGCAGGCTAAGGAATTATTAAATAGAAATAACTTCATTGCAGAACAATTACAGGATATGGAAGTATATTATGAATCTGGTGGAATAGTAACTATACCTCAGGAAGGTATAAAGCTAGTTACTAAATTCTTAACTAATGGAATTTATATGAATGGTGCAGAAGAATTATATACTGTAACTGGTGCGAACCCTGTTGCTACTAAGAATGAGGATGAAGAGGAATAATCTTCTATAATTAGGCTGATATTTCCTTAAAAATAGCTAAAATAGCCATTCTTAATAAAGAATAGCCTTATTATAAGAAAATTAAAATTTAGGCAAAATTTTAATTAATAAGCCAATTTCATAAAATTGTACGATTTTTGTACGATTTTAGTTGAAATCTAGTTTTGTTATGATAGAATAATATTGTAAATAAAATATCTCTATAAAAGGGAGTAGAAGCCCGCAAGGGTATATAGTTCGACAATCAGTAATTTTAATTACTCGGCTTATATTTAAATGTCAAGACTTTTATCGGTTAACGATAGAGGTCTTTTATTTTTTATATAGGTATTTGTTTAACGAGAAAGGAATGATGATTGTGGGTTAAAAAATTAAATTTTTAAATGAAGGAAGGAAAAAAGATAAAAGATAAAAATAATGAAATTGGGGGATTTATAAAAAATGAAAAAGAAATTAAGTGTAATTTTATCTTGTTTATTACTTGCACCAGTAGTTGCTTCATGTGGTGCAGAAGAATCTAGTAGTTCTTCATCTAAGGCTACTCAATCAAGTGTTGTAGAGATATCAAGTGCTGCATCTAGCAGTGCTAAGGAAAGTAAGGCATCATCATCTAGAGTATCATCTTCATCTAGATCACTTACACCAGAAGAAATTTATGAAAGTCAATTTGAATTTGAAGAAATTGAAGGTGGCTATAGTGTATCACTTGCATCAACTTGTAGAGCTAAGAAGCTTGAGCTTCCAACAACTCATGCTGGGAAGCCTGTTTTAGTAGTTAATGATTTGAATTCAATATATCTTGAAGAGGTTATTGTACCTGAAGGAATTAAAGAATTATCTTATATGTCATTTAATAATTGTCGTAGGATGCATACTATTGAACTTCCAAAATCTTTAGAAGATATGGGTTTATATACATTTAATGAGGCATTAGAGACAGTATTTTATGATGGTACTATTGAGGATTGGTGTAACATTTCAATGAATGCATATCAGACTAATCCAATGTCATTTGCGACTCTATTCAATATTAAAGATGAAAATGGCCATACAAATTATAATGGAAATAAATATTCATTATTAACAGATGTAGTTATTCCTGAATCTATAACTGAAATTGGTAATTATCAGTTCTATGGTTCTAAGTGTATTTTTAATTTAGATCTAGGTAATTCAGTTGAAACTATTGGAAGCTATGCCTTTGCAGAAACAACTATTAATAAAATTAATATTCCTGATAGTGTTAAGACAATTAAAGATAAGGCATTCTATAGATGTACTAGTGTTAATGAATTAACAATTGGTTCTGGATTAACAGAATTAGGTGATTACACATTTGTAGGCTGTATGATGGAAAATGTAGTTATTCCTGATTCAGTTAAAGTTTTACCAGAATGTATATTTATGACTTCATCTAAATTAAAAACAATTGTTTTACCTGCAGGCTTAACTGAGGTACAAGGTGGTGTTAATTTATGTTATTCATATACTGGTGGTGTAAGTGTGCTTGAAAAGATTTATTATAAGGGCACTGCTCCATTTGAATCAGCAGTAACAGTTAGTGAAAATAACAATGATGATTTTAATAAAGCTACTATTTATTATTTAACAGCTAATGGTGAAAATGAAACTCAAGCTGGTAATTGGTGGTACTATGGAAGTGAAGGAGCTATCGTAGAAAAAGTAGTAGAATACTATTTAAATTATGATAATATATTAAATAAGGAGATTTGTGTATGGAAGATATCGATCAATTATTAGTAGAACAATATCTAAATCCAGAAAAGAAGCTATTTACACCTAAATTAATTGCTAAATATATGACTAATATAATAGTTTATATATTTTTCAAAATTATAGGTATTGCAGCAGTTATTGCTGGATTAGTAATTATTTTTTATGACATTATAATGAATTTAAAGGAAGGGTATGTACCTATTTTAATGCTATTTGGCATTATGGCTTTTATAGCTGGTATAACTTTAATGTTTATATCTAAGCTTGGTGCCCCTGCGGCTAGATTTGAATTATCATGTGCAAACAAGCATTATGCTAAGGCGTTTGGTATGGCTGTAAGAACTGTTGGAGCTAAAGCAGCTGGAGACATTGCCTCTCGTGCTAGTGGTAGTGATTTGCCAAACCTTGCTAGTGAAGTTTATGGAGCGGTAAGTGGATATGAAATTAGAAGACAAACTATTTTAGGCACAATAGAAGAATTAAATAAAGCAGGTGTTAATACATCCTATAAGAAAGGTAGCTTTTTATCAGTTTTGTATACAACTGTTGCCATAGTAGGCGTATCTGCAATCATTTTAATGATTATATTTGTAATAACTCATCTTATGGGTACTATGGGTAGTAAAATTACTTTCATTACAATTGCTTCATGCTTTGGTACATTTGGAGTTATTTCATTAATCGATCAGATTCTATATGTTACGTTTTTAATTATCTATCGTAGAAAATTAAAAAAAGCAGATAAAACTGCTTAAATAATTAATTTTAAATACTTATAAAATGTAAAAAAGTGTTCCATTTTTGGAACACTTTTTCAATATCTATAGATTAAGCTCTATTTGAAGAACCTAAAACATCCTTCATCTTATGTCTTACTGCCATAGTAATATTATCTCTAGCACAGCCTAAAGGCTTTCTAGGGTCGAAGCATGAATTATTATCTAATACATACTTTCTCATTGAAGCATATGATGCTAAACGAATATCTGAATCGATATTAATCTTACATACAGCCATCTTAGCAGCCTTTGCAAGTAATTCCTCAGGTACACCGATAGCGTCCTTCATTTCACCGCCTGTTTCCTTAAACATAGCTACATATTCCTGAAGAACAGAAGATGCACCATGAAGTACGATAGGGAAGCCAGGAAGTCTCTTTGATACCTCCTCTAAAATATCAAATCTAAGCATTGGCTTTGTGCCTGGCTTAAACTTGAATGCACCATGAGATGTACCAATTGCGATGGCAAGAGAATCTACACCAGTTCTCTTAACGAAATCCTCAACCTGATTAGGATCAGTATAAGAAGAATGCTCAACATTAACCTCATCCTCAACACCAGCTAAAGTACCAAGTTCACCTTCAACTGTAACATAAGGTACATGAGCATGTGCATATTCACAAACCTTCTTTGTTAAAGCTACATTTTCTTCATATGGTAAAGAAGAACCATCAATCATAACTGATGTAAAGCCTGAATCAATGCAGTCCTTACAAGTTTCAAAAGTATCACCATGATCTAAGTGTAATGCAATAGGAAGACCAGAATCCTCTACAGCAGCCTCAACCATCTTCTGTAGATAAATAGGGTTTGCATAATTTCTAGCACCTCTAGATACCTGAAGAATGATAGGAGACTTTTCAGCCTTAGCTGCATCAACGATACCCTGAATAGTTTCCATATTACAGATATTGAATGCACCTACTGCATAGCCCTCATCATAAGCCTTCTTTAACATTTCTAATTCATTTACTAATGGCATAATATAATAACCTAACCTTTCTTTTCAAAAAACATTTATAATTATATATTAATAAATATATAAAATAAAGAACAAAAGTGTTAAATTGCACTAAAAAACATATTTTCCCATTATTAAAACAAATTATTTAGGTTTTTACCTTCTATACTATAGGTGTAAAGAAAAGACAATACTTAAAAATCTAAATAGATTATTTGAAAGGATGATTAATATGGGAGCGAGAAAGCTATTAGGAACATTTGGAATTGTATGTGCAATGCTAGCCTTAGGTGCTTGTGGTACTACATCTGACGGAAATGAGTCAGGAACAAACGTAGTAGAATCATCTAATACCACAGCATCAAGTGAAAGCACTGAGTCTAATGCTACAACAAGCGAAGCTGAAGCGTCAACTACAGCTTCAGAATCTAGTACTAGTGAATCAGTAGCTTCATCATCTACTCTAGGAACTGAAGAGGGATATGAGGTTACAGTTAGCCTTGGTTCACATGTAAGTATTACATTCTATGAGACTCAAACATATACAACTGAACTTACAGATACAACAGTAACTTATTCAAGGGATGGCACAACAGGCGAATTATTAAATGATGGAAATGGTCAGGTTAATTTTAAGCTAACATTTGATTCAGGCTACGAATTAGATGAATTAAGTGTCACAGGTTCTTATAATAAAATTAAGAATTCATCAACAGATCCAGACTCAATAGGAGAAGGATATTATAGAATTACTAAGATTGCTAGTAATTTATCAATTTCAATTACATCAAAGCTAGAAACTGAGGCTGATACTGGTTATATAGTAACATTTGTAACTGATGATAATTCTAGTATTAAGGTATATGCAACTCAAGATTATACAGTTGACCCAACAGAAGCTGAATCTACAGAATCAGTAGATTCTACAACAGGTGACCCGGTTAAGGATGGAACAGGCCAAGTTAACTTCCTAGTAGTTCTTGGGGATGGCTATTTAATTGATTCAATATCAATTGATGGCTCTTATGGAAATCTAAAGGGTTCTGCAGATACTGGTATTAGTAATGTATATAGAATAACTAAAATTGCATCTGATTTAACAGTGACAATTACAACTAAGGTTGATGATGGTTCAATTGATGCCTATTCTGCTACATTTGATGTACCTGATGGTGTTACAATTACAGTATATGAAACTCAGGATACTACAAGCAGTAGTACAGTTACTACAACTGCTTATTCAAGAAGTGGCACAACTGGTGAATATTTAAGTGATGGAACAGGTCAGGTTAATTTCTTAGTAAATTGCCCAGATGGATATGAGGTAGATACTATTACTGTTACTCCAACAGAAAATTATACTAATTTAAAGAATACCGCAACAGGTTTATATAGAATTACTAAAATTACTGGAGATATTACAATTACTATAACAATTAAGACTGCAGCTTAATGTTAGAAGAATTATACAGAGCGAACTTTTGTTGGCTCTGTATTTTTTGTATATATTGTATTTTTTTTGGAATAAAGTATAATATTAGATAAAGAGTTTCTATATTTAATTAAATATTCATTAGAAGCTTGGGAGGGTGATAAGTATGGAAGATTTATTTAATGAAGACCTTGTAGAAGAGGTCGAAGAGGAAGAAACTGCTGCACCATATGATGAGAAAAAGGTTAAATCGTATAGTGCAGAAACTACTGCAAATTATCTAAGGTCACTTAGAAATTGCAATAGAGTCATGTATGTTATAATATTTGGATTCATTGTTGCTATAACACTTATTGCAATAGGAATAATGACTGTAGGCATGGAAAAGACCTTTACTTCAGCTGTTGCAAAAAGTGCAATGTGGATTGCAATAGTCTGCTTTATCGTCGCAATTCCTGCTGGTATTTTTATGTATTCAATCCATCATGAAATGGCACAGATCAATGGCAATTTCGCACGTGCCTGGGGTGCCGATAAGAAGATTTTAATTTCAGGTGCTGTTTCAGCTCTTGCGGATACATTCTTAGATGATCGTCTTGGCTCAGTTGTAAGTGGTGCTGCAGATGTATATCAAACATATCAAACCTTTAAGCGCATCCAGTATGCAAATGCAGGTATAGTAGAGGAGCTTTTAAAGGATAATGTAGAAAATCCTAAGACTGGTCATAGTATATTTATAGCAAATGTATTATCATTAGTATTTTCATTTGTTATCATTGTAGTTGCAGCATTTATTCTCGCAATTTCAGTTAGCACACATCCAAATGATGATATTGCAACTGTTCCAAGCACAGGTATTGGTGTTGCATTTTTATTAATTAATTTAGTATTTGGTGGAGCTATGCTTACTATTTATATTCAAAATAGATATTATACATATGCTATTAATCTATTAGAAAGAAAGTATTAATAATTTAAGAAATATGGGATAAACTATAAGTTTATCTCATTTTTTTCATTTTAGTGGTTAAAATACACCCAAATTGGTGATGCCTCATATTGTTAAAACGTGCTAAAATGTGCTAGAATTGTAGTTAAGGAGTATCTGGGGAGGTGCGTCTTATGAAATTTAATAGTAAAAGCTATGTCGCAACCTACTCACTACTTGTGGGTCTTTTAATTGTAGTTGGAATTATAAGAATTATTTCCTTTTATGTGAATAACCCAATTTATAATTCACTAGAATTCATTTTTACATCTGTTTTCTTTTTAGCGCTTACCATTGTATGGGCTATCTCGATTTCAAGAAGAATTCTAAGCGAACCATTTAAAAGACAGTATATCTTTGTTGCGGCATATTTATTTTTCTTCCTACTAGTTAAATTTGTAAGATATAGATTTACTCAGGATGAAATGGTATCTAGAGCCCTATGGTATTTATATTACCCTCCAATGATAATGCTGCCACTAAATGCTTTATTTGCTACATTCTATTTAGGTAAGGAAGAAGGATACCATATCAATAGACTTTGGTATTTACTTTATATACCAGCATTTATATTATCAGCCTTAGTAATCACTAATGATTACCATCAGCTAACATTCCATTTTAATAATCCTGACTTACTTAATTGGGATAATGAATATACCTATAGTGTTGTATACTTTTTGATTGTTGCCTGGATTGCAATAATTTTCATTATAGTATTAATTAAAACAATTATAAGCTGTCATAATACTAAGCTTAAAAAGGGAGCGATTATTCCTTTTTCAATTTTAGGTGGAGGCTTTATTGGATTCTTTTTATTAATTATTGCAGGAAGAGTAGAATTCCCTCTTCCATATTCATTCCCAGATTTCTTTACATTATTTGTTGTAATGTTTCTAGAAAGCCTAATTCAGGTTAATCTAATTAGAACTAATGTTGGCTATGTTGGTTTTTACAAGAATTCAGATTTAGCCTCAATTATAACTGATAAAAATTTTAATGTTTATTATACCACAACCCAAGGATATTTATTCTCCTATGATTATATGCAAAAGGCTCTTCAGGGACCTCAGGTTGCAGATAATAAATGGAGATTGAATTCAATTCCTTTAAAGCATGGCTATTTCTTTTGGGCAGATGAGGTTTCATATATTGCTGAGCTTGAGGAAAAGCTTAAGGATATTGGTGTATCCTTAGATGAAGAAAATGAAATCATTCAAGCTGAATCAGAGCTTAAGGAAAAGAAACTTAAGATTGAAAAGCAGGATGAAATCTATAACAAAATTAATGAGCTTGTAAGAAATGACATTATTTATACAAGTGAGGTATTAAAAGATTTAAATCCTGATTCACCTGATTATGAAAAGAAAACTAAGGAAGCTTTAATTTCAATTTGCTATATCAAAAGAAGAATTAATTTATTCCTTATTTCCTATAATGAAAAGAATTTACCATTTAAGGAGCTATGCTATTCCATAAATGAAATTCTAAATTATGTTAAGCTATATGGAATTGAAGCATCTCATACCTGTGATATTTCTTTATCAGGTGGAGATGATGTAATTTATATGTTTGAACAGATTTATAAGGTAATTTTATTCTATTTAGACATTGCAGAATCAATATTCATTAATTGTTATCGAGATGGTAATGGTAAATACGCTAGAATCCTAGTTGACCATAGCATAGAAAGACCATACCAAATTGATGGCGTAGATTATGAATATGAATATGATGGTACAACATCAACTATAACAATATTAGGAGGTAAGATCGATGAGTAGCTTTTCTGAGATGCCTAGCCTAGTATATACAAGCTATGTAGTAATTCAGCTTATATGTGCAATTTTATCTAGTAGCTTTTTATACCCAGTTTTAAGAAATAAGATGGGTAAGCTTTATCAAGCCTTTGTTTCAGTAGTTTTAGTAATAGCATATACAACATTATTTGTCTTCACATTAGGTGGCGAATATCACCATGAAGGACATAATGATATGAAAATTTCTGAATTCGTATTTGAAACTCCTGCAATTTATATGATTGCGATTGAGATTGTAGAAATTGCAGTTTTAATATTTATGATTATAAAAATCCATAAATTTACTAAAACCAGTGTGCCACCTAAGGCAATAGCCCAAGGCTATAATTCTATTAATAATGGTATTTGTATTTATCAGGATCATGGCCTACCTAGAATGGTAAATAAATATATGGAAAGATTATCATTTGCGATAACTGGTAATTATCTATATGATGGCAATGAATTTATTGAAAATTTAAGAAACCCTAAAAAGGGTGAGAAGCTTGAAGAAAATGGCGATAGAATAATTATTAAGCTAGATAATAAGTATTATAGCTTTGAATTTAATGAATTCTATTTAGGTCAAATTCATTATAGAAGAATTAAGGCTTCTGATATTACTCTTGAATATTCATTACTTAACAATTTAAGTGAAGAAAATGAAAGACGTATTAATTATCAGGAGAGATTAAGAAGATATTCTGAGGATCTTGAATCTATTACTATTGATGAGGAAATATTAAAAACTAAGATGGATATTCATAATGATTATGGTCAAATCCTTTTAGTTGGAAAATATTCTGTAGAGCATAGTGAAAGAAGAGATGAATTCTTAGATAGATGGAATAAGATTTCTAATTTAATTTTTGAAGAAAAGAATGATGACTTTGCAGAATTTAATTCTATGGCTGATTCCTTAGGTATTAATGTAAAAATAAATGGTAGGATAAAGGCTGATCATCAAAAGATTGTAATTAAGCTTTTATATGAGGTATTAACTAATACCGTTAAGCATACTAATTCAAATAACATCATATTAGATGTCAAGGAATTAGCAGAGGATGTCACTAAATATTCTGTTCATAATGACGCGATTAACGATAGCCCTGATTTTAAAGAGGGTGGAGGCTTATCCTCATTTAGAAAGCTTGCAGAAAAGAATGGAGCTGAGGTCACTTATGACCTAAGACCATATTTTACAATTGAACTTGAATTTGGAAAGAGGTTATAGAAATGGCAAAATATAAAATTTTAATTGTTGAGGACCAAAGCTTAACAAGACAGCTATATGAAATGGTACTTTCTAAAAGTGATGAATATGAAATAATTGGCAGTATCGCTGATGCACAGTATGCTGAAATGTACTGTAGAAAATATCAGGTTGATGCCATTATTATGGATGTTGTAACTAAGAATGGCTCATCAGGCTTAGATGCAAGTGAAAGAATCAAAAGATTATTTCCAAACGTTAAGATTATGATGTCTACATCAATGCCAGAGGTAAGCTTTATTGATAGAGCTAGAAGTATTGGTATTGAATCATTCTATTACAAGAATTATTCAGATATGGATGTTGCAGAATGCTTAAAAGCAACACTTGAAGGTGAAAAAATTTACCCTGAGGAAAGTCCTGTAGTAAAGATTGGACTTGCGGATTCTTCAGATTTTTCTGCAAGAGAAATTGAGGTATTAAGGCTTTTAATGGAGGGTGAAACAGACCGCCAGATAGCTGATGAATTAAATTTATCAATAGAGACTGTTCATACTAGAGTAAAGAACATTCTTTCTAAGACAGGATATACAACTAGAACTAAGCTTGCAGTTGCTGTAAGAGAGTCTGGATTTATTATTAATTCTTAATTTGTATTCTCTAGCACCAGGAGAGATAAATAGAGATATTTATCCCTTCTGGATTGTTTTTTGAAGGAATATTCAATAAAAAGCGTTTAAATAGTACAAAATTAAACTATTTTTTGTCATTTATATAAAAAAGTGATATAATTTGTATGGTTTTTTTATTTATAAAATAAAAAAGGAGTGCTTCATATATGGAAAATGAAAAAATTGAACCAGTAGTTATTGGTAAATATTCTAAGGGTGATTCACCGGTAGTTGTGAAGACTCCTGTAAAAAGAAAAAGCGAGGATGACTCACCAGTAATTTTAAAGAAAAAGAAAACAAATGTTAGACAAATAAATTTTGAACCATATAAGATGCCTGATGTTTCTAAAATGAAATTAAAAAATATGGCATCATCATTCATTAGCTTCTTTAAATCAAAGGGCTATTTAATGAATGAGGGTAGAGCTAAAGCATTTATTGCATCAATGCTATCATGTAGGCTTTTATTCCTAAATCGAAATGATGAGGATAAGCTTGATATTCTATTTGAATATTTTGGGGCAATGCCAAATGTAATTGATACAGTAGGCTTAAAGAAATTTAATGCCTCAGATGCTTTAAAGGCAATTTATTCCGCTAGATATAATCCAGACGGAATAACAATTGTAGCTGTTAAGGCAACTGAATCAAAGGATTTAGATAAATTTAGGGAGCATGTAATCAATCCTTATGATTATTCCTCAATTGATGTCAATTGTGTAATCAATGATAGGAAGCATAAGCATTTAGCAATTCCTGAAAATGTTTGGATCTTTGTTTTGACAGATGATGACCATAAATTTGATGTAAGAAAATATGGAACATATGCTAAATTATCTTTAACTCCTTGTGAGGTTGAAGAATGTGAGCATAAGATACCATCCTATAATTCCTTTAAGGAAGCCTTCATCGATGTTAAGGAGCTAGATGATTTAACATGGAAGAAGGTTGATGAGATTGTAGGATTAATTGAGGCGGCTGGATATAAATTTGATAACAGAAGCCTAAATATGATTGATGATTATTTAGTATCCCTAAATGAAATGGGTATGGATACAGATCAGGCTATTGACTTTTTAATCATAAACAAGATTTTGTATATGTCAGGTGATGAAATGGTTAAGGCCTTAGCTAAGTATTCCGGTATCGGAAGCCTTAAGCATACAGCTAAGAAGCTTGAAAGGATGGTATAGTATATGAATATATTTGCCAGTGAAGCAGCGATTATAATTTATTTAATAATTGCGATACTTGCAATAGTTGTGCTTGTCGTATTATTAAATATTTCGCTAAAGAGAAAAAGAACAGTTGAAAGAGTAAGTGAATCTAGATTTGCAATGCTTACTGAAATTGATAAGAACTTAGAGAGCTATACTCCAAGTGAGCCTAATAACGAAATGAATTTAAAGGATTTCTGTGAAGGCTTTAGAGCCTATGCAGCATCAGTTCATCATTTATATTATAGTGTTGAGGATGTTAGAA
Source organism: Acholeplasmatales bacterium (assembly GCA_024697825.1). GTDB lineage: Bacteria > Bacillota_I > Bacilli_A > Acholeplasmatales > Anaeroplasmataceae > Anaeroplasma. Next base: position 17,004 of record JAILEP010000055.1, read on the forward strand.
AGTTTGTCGCAAACCTTACAGTATCACACATTATGATTTTACAGGGTATGTCTGGTACAGGTAAGACATCACTTGCCTATGCATTTGGTAATTATGTAAAGAATGACCCAGTAATCGTTCCAGTTCAGCCAATGTGGAAGGAAAGAACAGATTTAATTGGTTATTATAATGAATTTACTAAGAAGTTTAATGAAACACCATTCTTAAAGAAGCTTTATGAGGCTAATTATAAGAATGATATGTATATTACAATTCTAGATGAAATGAATATTGCAAGAATTGAATATTATTTTGCAGAATTCTTATCACTTCTAGAAATTCCTAATCCAGATGGTAGATGGCTAGAGGTAGTATCTGACATGTGGAAGAATGACCCTAAGAAGCTAGAAAATGGTATGCTAAAGCTTCCTAAGAACATGTGGTTTATTGGTACAGCTAATAACGATGATTCAACATTCTCTGTATCTGATAAGGTATACGATAGAGCGATGGTTATGAATCTAGATAAGAAGGCTGAAAGCTTTGATGCAGAATATAGTGATAAGGGTCATGTATCATTTGATGATTTTGAAAGAATGACTACTGACGCAAGAAATAATTATAAGCTATCAGATGAAGGCTATGAATCAATTAAAAAGCTTGATGAATATCTTCAAGAACATTTCTTTATTTCATTTGGTAACCGTATTATGAAGCAGATCAATGCTTATATTCCAGCATTCATTGCCTGTGGTGGTACTGAGGCTGAAGCTTTAGATGATATTATTGCTAAAAAGATCATCAGAAAGCTTGAGGGTCAAAATTCTAATGCCCTAAAGCGTGGCAAGGAAGAATTAATTAATGTAGTTAATGAAGCATTTGGCGAAAATAATATGCCAACAACAATCGCAAGTATTGAAAGAATAGTGTCTAACGCAAAATAGGAGGTAAGCTATGGACTTTACCAAACTTATCTATAATTCATTCATGGAATTAAAGAATAACCTAGATAAAATTAAAGACCCAGAGATTGAAGCTCTACTTAAGGGTATGAATGAGCGCTTAGAGGCAGCTGAGGTTAGAATTATAATTCGTGATGATTGGATTATAAAAATTGAAAATACACTTAAATATATTGAAAATGCCATTATTGAAAATAGACAGTTCATTAGAGAAGATGGTGAGGTCTTACCTATTGAAAAGGTTAAGAAGGTAAATAAGGCTTCAATTGAAAATCTAGCTAAGCATTCAGAATATATTTCTAAAATGCCAAAAGAGGATGAGGATATCATCCCTGATAAGCTATATACAATTGAAAAGGAAACAGATTTTTCAGTTTATGAAAATAAATTCCTTTATTTATTACTTACAACCCTAAGAGGATTTGTTTCAGTAATCCAAGAGGGTATTAATGACGCTATTGAATCAGGCTTTACTACCTTAACTGTATTTAAGAAGAATAAGGTTAATGAGGTTGAGGATAGTGTAAAAATTTCTGTTGAGGGTAAGAATAGAGGAGAAGGCGCTGTTCCATCTGATATTAAAGAAACATTAGATCGAATTGAGTCTATATCTTCCGCAATTGATTCATTCTTAAATATGAATCTAATGAAGGAAATGAGTAAATATCCTTTAATTAGTGGAAATCTTACTAAGACTAACGTTTTAAGAATGAATGAAAACTTCAAGGCTTGTGTTGAATTATATGAATTCATTACAAGATATGAGGATTTAGGATATGATGTCTTATTAAATAATCGTAGGATTGATTTAAATGAGGCTGAAAAGACAGAACTTGAAATTGCCTTACTTACAATTGAAACCTTAGCTTATAAGGATTCAAAGGAATTATCTGATAAATTTAAAGAAGAATATCATACTTATTTAAAGGAATTAGATAATAGTAAGAGAGAAACTAGAGATAAAAGAATTAATGAGCTTAAGGAAAAGATTAAATCAAGTGGTGAAACTGATTATGAATATATCATTTTACTAGAGGATAAGATTTCTGATTTATTAAATATAAAGCAGGAAATGGAAAAGATTGATAATGAGAATAAGGCCTTAAGATTAGATAATGAAAGATTAAATAATGTAGTCGCTGATAAGAATTCTAGAATAACAGATTTAGAAAAGCAGGTCAGTGATTTATTAAATCAAATCAATGATTTAAATCAGGATATTGAAAATCATAATAAGAATGAAATTTTATTAAATGAAAGAATAACAGAACTTCAAAATGAATCTACAGGTAAGGATAAATATGTAGAGGAATCAAGAATTGAGGTTGGAAAGCTTAATTCAGAGATTTCAGAGCTTCAGGCTGAATTAATTAATAAGGAAGCCGAAAAGGATGAAATTAGAAAAGAAAATCAGGAAGCCTTAAATTTAAAGGATGAGAAAATATCTGCACTACAAGGAAGATTACTTGCACATGGTGAAAAGTCATTAGAAGACTATACTAGTGAAAAGGATTTTGATGAGCTTGAGCGTGAATATAAAACAATTCAAAGAATTTATAAGGAAGAATGGAAAAAGGCTAAAAAGGCAATTAAAAAGAGTGTGAAAGAAGGTGAATGATAATGACTAAGAAAATGAAGATAAGCATTTTTAGTACTGCTGGTATTGCAATACTTGCGCTTATATTCACAATGATTGGCGTGATTTTAAGAAATCAAGCCATGAAATATACTGAAAGCTATACAACTAGCTATATCTATGTATTAATCATATCATTCGTATTTGTAACTCTTATTTTAGTTGCGATGGGAATAATTGTACTTAAATTCCCTGAGGATTTAGAATCTACTAAGATAGGTAAAACTAGGTTTCCAATGCTTACTATGATTGATGAAGAATATAAGGGTTATATTGATGAAGGCTCTAATAAATGTACATTAGAGGAATTCTGTGAATCATTTAGAGGCTATGCGGCGGTAAATTTAAATTTATATTATTCAATTGATGATATAAGAAGATTTATTGCGAGCCTTGCAGTTTCTCATATTTTAATTTTACAGGGTATGAGTGGTACTGGTAAAACATCCTTAGCCTATGCATTTGGTAGATTCCTATCAAATGAGGCATTAATTGTTCCAGTTCAGCCAATGTGGAAGGAAAGATCAGACTTAATTGGTTATTATAATGAATTTACTAGAAAGTTTAATGAAACACCTTTCTTAGAAAAGATGTATGAGGCTAATTATAAGAACGATATCTTTATTACAGTATTAGATGAAATGAATATTGCAAGAATTGAATATTATTTTGCAGAATTCTTATCACTTCTTGAAATTCCTAATGAAAATGGTAGATACCTAGATGTAATTTCTGCAAGTGATAAAACTGACCCTAAGAAGCTAAAGAATGGTCAGATTAAGCTACCAAAGAATATGTGGTTCATTGGTACAGCTAATAATGATGATTCAACATTTGCAGTATCTGATAAGGTTTATGACCGTGCGATGGTTTTAAACCTAGATAAGAAGGCAGAAAGCTTTGATGTAGATAATAATAAAAAGCTTAGAATTACTGCTAATCGCTTTGAGGCTTTATGTAATAGAGCTAAGAAGGAATATAAATTAAGATTTAGAAATAAGCATAGAATTTCAGAATTCGATTTATATTTACAAAAAGAATTTAAATTCTCCTTTGGTAATCGTATTATGAAACAAATCAATGCTTATATTCCTGTATTTATTGCCTGTGGTGGAGATGAGATGGACGCTATTGATGATATCTTATCTAAGAAGGTTATCCGTAAGCTTGAATCAGCTAATGGTGTTTATTTAAAGAGAAAAAAGGACGAGCTCTTAAAAACATTAGATGATATCTTCGGATATAACAAAATGCCAATTTGTAAGGCTATGATTGAAAGTATGGTTAAGGAGCTTTAATTATGAAAAGAAAGCTTATATTATTGTTATCGTCCATTTTAGGAGTTATCCTAGCCTTCAATTTAATTTTACTTATTATTATGGCTGCCTCTAAATCATCATTTACAGTCTCTAAGATAACACTTGAATCATTAAGTGATAGTCGTCAGTACGATGGTACTGCCTTAGTCTGCGAGGATGTAAAGATTACATCAGGTAATTTATATGATGGTGATTATATTAAAGCAGAATATGATGGAAGCCAAACAGTAGTAGGTGAATCAAGAAACCTATTTGAGGCAAAAATCTATAATAAGAGTGGCATGGATGTTACTAATGAATATGACATTAGCTACGTCTATGGCTCTTTAAAGGTAGATAAAAGAGAAATTACTGTTAAGCTAATTGATGAAGAAATTGAATATGATGCAAAGGAGGCCTTCCTAGACCAATATGAAATTTCAGAAGGCTCACTAGTAAATAATGATCATATTGAAATTGAAACAAGTGAAGGCTTAACTACAATTGGTAGTAAAAGAATTACCTTTACTGCCCATGTGTTAGATACTGAAGGTAATGATGTATCTAATAATTATAATATTACATCAGTAGATGGAACTATCACTAGAACAGCTGTTAATTTAACTGTTAAATCTAGTGGTGCAGAAAAAACATATGATGGTACTGAATTAATTTGTGAGGATTATGAAATAACTGAAGGCGCACTAATGGAAGGTGATGAAATCAATATTACATATGGTTCATCTATTAGTGAGGTTGGTACAGTTAATAATGAATTTAATTTAACTATTACTAATACATCAGAAGATGGTGTTATAACTGATGTTACATCAAATTATATTATTACTAAACAATATGGTGTATTAGCTATTGACCCAATTGAATTATTATTCATTTCAGGTGATCATGCTAAAACATATGATGGTGTAACATTATCAGTTTCAGCAGATGATATTTCATTCTTAGGTGAATTACCTTCATTTGCACAAGTTGCAATTGAACCAACTAAGGAAATTATTAATGTTGGTAGTGTTTCTAATGAATTTAATGTTTACGTTTTAAAAATTGATGAAAATGGAGATTTTGTACTTGATGAAGAAGGAAATAAAGTAGATATTTCATCAAATTTTGCAATCAAAAAACAATATGGTGTTTTAACTGTTAATAAGGTTGATTTATCAATTCAAACTGGTTCATTAGAAAAAACATATGATGGAATTAGTGCAAATCCAACAACATATGAATTATTAAATCATGACGCTTTAGTTGCAGGTCATACATTAAATGTAACACCTGCTACATCTAAGGTAGATGTTGGAGTATATGATAATTTAATGAATATATCAGTCTTAACTAATGAAGGAAAGAATGTTACATTCAATTATAATTTATTAATTACATATGGAAAATTAATTATTAATCCAATTACATTATCAATTCAAACAGGTAGTGCAACAAAGAATTATGATGGCACACCACTTACATGTGATGATTTTTACTTAATTTCAGGTGATTTAATATCAGGTCACTATATGGAATTTATTGCAAATTCATCAATTACTGATCTTGGTAATGTTAGAAATTATGGTAAAGTTGTTATTTATGATTCATTAGGCGCTAAAGTAAATTCAGATAATTATAATATTGAATATACTTATGGAACTTTAAGAATTATTAAAGAAAAAGAAATTTTATATCTACAGCCTGAAGATATATATGTTAAATATGATGGTTCTTATACAACATATAAACCAGAAAATGTAATTGGTTTTGAAGAATATGCTGAACAAGGATATCGAATTGAAGCTGAATTTAGCGGTGAACAAATAGGTGTTGGTACATCAATTTCATCTATTTCTTCATATACAATTTATAATAAAGATAATGTAGATGTAACAGATAAATTCTATGTAGAATTATATACTGGTATTATCTCTGTATATGAATTCGAAGTAAAAGTTACAACAGCATCTAAAGAAAAGGTATATGATGGTACACCACTTACTGCGTCTGAAGAATCTGATATTAATATTACTATTGTTGGTGTAGATAATCCTGATTATGTAAAAGTTCAATATATTGTAACAGGAACTCAAACATATGCAGGTACATCTAAAAACAGAATTGTAATTAAATCTATTAGTGTTTATTCAACTCAAACTGAAGTTTATAATGAAATAAATATTAATAATGTTAGGATAAGCTATGAATTTGGTAATTTAACAGTAACAAGAAAAGAAATAACTTTAACAACAGCATCAAAAACATTTGAATATGATGAATCAATTTCATATTATTCAGACGCTAATGTTTCAGGTTCTGATTATGAGTGGTTGATTATTAATGGTTATTCAATTCAAGTGGTTGAATTCACATTATTATCAGCTAAAGGAATTGCTGAAAATGTATTAGTATTAAAAATTTATGATTCTTTAGATAATGATGTTACATTATCATTTGTTATTAAATATGAATATGGAACAATCAAAGTAGTTTAAAAGAAAGAGGTTAAGAATATGCGATATGCGGATTATAAAGCTAAGCTTATAAGAAGAAGAGCATTCATTAAAAAGTTAATAAAATTTATTCCGCTTATCGCTATTCTAATTATTGGACTAGCTACAGGAGTAACAATACTTGCTATAAATTATGGAAATGTTAATGATGTTTCTGATT
>JAILEP010000096.1 GCA_024697825.1 Acholeplasmatales bacterium
GTCGGAGAAGAAGCTACTGAGACTGTTATTGCATGTAAGGATGGCAATAAGCAAGAAATCGTTGGTGAAATTGCAGACCTTATTTATCATCTATCTGTAGAAATGGGTGTAAAAAACATTTCTTGGGAAGATGTATTTGAAGAATTAGGTAAAAGATAATATTAATTATTTAAGTGTATTAGGTTAAATCTAATACACTTTTTTTCTATAAACAATTATAAAAATATATTTTATTATCTAAAAATTGAAAATGATAGTTCTACTTTTATGTCAATTTATGATAAAATAAAATGTATTTTTTCAAAACCTGTGGGAGGTTTGTTTATGAAAAAGAAAAGCTTAAAAATAGGATTAGCTTTAGTTTCTACTCTTGCATTATTTACTGTTGCAAGCTGTGGTGCTAAGGTTAGTAAAAGTCAAACAACAGAAGAATCATCATCTCAAGTATCTAGTGATGTAGCAAGCAGCAGAGCTAAGTCATCAAGTAGTAAAACTAGTGTATCTAGTGATACAACAAGTAAAGAAACAAGTAGTGCAACATCTGCTGGCTCATCAACAAGTGTAGCTCAATCAACAGTTGAGGTAAGTAGTGTAGCATCTGCAGGCTCATCAACAAGTGTAGCTCAATCAACAGTTGAGGTAAGTAGTGCAGCATCAGTAAGCTCATCAACTAGTAAAGCTTCATCAAATGCTTCAAGTAGTGCTTCAGTAGCTAGCTCAAGCGCTGTAGCTTCTTCAAGTACTTCAAGTAGTACTGCTCAATCAAGTGAAGAAAATATTTCTGATATGGAATTTAATGATGCTACATTAGATTATACAGGTAATAATTTATCTATAGCTGTTAATAATGTACCAAAGGGAGTAGAGGTTACTTATACAAATAATAATCAAAGAATTCCTGGTATTTATACTGTAACTGCATCATTTAATGATACTACAGGTAAATATGGTGATATTCCTAATATGACTGCAACCTTAACAATTCGTTATTTATATAATGAAGTATCATTTATTTGTGATCAGGATACAACTACATTAGTTCCTATTGCAGGCTTAGATAATGAGATTGTTAATTTAGCTAATCTTGAATTAACAATAGATTCTAATAAATATACATTAAAAAATATTTCTAAGGATTATTTTAGTAATAATACAACTACTAAAGAATTATATTTACCATCTACAATTGAAACAATTGAAGCATCTGCATTTAGTGGATGTGAAGCACTAGAAAAGCTTAGCTTACCATTTGCTAGTACTAATGCAAATTTAGATACATCATTTGGTATTTTATTTGGAAATACAGAATATAATAATTCATATGCAGTAAAGCAAACAGAGGATTTTTCTACAAATTCAATTGAGACATATTATTTTCCAAATAGCTTAAAGACTGTTGAAGTAACAGGAAATACCTTAAGAGTAGATAATTTCCAAAATATTACTAGTATAAAGGAAGTTTCATGTCCTAATGTAACTGTAATTCCTAATTTTGCATTCTATGGTTGTACATCACTTGAAAAGGTAGCTGCAGATAAAGCATCTTCAATTGGTTCAAAGGCATTCTATAATTGTAAAGCACTTACTGATTGTAATGCTATAAAGAATGCTACAACAATTAGCTCATATGCATTCTATAATTGTACTTCCTTAGCAAATGTAGAATTGAATTCAGAGCTTACTAAATTAAATGAGTATGTATTCTATGGTTGTTCTAGCCTTACTACACTTGATGTATCTAAAGTAGAAGAATTTTATACATATTCACTTGCCTATACTGGCTTAACTGAGATTAGGTTTTCAGATTCTACAAATACAATTGAAAATAGTGTTCTTGCAGGATCAGTAAGCATAACAAAGCTAAGACTTCCATTTACAGGAAGTTCTGATTCCACTGATATAACTTATCCTAATAGACCAGTAGGAGCTATATTTGGCACAACTAAGGTAACTGGTGGCTACGCGGCTGTTCAATATATAAGATCAAGTACATTTGCAGAATATAGTGAAAAGACTTATTATATTCCAAAGAAGTTAACTACTATAGAATTAGGTGATACTTCAGTAATTCAAGGCTTTGAATTTATGAATATGACATCATTAACTACTTTAGTATTTGATACATCTAAGGAATATCAAATAGCAGAATATGCATTCTATAATTGTAGTTCTTTAAATACAACTATTCAAAATTATGCATCTATAATAAACACAAGAGCCTTTGAGGGCTGTGCTGAATTACCTAATTTTGTAACAAATACATCATTATCTTATCTTGGTGATCTTGCGTTTTATGGCTCAGGAATAGAAAATGTAACTATTAATAGTAAGAATTTTACAACACTTAGAAGTGATGTGTTTAATGGCTGTACAAATCTATTAACTGTAGATTTATCTAATAGTGTACTTACAAAAATTTCACAACAGGCATTTGCTAGTTGTTCAAGCCTTAATAGTGTTTTATTCCCTAAAACACTAGAAGCTATTAATGAAAGGGCATTTTCTGGTTGTACTTCATTAAAAATAGTTGATTTAAGTGAAACGGTAGTATCTAGCATTGGTAATAATGCTTTCTATAAGGGAACAGGTAGAACAATATATTTATCTAAAACTACAAATTTAACAACCATTGGTACAAACAATTATTCTTATTATGTATATGTTTATACAGCAGAACAGGCAGCCTTAACATCAGGCTTTACTACAACTAAATATGTAGTAGCTATAGAGGCTGTATCAGGTATTACAGATGAGTCATATATTGGTACATATTATACTTTAGAATCATCTGATTCAACTGCTAATACATATACAAAAATTACATCTTAAATTTAATTTATGTGCTATATTTTATTGGAAATGTACCGATAATTTAGAAATTGAGTGTAAAAATAGACGACTGTACAAAATGTAAAGTCGTCTTTTCTTTTTATTCAAATGTTACAAAAAAGGCAAAAGTGTAAAACGTTTTTATAAGCATTTTTATAGTAACAAAGTGTTCTTCATTTGTTATAAGTATGGTAAAATTAATTATGGAGATTTCGTTTTTTAAATGAACAAAGAGGAGAAAGTTATATGGAAATAAGAAGAGCTTTAACTAAGTTGCATATTGCAATGCAAAAGGATGAGAACTTTCCTAGTGATCCTGAGGTTAAAAAGGGAATATTAAATATTTTAGGATTTATAGGAGATAAATTAAATAATGAATTTATGGGTAAGTTTGCTAAGCTTTGTAATGATAAGCTTGCAAAGCTTGAGCCTAAGAAGAAAATTGATTTTCCTGAAAAGGGAACTATGTCTGATTATTTAAAGCTAGCATATGAAAATGGTATGCCAGATTTCTTTAATGAGACTACAAATTTCTTTATCAATGAGCTAGATGCTGAACAAAGAGTAGATGAGGATATTTATGAATTAAATAGAGTAAATTATTATGTTCCATCTATCGGTAAGCATGAAACTCAATCTGATAATAGTATTGTATATGTATCTGAAAGCTTACATAAGCATGCTTATTCAAATGAAAATAAATATAAGATTGATAAGAATGCATCAGATGATTTTTCTGATTATGTAATTGAAAATTATACATACAATAAAAAGGAAGAGGCTGAGCTTCAAAAGCTATATGAGCCATTTGATGAGAATAATGATTTTTCTAATCTAAAGAATAGTATCAAGGTGGATAAACCATCTGAGGATTTAAAGAAGATTACATTATCTGAAGATGCTAAGAAGAAGTTCTTAGATTCTTATTCTTTAGCAGAGAATTATTTAAATACTGTTGAAGATGGTGATAATCTAGGTAGCATGAATTTTTACCTAGAAAGAGAATATATTCATAATTTCTTAACAGATTATGATGTTATGGATAAGAATGATGTTAATGGTGAGCTAGAGCAAATCAACAATTGTGTTAATAATAATAAAACTGGTGTTGGTATTCTTAGTGCCCTTAATGATAAATTTAAGGATGATAAGATTGTAGAAAAATATGATTATCCAGATCATCTTTCTATGAATGTAATTAAAAATCCTTATGGTTTAGTAAAATTAGATGGATTATATTGTGTTAATAGAATTATTAAGGAGCTTGGTATTACTAAGGAAGAATTTATTAATGATCCTGTTGATGCATTAAGAAGATATTCTATATCTACTTCATTAGCAGAGAATCCTAAAAAGGTTGTAAAGAATAATTTTGGTGATATTTTAGTAACTAAAGTTGAAATTAATGATACATCAGCTAGAATAATGGCTGGTGCAGCTGATTTCTTAGCTACATTAGATCAAAAGAATGTAAATAATAATTTACCAATATTAGCTAATGAGGTTGCCCTTGATGATAAGAATAAGTCATTAGCCAATGAGGAAATTGATAAGGTTAAGATATTTAGTAATACCTTATTATCAGATGATTCTACAACACTTGGCGATATCTTTAGTAGAAATTTCTTAGTAGAAGCTATCAATAATAGAAAGCTAATTCCTACATCTGCTCAAGTTATGGCTAATTTCAAAAAGCTAAAGAATGCCATTTATAAGAAGCACGGTATTCTTAATAATTTAAATATAATTGGTTCAAATGCAGCTAAGGGTGAATTAGAGGCTTTAATTGCGGCTACAAATTATACTTTAAATACTATTAAAATATTAGGTTATAATAATCCTGAATTAAGAGCTGAATTTGAAGCTAATAAGGACGCTAATGATTTTATTAATGATTATTCAGCATATTTAAATAATCTTCCAATTGAGGATACTGTTATCAAGGGTATTAAGCTTAATACACATGCTTATTATGATAAAATTGATAGTGATCGAGATAGAATATATAATAAGGCAGAATCTGCAGAATTAAACGCTACTGCTAAATATGATGCAGATATGGCAACATATAAACAACAGTCTGATACATATGCTGATGTAATTGCTAATGAAAAGAATGCAGCAATACGTGATATTAGACTTAAAGCATTTAATTCACTTTCATCTATTATTGAGGGAAAAAAGAATGACGAAATTATTCGTTTAATAAGTAGGTATAATACTGGTAAGATTCCTTTAAGTTATTTAAAGGAAAGAATTAAGCAGATTAGATTAAATGAGCCAGTTGGTGATTTAAAATTTAATTTAACCGATAAGGAAAAGAACGACTTTATTGAAAATAATTATTTAATTGAAAATAACCTTAAGCTAGCTTATTCTGATGGTGGAAAAATCGTTGATGAGGAATTTAATAAAAACTATACTGACAAAATGCTTAATCCTAAGGAATATGAAACTAAGCTTTTAGGTAAAAATGTTGTTATTAGTAAGGTTAAGGTTAGTGAAGTAATTAAGCAAATTGATGAGGACATAAAAAAGCTTGCTACTGCAGACCAAATTACTCAGACAGAGTTAAGATTAAAGATAAGACTTGCTAAGAATCAGTTGATGGTTGGTTATTTAGCTGGTAGTAAGGGTGTAGCCTTAGATGAAAAGGTTAATGCTTTAGCTGATGCCGATGCTAAACGAAGAGCTAAAAAGATTGTTGATCAGACAAGAAAGCAGGCTATTGATGAATTAATTAATGATATAAGATTTGAGAATGGCTTACCAGAATTTAAGGGAAAAGATTTAAATGCTTCTATTAATGAGGCCAAAAAATTAAAAATTGATACTGATTCTATTATAAAGAATAAAGATATTAATTTTGATTTTATGGGTAATGATGAATATTTAGATAGCTTCTATAGAGAATTTAAGAATAACGCTAATCTTCAGAATCAAGAAATTGTTATTTATAATGACCTTGAGCCAGATACAGAGGTTGCAAGAACATTTGATTTATCTCATCATCTTGAAAAAGTTATTGCTATGTCAAGCTCTAATATCAAGCTTCTAATGCAAACTGAGACAAATAAAGAAAGAAGAGAAATCTTTGATCATTTCTTAAAAAATGTTAATGACATTAATAGATATTCATCTAAGCTTTCAAATCAGTCATCAAAATTCTTTGATGAGAAGGTAAAGGATGAAGCACATGCTAGAGCTGATCTTAAGACAAATGAAAGAAATGCAATTATAAATAAATTAGGTGAAATTTCTATTCACCAGCATGATTTTAACAATAAATCTTCAATTGAATTTACTGGTAAAACTAGAGAAAACCTATTAGATTTATATAAGCTTTCTACTAAGGTAGATCTTTTAAGCTACAATAGAAAGTGTGGATTATTAAGAGATAAATTAGTAAAATTACATCAGGATAATGCTTCATATTATACTGATCAAACAGAAGAAAAACTTGATGCTTATTTTAATTCCTTAGCTGAGGTTAATAAATTAATTGAGGAAATTAAGGAACTAGACCAAAGTATTAAAGAATTTGCAGAAAAGGCAAAAGTTCAATCTGCTGGTAATGATTTAATGCCAAGCTTTAGTATGGATAACGTTAAATCAAATGGTTTTGTTCATGAGTCTATTATCGGCAGTGCTAAGCTAAGAGCTCAACTTGATATTTTTAAGGCTGTTAAGAGAATTTGTGATGAAAATAATGTAAATCCTGAGGATTTATTTGGCGAAAATTCAAAAGCTACCTTTGATGCATTAATTAACACATTAATTAATAAGCTAAAGGATGAAAATTTCGTTAAGCCAGATGATGATTTAATGACAGTTTATGATAAGCTTCATACTAATAAGCCAGTTGATTATTCAAAGAATCAGGCTTATAGAGACATCATGAATTTATGTGATTTTGCAGTAACAATGGATTCGCCTTTAAATAAGGAAAATAATTATGTTGCAGCAGAATTTATTAAGGCCAAGATTAAGCATGATATTACTAAGGAATTCTCTAATGTAAATATTAAGGAAAATGATCCAACTAAGTCATTTAAGGCTTTACTTGTTCATAAGCCTGGCGATGATATGACAAAGCAAATATTCAATCATGAATTAAATCAGACTACACAGTTCTATTATAAGGATAATATTAATTCAACAAAGGTTATCCTAAATGCAAATGAGCAACAATTTAATCTTGCAATGCTAGCTCGTAATTATGAAGCATTAAAGATTTCTATCATCAATTATTCAAAAAGTGGCGCTACAGTAGAGGAAAAGAATGCTAATAAGCAATCAGCAATTATTGAAATGAACTGCTTAACTAGAGCTTTCCATTCAGCTATTTCTGATTATTTTATGGCTCATCCAGAAAAGCTTGCAGATAAGAATTTAAAGACATTTAAGACTTATTATGAAAATCCAAGAAAGTTTGTCGAGGATTCATTTAAGAACTTCGCGCCTGTTAATGAGGATTTAATAGAAAATCTTCAATATGATTTATCAATTACTAATTCTACATTTGATTCAGTAAAAGAAAACTTCTCAAATAGAATGCAACGTCAGCTATTAGCTATGAGCCAAGCTTATATTAAGTATAGTGGTAATAGGGGCAGTGCATTCTTTAAGCAGGATCTTATTGATAGTATCAATAGTACAAGGCAGGTTCTTTATGAAGAGGTAATGATGGGTAATATTCCGGTTTCATACTATAATGATGAAATAAAAAAATATAACGGTGATAATTTAGACATGACTACATACCTAAATGTATCAACTACCTTTACTGATGAACAGGAGGAAGAGGTTAAGCGTAACATCTATTTTGGCTATAAGGATGCATTTATCGAAAGAAATATTCCACATCCTGTACTAATTGGTAATGCTAAGAATATTGATGGTGCTGATGCATTTGCTGAATTCGTTAATCGTAAGGTTGATCGAAAGAACGTTCATATTAATTTAAATGATAATAATATCAACAATATTAATAATGAAGAAGACGAAAAAGAAAATGATTTAATTATTGATACATCTTCAAATAAGAATAAGGTTCACATCGATTTAGGTGAAAATAACATTAACGAGCCTAAATCTCCAAAGGTTGAAGATGATAAGAAATCTAAGGTTATTGAAAAGAATGCAATTAATATTGAATAAAATTAATCACTATTTCTAGCATTTACTAAAAATTAAGACGACTGTACAAAATGTAAAGTCGTCTTTTCATTTTATTCAAATGTTACAAAAAAGGTAAAAATGTAAAACGTTTTTATATGTTTAATTAAGTCAATAAAGAGTTCTTATTTGTTATAAATATGGTAAAATAAAGTATGGAGATTTTGGATTAACTGAATAATAAAGGAGAATTTTATATGAAATTAAGAAGAGTTTTAACAAAAATGCTTATTACGATGAAGAGGGATAAGAACTTCCTTAAAAATCCAGAAAACGCGAAGCTATTTGATGCGTTACTTTTCCGTTTAGGCGTTCATTTTATGCGTAAGGATATAATTCTTGAGTATAGAAAGCTTTGTAATAAGAAGCTAGCTGAGATTGATCCTAGCAAAAAGATAGATTTCTCTCAATCAAAGAATTTGGGAAAAGATATGGAGTTAGCAAGAGAAAGCGGTCTACCTGATTTCTTTGAGTTTACTACTAAATTCTTTATAGATTTTATGGATGTTAATAATTATAAGCAGGATTTAAATCTGCCAGAAATGGATGTCCTAGAGAAAGAAGGTCTTCCTAAGATTGGTAAGCATGAAACTGATTCTGCAGGTGATATTACTTTTATTTCTGAATATTTGCATAAGCATGCATATTCATATAAAAATATTTATAAAGTCGATAAGGATATTTCTAATGAATTTTCAGATAATGTAATTGAAAATTATACATACTCTAAGGAAGAAGAGGATGAAGTTAAGAAGGGCTATGAAAAATTAGGTGAAAATAATGCATATTCTAATCTAAAGAATAGTATTAAAGTTGATAATCCATCTAACGAAATTAAGAAGATGAGCTTATCTCTTGAGGCAAAGAATAAGTTCTTAGATTCTTTTAAATTAGCAAAGGACTATTTAAATACTCTTCCAGCTAATTCTAATTCTAGTGATGTTAATTTTAAAAATGAAAGAGAAGAAATTAATGAATTTATCACTAATCTTTCTTCT
>JAILEP010000029.1 GCA_024697825.1 Acholeplasmatales bacterium
ATCAGATAAATAATAGATACTTAAAAATAATAATTCCTGGTTTTTTCTTTGCTTTGCAGCATTCATTTATTCCATTCTTATTAGATATGAGATTTATTGGATATAGATTCTTTTCTTTTTTACCATTAACATTATTACTAGCATATATTTATAATAAAAAGAAGAATCCATTACCGATTATGATAGCTCATGCAATAATAGATTTATTTACAGTTGTATCTATATTGATTTTTTCAATCAATCCTGAATGGTATAGTCGATTAGTTTAATTTAGTAGCTTACAAATTATATTATTTACGGCATAATTAGTGATGCAAGTTAATAAAAATTCTGCTAGCCGACCGCGTCATTTTTGTGCTACCCTGCTATGGCGTCAGACAATTCTTTGTCGTGTGACAAGGAGCTTTGGTATAAATGTTTCAAAAACATTAGCAAGAGAAGAGACCTTTCGAGGTCTTTTTTTGCAATTATTAGCGCTATTAAACAAAAACTAATTTAAAAATTAGTGTTTTTATCGTATAATTAAATATAACTAGTTAACGATGCATTATATAAATAGGTTGGTGATTGTTATGTATATAGAGCAGGATTTAATTAAAAATGACTATTTTTATAATGTCCTAAAAACAATTAGAATAGATTTTATAGTTGATTCATTAACAGGATTAATTAATAGAAAATATATGCTTGAATATATTAAGGATTTAATAGCTAAAAGAATAGAATTCACTATGGCTATTGTTGATTTAGATAATTTTAAAGCAGTAAATGATCAATATGGTCACGCAACAGGCGATTATATATTAGAGCGAGTTGGTAGTGATTTAATTAATTATGTTGGCACTAATGGTTTAGTAGGAAGATTTGGTGGAGATGAATTCATCATTGTTATTTTTGGTAAGAATAATTATGATGATATCCATGAGTTCTATAGTGGAATGATTCATGAGCAGGTTTTTAGGAAGAAACATATTGTATCGAATGATGTAGAGGTATTTGTGACTTCAACTATTGGTAGTGCAAGATTCCCTCATGATGCATTAACATTTGATGAATTATTTGCAAATGCGGATAAGACATTATATAGAGGTAAGACTAAGGGTAGAAATTGCTTTATCATTTATGTTCATAATAAGCATAAGGATTTACAAATTCAAAAGATTAATAATGATGACTTACCTACAATGATGTTTAATATTAATGCAATCTATAATGATGCATTAGTATTCCAGGATAAGATTAAAGAGTCTGCAAAATATATTAAGGAAAATTTAAATTTAGATCATATTTTACTTGCAGATAATGATGGAAGATTCTTTGATATGGAAAAGCTTGATAGGGTTTGTGGTATTGCAGATTTTAATTCTATTAAATTCAATAATGAGCTAGCTCAGATATTATTTAGAGATGATGCGGAGCGCATATTTGAAAATGCAAATGAATTAAATTTATCATCATTATTAATTACTAGATTAAAAAGATATGATGATCTTTATGGATATGTAATGCTTTCAGTTGGAAGAAATGGTAAGATTTGGGAGACCAATGAAACTGGAGCGTTAATGTATTTAGCTAAGACATTATTGCTTGAAGCTATGATTGAGAGAAAATAGAGTAGAATGTTTAGACCATATTATAATATTTGGTTTAAACATTCTTTTTTTCATTGCATAAAAATGGAAATTTTCACAAAAATGTCGTTTTTTTTAGTCCACTCTTTGATTTTTACTAAATATTTGATATATTAATATAGTAAATCTATATTAAGGGGTGCTTATTTAATTATGGTTAAATTATATGAAAAGGGAGTTTATTATGTTGATGGCAAAATTAGTGAAATGCCATTAAATAATGAAACAGTTGAAGAAGCTAAGAAGAAGACTATTGCATATTCAATTTTAAAGAATCACAATGTCTCTAATGACATGGAAA
Organism: Acholeplasmatales bacterium; assembly: GCA_024697825.1. Lineage (GTDB taxonomy): Bacteria > Bacillota_I > Bacilli_A > Acholeplasmatales > Anaeroplasmataceae > Anaeroplasma. The sequence goes on from JAILEP010000029.1 coordinate 1,933, forward strand.
ACCTACGCTTAAAGTTTGATGCGATGGCTTCTCATGATATTACATACGTTGGTATTATCCAGACTGCTAAGGCATCTGGTATGAAGAAGTTCCCACTACCATATGTTATGACTACTTGTCATAATACATTATGTGCAGTTGGTGGTACTATCAATGAGGATGACCACATTTTCGGTTTATCTGCAGCTAAGAAGTATGGAGGAATTTATGTTCCACCTCATATGGCTGTTATTCATCAGTATATGAGAGAAATGTTTGCGGGCTGTGGTAAGATGATTTTAGGTTCTGACTCTCACACTCGTTATGGTGCTTTAGGTACTATGGCTATCGGTGAAGGTGGAGGAGAATTAGTTAAGCAGCTATTATGTGATACTTATGATGTTAAGTATCCAGGTGTAATCGCTGTTTATTTAGAGGGAGCTCCAAAGCCATATGTTGGTCCTCAGGATATCGCACTTGCAATTATTGGTGCAGTATTTAAGAATGGCTATGTAAAGAATAAGGTTATGGAATTCGTTGGTCCTGGTATTAAGAGCATGACTACTGACTTCCGTAATGGTATTGATGTTATGACAACTGAGACTACTTGTCTTTCTTCAGTTTGGGTTACTGATGATGAGACTAAGAATTTCTTAGATGCTCATAAGAGAGTAAATGATTATAAGAAGCTTGAGCCTGAAAATGGTGCTTATTATGATGGCTGTGTATATGTAGACTTATCAACAGTTAAGCCTATGATTGCACTTCCATTCCATCCATCTAATGTTTATGAAATTGATTATTTAAATGAGCATTTAGAGGAGGTATTAGCTAAGGTTGAAGAGGAAGCTAAGAAGGTTTCAAATGGTAGAGCTCCATTTACTTTATTAGATAAGGTTAAGGATGGCAAGCTTCATGTTCAGCAGGGTGTTATTGCTGGATGTGCTGGTGGTAACTATTCTAACGTTGTTGAGGCTGCTAATTTATTAAAGGGTAAGAATGTTGGTAATGGTGAATTCTCATTATCTGTTTATCCATCAAGCCAGCCTGTATTCATTAACCTAACTAAGCAGGGTTATATTGCAGATTTAATGGAGTCTGGTGCTATCATTCGTTCTGCATTCTGTGGTCCATGCTTCGGTGCTGGTGATACTCCTGCAAACAATGCATTATCAATCCGTCATACTACAAGAAACTTCCCTAACCGTGAAGGCTCTAAGCCAGGTAATGGTCAGATGAGTGCTGTAGCATTAATGGATGCTAGAAGTATTGCTGCAACTGCTATGAATGGTGGTGTTTTAACATCAGCTGAGCATGTTGATTTTGACTGGGGTCATATCCCAGCTTATACATTCTCATCTACATCTTATGATAAGCGTGTTTATAATGGCTATGGTAAGGCAACTGGTGAGGATTTAGTATACGGTCCAAATATCAAGGATTGGCCAGAAATGAGTGCATTAACTGATAACATCCTATTAAAGGTATGCTCTAAGATTATGGACCCTGTTACTACAACAGATGAATTAATTCCTTCAGGTGAAACTTCATCTTATCGTTCTAACCCACTTGGTCTTGCAGAATTTACATTATCAAGAAGAGACCCAGAATATGTTGGTAAGTCTAAGGCTGTTGATGTAATGGAAAAGGCAAGAATCCAGGGTAAGGAATTATGTAAGGAATTCCCTGAATTACATGAGGTATTCACAACTATTCATACAATTGATGGTTATAAGGATATTAAGTGCAAGGATACAGAAATCGGTTCTATGATCTACGCAGTTAAGCCAGGTGATGGTTCAGCTCGTGAGCAGGCTGCATCTTGTCAGAGAGTAATTGGTGGTTTAGCTAATATTACTAAGGAATACGCAACTAAGAGATATCGTTCAAATGTTATGAACTGGGGTATGATTCCATTCCAGATGGCAGATGAACCTAATTTCGAGGTTGGTGATTATATCTTCGTGCCTAATATCAAGAATCAGCTTGATGGTGATTTAAAGGATATTAAGGCTTATGTAATTAAGAATAATAAGGCTACTGAAATTAATCTTTACATTGCTGATATGACTCAGGATGAAAGAAAGATTGTTAAGGCTGGTTGCTTAATCAACTTTAATAAGAATCGTCAGAAGTAAGATTTAAAAATAATACTACATCTTCGAAATGGTAAGATGTAGTATTTTTTTGTAATACAATTTAATATTGAATGAACTATTACAAATAACTAAACTTTCATAGTTGAAAAAGTTATGTTATAGTATATTTAACAACAACTCATAAATGGAAGAGGAGGAATTTTATGGTTAAAGATGAAGTATTTACACTTTATAATGGTGTTTCTATTCCTAAGGTTGGCTTAGGTACATGGCAAAGCCCTGTTGAGGATGCATACCGTGCAACATTATATGCACTTAAGGTAGGCTATCGCCATATTGATACTGCCCTAGTTTATCAGAATGAAGAGGGCGTTGGTAAGGCTATTAAGGATTCAGGCTTACCAAGAGAGGAAATTTTCGTTACTACAAAGTGTCCTGCAGATATTAAAACATATAAGGGTGCTATGGAAGCATTCGAAACATCTTTAAAGAATTTAGATTTAGACTATGTTGATTTATATTTAATTCACGCACCATGGCCATGGAGCGCAGTAGGTAGTGACTGTACTGAAGGTAATATTGAGGTATGGAAGGCCTTTATTGAATTATATAATGCAAAGAAGATTAGAGCTATTGGTGTTTCTAATTTCCATGACACTGATATTGAACCATTAATTATGGCTACAGGTGTTAAGCCAATGGTTAACCAGATTAGATATTTCTTAGGTAATACTCAGCCAAAGATTACTAAGTATTGCCAGGATAATCATATTTTAGTTCAGGCCTATTCTCCACTTGCAACAGGTAAGATGCTTGATAATCCTGATCTATTAAAGGTTGCAGAAAAGTATAATACAACACCTGCAAAGATCTGTCTTCGTTACTGTATTGATAAGGGTACTAACCCACTTCCAAAATCAGTACATGAGGAAAGAATTAAGGCTAATCTAGAATTAGATTTCAAGATTAGTGATGAGGATATTAAAATATTAGATTCTATCCATGATGAATCATTAGATAGACCACTTAGAAGCTAGCTATACGCTGGCTTTTTTTCTTTATTATGGTATAATACCTTTTGAGGAATATCATTATGTATGGCTTAAAAATGAAAAAGGAATACCTAATTGAAATTTTATATTATGGTAGAATGAATGACGCTAGAACCTTTGATACTGCAATTAGAGGAAGAATAGGCTTAATAGATGCAGATACCTATGAGCTTTTAGGCTATGCGAATTTAGTATCTACTACGCAGATTACCTATGAAGGCTTTATTAATTGGCATATAAATGAGGATTTCGATAAGGGTAAAGCTGCAGAATATATTAATAATTTAGAATTTACTAAGCTACAGGAAAAATGCTATTTATATAATTTTGAAAATATAGAGGAAAAGGAAATTCCTGTAATTGTTAATCCTTTAAGTGAGGCAAATATTTGGGTTGAATTCAATGAAGAGGATTCAACTAAAGGATATAAGCAGGTTTCGCTTTTTGATCTTGATATTTAAGAATGAATTTAATTTTCAGTCTTTTTCTAAAGGTGTGATATAATGGTACGTGGAATTCAATAGTAATTAGGGAGGGTTATTAATGGATTATATTATTGAAACAGAAAATCTTACTAAGCAATTTCCCGGTAAGCTAGCTGTTGACCATATTAATATGCATATTAAAAAGGGCGACATCTATGGCTTTATCGGAAGAAATGGTGCTGGTAAGACAACTGCTATGAAAATGATAGCAGGATTGACTAAAGTTACTTATGGTAGTATTAAATTATTCGGAAGTAGCGATTTAGATGCTGGTAGAAAGAAGATGGGTATTTTAATCGAAGACCCAGGTATTTATAAAAATTGTACAGCATTTGAAAATTTAAAAAGATTCTCTATTTTGTCTGGTGGTACAGATGATGATATAAGAGAAATCTTAAAATTTGTAGGACTTGCAGATACTGGAAATAGAAAAGCTGGTGCTTTTTCGCTTGGTATGAAGCAGAGACTTGGTATTGCGATTGCATTACTAGGTAATCCTGAGCTTTTAGTATTAGATGAGCCTATTAATGGCTTAGACCCTGAGGGTATTAAGGAAATAAGAGATACTCTTATTAAGTTAAATAAGGAAAAGGGTATTACTATTTTGATTTCAAGCCATTTACTTGATGAGCTTGCTAAAATCACTAATGTTTATGGAATTATTAATAATGGTGTTTTAGTTGAAGAAATTTCAGCTGAAGATTTAAGAAATCAGTTTAGTGATTCATTTAAGGTTAGAGTAGATGATCCTAATAGGGCTGTAACAGTATTAAAGGAAGCAGGCCTTTTAGAGCATTATGAAATCAATGGTATGACAATTAAAATCTATGATCATATCCATGAAACAGATGTTATTAACAAGTGCTTAGTTAATGCGGATATAAAGGTATACGAAATCGAGCTTGGTGGAAGCTTCGAGCAATATTTCATTGAAAGGATTGGTAAGTAATATGGGTAATCTTTTCAAATATGAATTTAGAAAAATATATTCTAGTAAACTATTTTATATCTGTTTAGGAATTTGTGTTGCGTTTATTGTATTAAATTTAGGCTTAATAAAGCTAATGAATCTTGTAGAGCCAGCTTTAACAGAGATGTCAGAAGGTCAAGAAGGGGCTGCCGAAGTTGAATTAGCTTTTGTGAGTTTTAATTATTCAGCAATACAATCATTACTTACAGGAATTGGTAATGCATCTATTACATTAATTGGAGCTGTATTTATTACATTATATGTAAGTGAAGATTATAGAAATGGTGTAATTAAGAATATTTATGGTAAGGGCTATTCTAGAGCCAATGTATTTATTGCTAAATATGTAATTAGCTTAGCTTCGCTTTTAGTGATGTCTATAGTTTCAATGCTATTATCATATTTATTAGGCTTTTTATTCTTCGGAAATGAACAAGCAGCGCCTAGTAATTTAATATATAATTTATTGGTTCAGCTATTAACTGTTGTAACATATCATGCAGTATTCTTTGCTGTAACTATGGCAATATCTAAGATTGGTATTGTCATGGTTATTAATATCTTAGGATTAAGTTTAATAACATTAGTTGTTTCACTTGCAAGTGCTGGTCTTGATAGTGTTTATGATTTAGGAAGCTTTAATATTAATGATTATTGGTTTGCATCATTTTTAACTAATTTATCCAATATAAATGTTAGCACTGGTGATATAACAATTATGCTTGTCGCAAACATCATTTATACTGGTGCATCACTAGCAATTGGTTATGTTTTAACACAACGTAAGGATGTATAATTTTAGGACGCTATGGCGTCCTTTTTTACTTATTTTGGGCAAAAGTACGAATATAGTCTTTAAATATTTAAAAAGTTAGTTTATAATAATAAATAAGCATAACGATTTATACGAAAGGAAGTTTATATTATGATTGGAAACAATATTAGAAATGTTGTTGTTCTAGGTCATCAGGGAAGTGGTAAGACTACCTTAGTTGAAGCTTTAGCTTCTACAGCTAACGGCACTGCCAAAGGATCTGTGGAAAAGGGCACAACAATCAGTGACTATTTAGCAGAGGAGAAGGCTAAGTTATCTTCAGTTAGACTTAGTATCGTTCCATTAACATTTAAGGATACTAAGATTAATCTAATTGATATTCCTGGTAACGATGATTTCATTGGCGAGGCTATCGCAGCTATGAACGTTGTTAAGGGTGCAGTTTTAGTTTTAGATGCACAGTCAGGTGTAGAGGTTGAAACTGTTAAGCATTGGAATATGCTAAGAAAGAGAAATATTCCAACACTTATTTATGTTAATAAGATGGATAAGGAAAATGTTAATTTCGAAAATGTATTAGCAGATATCCGTACAAAGCTTGGTAAGAATGCAATTCCATTCTGTTATCCTATGGGTCATGATAACAATTTTGATGGCTTTATCAATGTTGTTACATTAAAGGCTAGAAAGTATAACGGTAAGGAATGTGAGGATGCTGAAATCTACGAGGATAAGAGACAGAAGGTATTCGAGCTTCATAACACAATGGTTGAGGCAGTTGCTGAAACTTCAGAGGAATTAATGGATAAGTTCTTTAGTGGTGAGCAGCTAACTAGAGAGGAAATCCAGGACGGCTTAAGAACTGGTGTATTAAATGGTGAATTAACTCCAGTATTAGTTGGTTCTGCAGTTAAGAATATTACTATTCATACTGCATTACAGATGCTAATTGATTATTTACCTAACCCATCTGATTTAAAGCCATATGATGCAGTAGATGACCAGGATAATCCTGTTGAGGTTAAGACATTAAATGAAGAACCATTCAGTGCCTTTGTATTTAAGACTACTGTAGATTCATTCAGTGGTACAACATCTATTTTTAAGGTAAATTCAGGTGTATTACATCAGGGCGATACAGTATATGTACCAAATTTAAAGAAGAACATTTCAGTTAACCAGCTATTCACATTATATGGTGCTAAGCAGACACCTGTTACTGAATTAGTTGCTGGTGATATCGGATGTATTAATAAGGTTGATGGCTTAGAGACATCAATGACATTATGTGATCCTAAGAAGAAGGTTATTTATCCTGCAATTGAATTCCCAACTGCAGTTTACTTCAAGGCTTTAGTTACAGCTAATAAGAATGATGACGATAAGCTTGGTACTGTACTTCAGAAGATTATGGCAGAGGATAAGTCTGTTGAGGTTAAGCGTAATTATGAAACTAACCAGCTATTAATTGGTAGCTTAGGCTTAGGTCATTTGAATTTCATCCTTGAAAGAATGAAGAATTCATATAAGCTTAATGTTAATACTGAGGATACTAAGGTTGTTTATAGAGAAACTATTAAGCAGGCTGCAACTGGTGATGGACGTTATATTAAGCAGAGTGGTGGTTCAGGATTCTATGGTGTAGTACAGATGGAATTCAAGCCAGCTCCTGAAAATACATTCAGTGAAGAGGTATTCGGTGGTGCCGTACCTAAGAATTATTTCCCAGCAGTTGAAAAGGGCTTCTATGAGGCTTGTGAGAAGGGCTTACTTGCAGGATTCCCTGTAATTGGTGTCCATGCTATTCTTAAGGATGGTAAGTACCATGATGTAGACTCTAACGAATTAGCATTTAAGAACGCTGCTATTTTAGCATTTAAGGATGCATATCCTAAGTGTAAGCCAGTTATTCTAGAACCTATCATTCAGGTTACTGTTACAGTACATCCTGATGATACAGGTACTATCCTTTCGGATTTAAATACAAGACGTGCTAAGATTATTGGTATGGATGTAAATTCAGCTAAGGATCAGAAGATCACTGCATTAGTACCAGAATCTGAGATTCTTGAATATGTAAATGACCTTAAGTCAATGACTCAGGGCTCAGGCTACTTCAACCGTGTATTCAATGGCTATGAAGAAGCACCAGCATATGTTCAGGATAAGATTTTAAAATCAATTCAGCAGTAAAAAAATAAGGGTTGCCCTCGGGCAGCCCTTTTAAAATGCTTACTTATTTTCGTTATTTTCTTGATTTGCTCTATTGTAAAGCTCAGCCTGCTTTGCAAGCTCTGCCTTTAAATCAACAACGTCATCCTTAACGTCTTCGATATCTTCCTCATCCTCATCAACATATTCAAGCTCAAATGGAATGAATGCATCAGCTGCACCAATTGCGGCACAGAATACTGCAACACAGCCCTGAACTATAGCACCCCATGCGATAACTCTTGATTGATGTAATCTATAAATAGTAGAAGAGGCATCCTTTAAATTATCAACCTCATTTACTAAGAATACACCAAAGAAAATCATTAAAGCAATTACTACATATGTAGCGAAGATTGAAATACTCATAATCTTATAAATCTTAATAGCCTTATCTGTTGGAATTCTTTCGCTTGTTTCCTTAATAGCAATTTCTCTAATTGCATATTTTACAAAGTCAGCTACAAGTGCAAGACCAAGTAGAATATATGGAATTAAATTTAGGAATGAGAATTCAGTTACTCTAACTGTTCTACTTGAGCCACCAAAAGCGAAGTAGTATCCAGTGAACATTTCTCTAGCAGATGCTGTTTGATCTCCTGATGCCCATGTTAAGGCAGGAGCGTTAATAAAGATAACAATTAACAGCGCTACTACGAACTGAAGAATCGAAAATAGTGTTTTTAAACTGTTTTTATTCATACGATTTTCTCCTTTAGTATGATTGTCAGTAACTATTATAAAATAAAAATCTTTGAAAGTGAAATGATTTTAGTCAATATTTGACCTTTTTATGTTCTTTTTTCTTGATTATAACCGCCAAAAAATGTAAAATTAGTATAAAGGTAGTAAAAGGCAAAGCCGAAGCAATTCGTCGACGCAAAGCTATAGGGTCCTAAAGGGACAGCCAGTTTCCACTAGCGAAAATTCAGGGATTTCGAGGAACTTTTTATACTACGTCTAGGAATTCTGAATTCTTGACTAAAAATGCACGATGTTTTATAATATCGATATTAGTGTTTTTAGTTTAATATTGAATCAAAAGGGGAGTGTTGACCTTGAGACTAAGAGATTTAAGATGGCACATATTGGCCTGCGTCATTCTGTTGATCGCATATGCTGGTCTAGCCTTCGCCTACTACATTTCGATTAGTAGTGGTAAGGTAGAAAAGTCTATGAAGACTTTGGGTGTTAATGCAACAGAAGAGGTAAAGACTGAGTCCGAATCAAAAATTAATATGTATTTTGAGATGTTCATTGATGATGCGAGTGACTCAATGGTTTATACAAGTGGTGATTTAGATAATAGCGATAAGCCATTTGAATTATTCTCAACTCAGGATAATACAACTATTACAAAGTCTATTTGGAGTGAAAGATTAACTGGTGAAAATTCAGCATATGCTTTTTCACCTGCAAATAATGTAGAGACACAGGATGCAAATTCTAGAAACTATGATTATTATGTTTACTTTGCAAAGCCTATTGATAGTACATCAGTTTATTATTCAACAATTACAACAGCTGGCCAGTATAATGACTATGGCTATTTAATTGTTAGAATTCATGCAAAGTCTTTCTTTGAATTTATTGAAAGAAATTCAGTATTTGCATCAGTAAACTCATCAAATTATTCAGAAATTTCTTATTCAAACATTAGTGAATTATCTATTACTGCAAGAACATATATTTCTGACTACATTGGTTCTGCATATCAATCAGATTTAGAATCAACTGGTGTTGTAAATAATGTATATACAATTGATGGTGATTCATATGTTGTTACTATTCAGAAATCTGATGTTTTTGGTATGGTTGCGACATTTATTAATATTGAGGATACATACCTAGGTATCGCTTGGGTATATCAGCAGGCAATCATTTTCTATGTTGCTGGTGTTATCTTCCTAGGATTAATGCTTGGTATTTTAATTTTAGGATGCTGGAGAACTTCTCAGTTACTTCGTGCAGACCGTCATGCACTTCAAAAAACAGAGGCTATCGTTATTCGTGTTGATTTAAGTGGCAACGTAATCTTCTCGAATAAGACATTTAAATTATTATATGGTGTAACACGTGAGGTTCATATTAAGGACTTTATCGATGTTGAAACTAATTTACCTATTATGGAAACAATGAAGAAGAATAAGGCGTTTACATGTGAGGTTCCTCTTGATGAAATTAGAGATAGAGTTATCTATTTACAGTTAACTCCACTTGAGATTTCAAGAAGCTATTACCTAATGGGTACTAATGTAACTATTGAATACAATGAAAGCCAGAGATTACAGAAGCTTTCTGGTTTAAATGAAATTACTAATTGTGAAAATGAATTCATTCTTGCAACAAAGTTTGAAAAGATTATTAAGGAAGATACAGCAGGTCTTGATGTAGGCTTCGTTGAATTTAATATTCATAAATTTAATGACCTTATTCAGGTATTTGGTAAGACAACTTATAACCAGATGCTTGTTGAATTCTTAAAGCTAATTAGAACTCACTTTGAGGAAATGAGTATTTACCACTTAGATATTTCTAAGTTTATGGTAATCTACCCTAATACATCTATTGATGAAATTGCCCCAAGAGTTGAAGCATTATTAGATGACTTAAAGCGACCTATTACTATTAAGGTAAATAATATTTACTTAAATTGTAAGGTTGTATGCTACGACTTAAAGAGAGAAGCAATTGATGCAACATTAGTTAATTTTGATGAAGAAAATCAGATTACTCTACAGATGATTATGGATAAGCTAGATTTAGCATATCGTAACATGGGTGAGCTTTCTTCTAAGGATTATGTAGTATATGAAGCTGCAATGGATAATATCATCCTTGCAACAGATGAAATGGAAAGAGATATTGAAACAGGCTTAATCGACCGTGAATTCCAGATGTGGCTACAGCCTCAGTTTGATATCGTAAATAATAGAGTTGATGGCTTTGAAGCCTTAATTAGATGGATGAATCCTAAATATAAGGATAAGTCACCTCAGATTTTCATCGAATTAGCCGAGCAACGTGGACACATGCTTGATATCGGTAGATTTGTTATAACAGAATCATTCAAGCTTGCTAAGAGACTTGAACCGTATGGTATTCACATTTCAGTAAATGTATCACCAGTTCAGCTAATGCAGGTAGGTTTCGTACAGCAGTTAATTGACGAATTCAATAGAAACCAGCTAAAGCCAGGCGCAATTGCGGTTGAAGTTACTGAAACATTATTGATGGGTTCATTTAAGACAGTAGCTGAAAAGCTTCGTCTATTACGTGATGCCGGATTCCATATTCATCTTGATGACTTCTGTACAGGTTATTCTTCAATGCTATATTTAAAGGATTTACCTGTTGATACAATTAAGATTGATAAGGAATTCACTAAGTATATTACTACAAATAAGTTTAATGAAAATATTGTTAAGACATTATGTACATTAGCTAGAGACCTTGATCTAGATATGGTCTGCGAAGGTGTTGAGGACCAGGATCAGGCAGATATGATCAAGAAGTTCGGATGTAGAATTATTCAGGGTTGGTTATATGGTAAGGCAATGCCTTATGAGCAGGCAGTAGAAATGCTTGAAAAGTATAATACAGGCTCTAATAGACGTAGATAGGGAGGAGCTTAAAAATGTTAGATATTTTATATAAGATTATGGAAGCAAGCTCAGGAGCTTCAGGCTCAGACGCTGCAGCATCATCTGATGGTGCATCAGGCTCTGCATCAGATGCAGTATCTAGTGCGGCTTCAGCAGCAGCTAGTAGTACTAGTACAATTGGTACAGGACCAGCAATCGTTCTTACATTTGTTGCTATAATTATTACAATCGCTTTAGGTGCATTATTCTTTTTCCTAATTAAGAGAAATATTGAAAAGGATAAGGAAGCAAGCCAGATTATTGTTGAAAATGCCGTTACTAAGAAGGCAATGGAAGAAGCAATCAACGGATATATCAAGAAGGTTGATAAGTTCGGTGCATTCACATTATTCTATATTGATATTGATGGCTTTGGTGATATGAACGAAGTATTCGGTCATGACGCTTGTGATCAGCTTCTTAAGGAAGTTGCAAATAGAATTATTAGAATTCTTCCATACAAGGCATCTATTACAAGATATGTAAATGATGAATTCCTAGTATTCGTTAAGGATGAGGATAATATCAACAGAATCGAAAAGCTAGCACAGAGATTAACAGAAGTAATTGACCAGCCTTACCAGGTAACAGCTGGTGAATCTATTAACTTAACAGCATCTGTTGGTGTTGCAACATACCCAGTAGCTGGTGAGGATTTCGAAACATTATATTCAAATCTATTATTAACAACTTACGTTTCTAAGCGTGATGGTGGTAATAAGTATACAAACTTCTATGCTTCAATAGTTGAAGAGGAGAAGGAAAATATGGCTTACTTCCAGGAAGTTAAGCATGCTATCTTAAATAAGGAATTCGTTCTTTATTATCAGCCAATTGTTAACCTAGCTGAAAAGACTATGGCTGGTGCCGAAGCCCTAATGCGTTGGAATCACCCAACTAATGGTGTCCAGGCTCCATCAACATTCTTAAAGGTCTTAGAGCAGTCAGGAGATATTAAGTGGGTTGGTGAATGGGGTATTGAATCAATGATTCGTATGCACAATACACTAGCTGAAAAGTTCCCTACTGTAACAGTTAGATTATCACTAAACCTTTCAACTAAGCAGCTACTTGATTCTAACTTAGCAAATAAGTTTATCGATATCATGGGTAAGAACAATGCTAAGCCAGAACATTATATGCTAGAAATTTCAGACTTCATGGTTATGGAAAAGATTGCCGTAATTAGAACTAATATTTACCGTCTTCGTGACTATGGTTTCAAGATTGCAGTCGATGGCTTCGAGCTAGATGGTCAGTCAGTTCAGGCAATTCAGAAGTCTCCAATCGACGTTATTAAGCTAGGTCGTAGCTTCCTAAGAGATATTGAAAACAACTTCATGAAGGAAAAGCTATTACAGATTCTAGTTAAGTATGCAGTAGATAACAACAGAACTCTTATCTGTGAGGGTATCGAAACTGCTGAAATTGGTAAGTATGTTAAGTCACAGCATGTTAACCTAGGACAGGGATTCTTCTTCGCTAAGCCACTTGCTGCAGACGCATTCTTAGAATATATTGATAGACATCAGTATCGTGTATTACTAGACGATATCTCAGCTCTTGAAGATAATGAGGCATTTGCTAATTCAGATATTCCAGGATTTGAAGCTGCTGAATCTCAGGCAGAGGAATCTCCAGAGGAATTCTTAGCTCGTACAATGAGAGAAAATGCTGCATCTGGTTCTGACCGTGTTAATAGTGTTTCTGACAACACTGACACAACAGTTGAGGATGCTGAAATCTATACATCTGATTCTGGCGATCCAATTGGATTAGATGATGACGATGATGATGACGATGTTCAAAGATAATTAATATTGAGTCATACCATTTGGTATGGCTCTTTTTCTTACTTTAATATATAATTAAAATATCGAAGGTGATTTCATGATAGATGTTATAAGTGTAGAAAATATGCGTAAAAGTGACGCATATACAATTGAACATAAAACACCATCTCTAGAGCTTATGAGAAGAGCTGGAGAGGGTATATATAATTCCTATAGCTTTCATGGTAGGGTATTAATAGCTGCAGGCTCTGGTAATAATGCAGGTGATGGCTATGTCCTTGCCAATCTAATTAAGGATAAGTGTGATGTCACATTATTTTTGATTAAAAACAAATTTTCTTCAGATGGTGAGTACTATTTCAAACTTTTAGATAAAAATGCTATAAACGTTAAATTTTACGGTGATTTGGTAGATTTTAATTCATTTGATATCATTGTTGATTGTATTTTTGGGACAGGCTTTAAGGGAGAGGTTAAATCTCCATATAAAGAGGTAATAGAGAATATTAATAAATCGGATGCTTATAAAATATCTGTTGATATTAATAGTGGCTTAAATGGTGATACAGGCCTTGCGAATATTGCAGTTAAATCAGATTTAACTATTGCAATTGGTACTGCAAAGACAGGATTCTATTTAAATTCAGGTAAGGATTATATTAAGAATATAAAGGTAATTGATATTGGTATTGATATATTAGATAAGCCATATAATTTATTTGAGGTATCTGATTTTAAGGGCTTATTTAAGGAAAGATTAAATAATTCAAATAAGGGTACCTATGGCTATATTGGATTAATTGGTGGTTCATTACCATATAGTGGGGCTATTCGCTTAGCTAATATGGCTAATGCCTCAATGAGGGCTGGTTCTGGTGTTACTATGCTTGGAGTACCTAAGGTGCTCGCTTCATTAATTATTCCTAATATATTAGAAAGCACAATTTATCCTTTATCTGATGATGGTGAATTCTTTATATTTAAGGAAGAAGAATTTAAAGGTTTAATGTCTAAGGTTAAGGTAATCGCTTTTGGTATGGGTATTGGTAATACTAAGGAAACTAAAAAGGCTGTAGAGTATTTACTTAAGAATTATGATAAGAAGCTTATAATAGATGCGGATGGCTTAAATGCCTTAAGTGTATTAGATAAGGATTTATTAAAGAATTCTAAGGCTAAAATTATTCTTACTCCTCATTTAAAGGAATTTTCTAGATTATCAGGCTATAGTGTTGATGAAATTAAAAATGATTCTATTAATTTAGCAATGTATTATGCTAAGGAGAATAATATCATTTTATTATTAAAGGGTCCTACAACTATTATTACAGATGGAAATAATGTTAATTTAGTAAATAGAGGATGCCCTGGTATGGCAACTGCTGGAAGTGGTGATGTATTATCTGGTATTATCGCATCAGTAGTAGCTCAAAATGACGATTTATTATTTGCAACAACAGGTGCGGCTTGGATCAATGGTAGAGCAGGAGAGCTTGGAGAAGAAAGATCTAGTGCTATATCAATGATTGCATCAGATACTGCAAATAATGTAAAGGATGCAGTTTTAGAAATATTAAATAATTAATTATTACATAGGAAGGCTTTGATAGCCTTCTTATGTTTAAATAATGGCTAAATTAAGCGAATATTAGCATTCTAAATAAAACTTTAAAAAAAATATAAAAAAACTGTTGCATTATTTTTTTGTTTTGATATAATAAGAGTGCACGTAAAAAATGCCGCAGTAGTACAACGGTTAGTACCTATGCTTGCCATGCATATGATGACGGTTCGATTCCGTTCTGTGGCTCCAATAGAAATAACAAGACTGATTAGCACATCAGTCTTTTTTATTGCTTAAATTATGACAATGCTTGTTTTTTTAATTATTATGGACTTATAGTCCATTTTTAATTAATACGTGTTATTTCTAGGAAATAAGTAGTCTCTTATTTATTTTACTTATCAAGCTTTTAATGTTATAATTGTGCCGTATGTTTTAAAGGGGTGAGGACCGTGATAGAAGTTAAGAACCTTAAATTTGCATATAATGAGCAGGATATCGCACTTCGTGATGTCTCTTTTGATGTTAAGGATGGCGAATGGGTTTCTATTATTGGTCATAATGGCTCTGGTAAATCAACTATTGCTAAGCTATTAACTGGCTTAATTGCCCCAACAGAAGGCTCAATTTTATATGATGGTGTTGAGCTTAATGAAAAGAATGTAGATGAAATAAGAAAAAGAATTGGTATTGTATTCCAAAATCCAGATAACCAATTCGTTGGATATAATGTTAAATATGATATTGCCTTTGGTCTTGAAAATCATCAGGTTCCAAGAGAGGAAATGATTAAGCTTATCAATGAGTATACAGAGCTTGTTGATATGAAGGATTATTTAGAGCGTGAGCCTGAAAGCTTATCCGGTGGCCAGAAGCAGAGAGTTGCGATTGCAGGTATTTTAGCACTTAACTGTGATATCGTTATTCTTGATGAGGCAACATCAATGCTAGACCCAGAGGGTGTAGAAGAAATAACTAAGCTAATTAGTGAATTAAAGTCTAAATATAATAAGACATTAATCACTATTACTCATGATTTAAATCTTGCAATGAAATCTGATCGTATTATTGTATTACGTCAGGGTAAAAAGATTAGTGAAGGTTTACCTGAAGAAATCTTCAAGCAAAGAGATATTCTCTTAAGCTCTAATCTTGATATGCCTTTTTCACAAAAGGCCTTTTATCTTGCAAGTAAGGATGAGGAATTATTAAATAATAAGGAGCTAATGGATGCGTTATGGGAATATCATTTCAACATGTAGACTATAACTATCCAGGTCTTAAAAGAAAGGATTTTACAATTGCCCTTCAGGATGTAAATTTAGACATTAGTGAAAATGGTGAATTTATTGCGATTGTAGGTAAGACTGGCTCTGGTAAATCAACACTTATGCAGCATATGAATGGTCTTAAGATTCCAACTAGAGGAAATGTAGTAGTATTTGATAATGTCATTACTCCTAAGCCTCGTAAGAATCCTAAGATGAAGAATATCCGTAAAAGAGTAGGATATGTATTCCAATTCCCTGAATATCAGCTATTTGAAGAAACAGTATTAAAGGATGTTATGTTTGCCCCAGTAAACTTTGGCTTTAGTAAGGAAGAGGCTAAGGAAAAGGCAATGAATATCCTTAAGCTTTTAGGAATAGAAAAGCTTGCGTCTAAATCACCTTTTAATTTATCAGGTGGACAGATGAGACGTGTTGCGATTGCAGGTATATTATCATATGATCCTGATATCATTCTACTTGATGAGCCTACAAGAGGCTTAGATCCTAAGGGTGCTAAGGATATTATGGAGCTATTCTATAAGATTCATAAGGAAACAGGAAAAACATTCATTTTAATATCACATGATATGGATATTGTATATGAATATACTAATAGAATTATTGTTTTAAATGATACTAAGATTACCTATGATGGTGGTAAGGAGGAATTATTTAAAACAGATATCTATAAGGAGAATCATTTAACTAAGCCTGAGGTATTAAAGCTTACAGATTATTTAAATGAGAAGCTAAATCTAAATTTAGGCTATGACAATTATAATTTAGATATGCTACTAAATTCATTAAAGGCGGTGACTAAGCATGAATAATATCGCCTTTGGACAATATGTCCCTGGAAATAGCTGGATATATAAGCTAGATCCTAGAATGAAGATTTTATTAACTATTGCCTTAATTATATTAATATTCATTATTCCTAATCTTTTAGGTATGGCTATAGCCTTAGGTGTATTTGTGCTTATATTCTTAACCACTAGAATTTCATTCTTTAAGGTATTAAAGGGTATAAGAGGAGTATTATTCTTATTATTATTCACTGTTATATTACAGCTAATTTATACTAAGGGTACTGAAGAGACATTATTATATTCATTTAATATGTCGATTGGTTTATGGCAGGTATTGATAATTTTAGGTTTAATAGTTATTTATTTTACAACTAAGAAATATTTACCATTTAAATTCATTTATTTATTATTAATGATATTCCTAGGCTTTTTAGCCTTATGGAATAATCCATTTGAGCAATTCAGCTGGAATTTTAATATGATTTGGAATGATTTTACATTCAATGTATATGAGGAGGGTACTAATAAGGCAGGATTTATCTTTATTAGAATTATCCTAATGATTGGTATTACTCAGCTACTTACATTATCTACTATGTCTACAGATATTAATAATGGCTTAGAGGCTATTTTATCACCTCTTAAGCTTATTAAGGTACCTGTTGGAGTATTCGCTATGCTAATAAGCTTAACATTAAGATTTATTCCAACTTTATTAACAGAAAGTAGAAAGATTATGAATGCTCAAGCATCACGTGGTGTAGACTTTAATGAGGGTAGCCTTAAGCAAAAGGTTAACCAAATTATAGCCTTACTAATTCCGATGTTTGTTATATCCTTTAAAAGAGCGGAGGATTTATCAAATGCGATGGAGGCACGTGGTTATATTATTGATGCGAAAAGAACTAAGCTTGATGAGCTAAAGCTAAGATGGCGTGATTATTTAGTATTATTAATTACTATTGGCTTATTCGCATTAGTGATTTGGAGTAGATTCTATGTATAAATATAAATGCATAGTTTCGTATGATGGCCATAATTATATGGGCTTTCAAATCCAAGAGGAGCTTCCAACTATTGAGCTTGAAATAAATCGCGCTCTTATTAAGCTTGTTGGTAAGGAAGTAAAGATTTATCCATCAGGTAGAACTGATAGAGGGGTTCATGCAAGAGGACAGGTAATTCATTTTGAGCTAGAAAATGATATTCCACCAAAGGGCATAACTGCTGGCCTTAATGCATTTTTACCTCAAGATATTCATATTGAAAGCACTGAATATGCGGATGCTGATTTCCATGCTAGATTTTCAGCTAAATCAAAGGAATATAGATATTATATAAATATCGGTAATTATGATCCTTTAACTATCAATTATGCCCCATTTATTAAGAATTTAAATATTGAGGCTATGAAGGATGCGATTAAGCTTTTTGAGGGTAAGCATGATTTTAAGGGCTTTGCTAGTTCATCTATTGATAAGCGTAAGGATACAGTTAAGGAAATTTATCATACAGAAATAAATGAGTTGAATGGCTATTTAGAATTTGTATGGATAGGCTCAGGCTTCTTAAAATATCAAATTAGAAGAATGATGGGGTTACTTATTGAAATAGGACGAGGTAAAGAAAAAAAGGAAATGATTACCTATGTTTTAGAAAAGAAGGACCCTAAGATATCACATAGATCCTTAGATGGATGTGGTTTATATTTAATGAAGGTTAATTATTAGGAGGATATAAAATGAAGATTGCAGTTGCGTATAATGCTGGAGAGGTTTACGGACATTTCGGCGAGGCAAAACAGTTTGAAGTTTATACTGTTGAGGGTGCTAATATCGTTAAGCGTGAGCTTAAGGGTACAGATGGTAAGAGCCATATTGAATTAGTAGGCTTACTTACAAGCTGGGATATCAATGCACTATTAGTTGGTGGTATTGGAAGCCATGCAATTCAGGTATTAAATTCAAAGAATATTCAGGTTTTCCCTGGAGTAAGAGGAGATAGTGAAGCTGCTGTAAAGGCATATTTAAATGGTGAATTATCATTTAATCCAAACGCAGTACATCAGTGCTCACATAGCCACTAATTATGAGAGAGCTTAAAATTAAAGGAATTTATCAGCATTTTAAGGGTGATTATTATTTAGTAGAAGATACAGCCTTCGATAGTGAAACAAAGGAAACAATGGTTGTATATAGAAGATTATATGGTGATGGCTCATTATGGGTTAGACCACTTGAAATGTTTTTAAGTGAGGTAGACCATAATAAATATCCTAATGTAAAGCAGAAGTATCGTTTTGAGCTACAGGATATTGAAAGTGTTGCGAATAAGTTTAATAAATAAGAAAAAGGGTTGGAAATTTCCAACCCTTATTTGTTAATCTTCCTTATATTTTTTAACCCAGAAATTAATATCTAAATTACCATTTCTTTCACGAATCTTATCAATGAATTCCTTTTGCTTAGATAAATCCTTAAATGTGATATTATAGCTTAGCTCAAACATTGTACCAAAATCAGATGTTTTAACATGCTTTAAATTCCATTTAGTTGTATATTCTTCCATAATATCATTGAAGGCATCATCATAATTTAAGCTTTCAGGTACTGTAACCTTAACTGTAACCTCTTTATCAGATGGTTCAGTTAAATTAGTTACTTTTGCAATAACTACAAGTAAAGCAATTACTAAATAGAAGATAGCTGCGATTAATACATATCCTAATCCTATAACAACACCAGATACAATTGAAATTGAAATGAATGTTAATTCAGCTGGCTTCATATGAATTGAACGGAAGCGTGTAATCGCAAATACACCAGCAAATGCGAAGCCAATTGTTGTTCTAGCAGCTGTGCTAGATAAGCCCATTATTCTAGATACATAAACAACACCAGTAACTAAAATAGGCATTATAAGAAGAGTAAGAGGAAGGCTCTTAGAGATACCTTCACTCTTAGCATAAAATCTATATAAGAAGACAGTTAATAGACCTAAGGCTATTGATGCGCCTACACATATAAGCGTAGACCATAGCTCAATTGTCCCATCACTTGATAAAATAGAATCTAGTACACTTAAAAACATAATTATAACCCCCTACATGTAATTCTATAGTCACGTCCAACCTTAGAAAAGCTAGATGGATAGATTTCTAATTTAGATAAGGCTCTTGCAAACCATAATGGTGTTGCATCACTAATTTTTACCTCCATTAAATACATACCATCATTTAGAAGCTCTCTTTCGTATGAATCATCATCAAAATCAAAGCTTTGATGTCTTGTTCTAATATCAAAATCAAATGTTAATCTGAAATTGTGATCAGTTGTATCAAAATAAGCAGTTCTCTTATAAACTACAAATGTTTTAGGAGAAACCTGATATTTAGATGTAAGATATTCTAATTCCTTTAATATTTGCTTATCCTGATATTTTTCCTTTTCTGGAACGATATTATTATTAATGAAATTATCTACCTCATTCTTAGTGAGAGTAACTCTACGCTTATATACTAAGCCATCATATTTTCTTTTGACCTCTAGATAATAGCTATCCTTACCATCACCGAATTCACCATATTTTCTAAGTCTTAGCTTTTCCTTAAATACAGGTTTATTTGTAGACATTCTAATCAATGTATTTTCATCTGTATCATAATAAACATTTCTAATTAAATAATATTCATTTTCCTTACAGAATTTATCCTTTTCCATATGAGATGATAATATTTCCTCAAGCTGTTCCTTTTGATATTTAGTTAGAAAGTATTTCTTTTCATATCTTTTAAATGTTTCAGACATATTATTCACCACCCATAACTTATAGCTTTACTATTTCTTTACAATCTCATTATAGAAAAAACATTTCAAAGAAATTTGTATGAAATTTGGGAAATTTTGTGATAGAGAAAATTTATCCAATTTATAGGTGTTTTAATATTTTCTAATTATGCTATAATTAATTCGCATGGAGTAATAATATTATGATTAAAATATATGGAAAGAACTGCGTATACGCAGCTATACATGCAAAGAGCAAGCTTGAGCATGTCTTTGTATGTAATGACATTTTAAGAAAAGATAATAATATCGTTGAATTGCTGAAGGAAGGTAGCTATAAATATAAGTTAGTTGATAAGCAATTCATGGATAAGGAATTTGGCGATGGTAATCAGGGCTATGGTGCTTACCGCAGTGATTACAAGACCTATGATGATGAGTGGTTAGATATTTTACCTGAAAATAAGGGTAGAGTATTAATCCTAGATGGTATTCAGGATCCTCATAATTTAGGTGCTGTAATTAGAAGCGTTGATGCCTTTGGCTATGATTTAATTCTTTTACCTAAGAATAATAGTGTATCTATTAATAGAACAGTTGCTCACGTAAGCACTGGTGCGATTGAATATACTAAGATTGCATATACTAATAGCTTAAATACAGCTGTTAGTAGATTAAAGGAGAAGAATTATTGGATTTGTGGTACTGATGCCTCTGGTAATGTAAAGACATCAGAAATTGATAAGTCCTTAAATTTAGCAGTAATTATTGGTAGTGAGGGCTTTGGTATGTCTAGAACATTAGTTAAGGCTGCTGATTATTTAATTACAATTCCAATGAAGGGTCATGTAAATAGCTTAAATGCGTCAGTATCTGCAGGTATTGTTTTAAAGGATTTAATGGTAGAAGATTAATTTGTATATACCACACAATGATTATGAGCTCTTATATTTATATAAAGAAGGTAATGAGAGAGCTCTCGATATATTATTCTATAAATATGAGCATTTAATTGAGACTGTAGTAAATGATTATATGCCATATGGGGATAGTAGACCTGATATGGTTCAAGAGGGAAGAATTATTCTCTTTAACTGTATTAAAAGCTTTAATGAATATATTGGAGTAACCTTTTATTCCTATTTTGTAATTGCTTTAAGAAGAAAATTATATAAATTAGCTAAGGATAATTATTA
>JAILEP010000062.1 GCA_024697825.1 Acholeplasmatales bacterium
CATCATATGCCTTATCCTTCCATGATAAAACAAGAGAATCATCCCATTCATAATTTAAATAAGTTAAATTAACTAAATTCATTTCATCAATAACTTCATCATATGAAAATTGATTACTAGGCTCACCTATACATTCTCCACCAAAGACATTACCAAGCTTTCCTAAAAAGGCTGTTTCCTTAGTTCTTGCCTCTAAAGATTCATAGGTACCTGTATCATATTTATCTCCATAATAACCATCATTAAATGAACCAAGTCTAGAATCTTCACCTGTTGCCTTAGTAAATGTATCTAAATTATCTAAGGTATAGCCCATATATTTATATACATATCTAGGCTTACGAGATAAAATAGGTAAATCATTTACATTAGCTAGCCAAGCTGGAAATAGCTCATTATAGGTAGATTGTACATCTAGGGTTGATGTATGCATCTCACCCCAAGGTCCAATTAGACCACATTCTATTGCAATAATTAAATCTGTATGTTGATTAATTATACTTGATAGGCTTGCAATATGATCCTTCATTTTAGAAATAGATGGCTCCATATTGGCCTTACCACTATAGCCATCATAAGCAAATCTAATAATTAATGAGCATTTATTTGCTTTAGCATTCATAAAATAATTATCTAAAGCATTTAATGCTGAATCTGTTATATCATAATCAGAAACACCATTATTAGCTTTAGTAAAATCAGATAAATCTATTCTTACATGGTAAAAACCATTATAAGAAAAATTATATTCTGGAGTTTCAGTTTCTCTTTTTAATGTTAAATATCTAGTTCTATAAAAGCCCATACCAGGATTTATAACTGCATCAGTTTTAATATTCTTATTAAAGCCATTTAGTGTATAGCCTAAATCAGTAGAGCTACTAGATTCTATAATAGAACTAGTCCTTTCAGTACTACTTTTACTTTCTATATTGCTAGAGCTTTCTTGAGCCTTAGCACCACATGATGCTAAACCTAGGCCTAATATTAAATATATTGGTAATAATTTTAATTTCATTCTACTCACCCATAACAATTATACTACAAATTAAAAAAGGGGCTACCCCCTTTTTATTTTCTGAATTCTAGCTTATTATTATAGCTCATATGCCAGAATTCCTTTTCTCTTAAAGATGAGAATCTAAATATCTCCTTACACTTTTCAAAGCTTGATGGATATTTATTCATTAGCATATTTCCAAAATCTGCCCATTCCTTACAATAAGCTTCAACATCATCAGATATATATTCATTTAATATTTCCTTAAATGGATTATTATCTAGCATCTTAGGATTTTCCTTATAGCACTTATTAAAAATATATCCATATGATAGCATACAAGGAAGGATAGACATTGTACCTTCTACAATACTACCATTAGCACACCAATTCATCATAGAATCAATATAGATCTGTGATTCCATATCTGGAATTGTAGTTTCAATTAATTCTTCATCTAAGCCATGCTTATGAATGAAATCTCTTCTTACTGAGGTTTCACCTTCATTAACAAAGGCTAAGATATTATAAAAGCTTCTTATTTCATCTAATGTATTACATTTAGCAATTAATAATGCATAGCACTTAGCATAATTTAATAAATATCTAGTATCTTCTACAATATATTTAGTAATCTGCTCATCAGTTAAATTACCATTAATTAAGCCTTGTACAAAGGGAGTCTTGATGCATTCCTCCCAAATAGGAATAGAATCCTCAATAATTTTATCCATGTAATTAGTCATTATATTTCTCCTTAATATTACAGCCATGATCTAAAGGGCCAGAGCCCTTACCTAAATTTAAATTAGCTCTTAAGCAATCAGATAAATATGCCTTAGCATTTCTTATTGATTCTTCTACAGTCTTATCCTTAGCTAAATTAGATGCGATTGCACTAGATAAAGTGCAGCCAGTTCCATGAGTATTTGGATTATCGATTCTTTCACCCTTAATCCAAATTAGGCTACCATCTGTATAAAGTAGGTCATTGGCATCATTAATAGAATGACCACCCTTTACAAGTACTGATTTAGAGCCTAGCTTAGAAATAATTTTAGCAGCCTCTTCCATAGCATTACTATCCTTAATTTTAATTCCAGATAAAACCTCAGCTTCTGGAATATTTGGAGTAATAATATCAGCAAGTGGAATAAGCTCATTAATTAAAGCATCCATCGCATCATCTGATAGGAGTCTCGCACCTGAAGTTGCGACCATAACAGGGTCAACAACAATTCTTTCTGCCTTATATTCCTTTAGCTTTTTAGCAATAGCTTTAATTAAATCCTTATCTGATACCATACCAATTTTAACTGCATCTGGTCTAATATCAGTAAATACGGCATCAATTTCATCCTCTAAGAATTTAGGTGTGACATTTAAAATAGATGTTACTCCTAAGGTATTTTGAGCAGTAAGAGCTGTAATTGCAGTTTCTGCAAAGCACTTATTAGCTAAAATTGTTTTAATATCAGCCTGAATACCAGCACCACCTGATGAATCAGACCCAGCAATTGAAAGTACTACCTTCATTTTAATATCTCCTTAAATTAATATAAAAGCTTGGACAATTAGTAATAATATCATTTTTCTTAATATTGACTTCAGTTCTAATTGCTAAAATATCAGAGCCAGTTTTAGCTGCGCCCTCTAAAGCGTGAGGTGCATCCTCTACTATTAATGTTTCACTTGGCTTAAAGCCTAGCTCCTTCATTATATTTAAATAGCCCTCTGCATTAGTTTTAGTTTCATTATAATTAGTTGATGTATATAAATAATCAAAATAATCTAATACATCATTCTTAATTAATGATGCCTTAATTAAAGGCTGAGTAGTTGCAGTATATAAAACTACTCTTCCCTTTTTATTAATATCCTTTAGGAATTTTTCTGCACCATCTATTAAAGGAATCTTTAAATATTCCCTCTTAATAAAATCATTAACATCATTTAGGATTTCATCCTTAGATTTATCCCTAAAATATAGCTTACCTATATATTCAGCTGCCTCATCTACAGTCATAGCTCTAATTTCATTATCTAAGGTATTAGATGGTACTACTCCTTTAGATGAAACATATCTAGACATGATGTTATCCCACATATTAATAGAATCTAATAATGTGCCATCATAATCTACTATAAATAGCTTATATTTACTAATATCTAAAACAATCTTAGATATTTCTAAATCTAATTCCTGAGTAGCTTTAGTAATATCCTTTGCTGCAAAAATTGCAGAAACGACAGATACACCATCAATCATAGTATTTTTTAATTTTGAAATATTATCCTTATTGATTCCACCTATTGCGACAACAGGAATTTTTACAGAATCACAAATATTTCTTAATGTATCCATACTTACAGTGATGGCATCTAATTTAGTTGTTGTATTAAAAATAGTACCAACACCTAAATAATCTGCGCCCATCTTTTCGGCTAAAATTGCCTCTTCAACAGTTTCTGCAGATACACCTAATATTTTATTAGGTCCGATTTCTTTTCTTACTAAATCGGCTCTCATATCATTTTGACCAACATGGATACCATCAGCATCTACTGCCTTAAATACCTCAAGTGAATCATTTATTATAAATGGAATATCGTATTTGTTGCAAACCTTTTTAACCTTAAAGGCAAGCTTGATAAAGGAATCAGTATCTAATTCCTTTTCTCTAAGCTGAACCATAGTAACTCCACCTATGATTGCCTTTTCGACATCATCCTCAAGATTTCTCCCATTTAGCCAATAGCTATCAGTTACTGCATATAGCTTTAAGCTAGATTTCAAATCTTTCAATTTTAGCACCCTTTTCTAGCTTAATATCATCCATATTAGATAATTCATCAATTAAGCCAATATGTAATGTACCAGTACCCTTAGCATATTCCTTAGCTAGCTCTCCTGCAAGACCTAGGGCAACTACACCTGCAGTTACAGCCTTAAGCTTATCACTAGGGTTTGCAACTAAGGATGCGGCAATAACACCTGCAGTCATACATCCAGTACCAGTGATGGCTCTCATTTCTCTACAGCCATTATCTGTAGTATAAGCATTCTTACTATCAGCGATTACATCAATTACACCTGTAATTGCAATAACAGCTCCTGTTGCCTTAGATAATTCCTTAGCAAACTTAAATACATCCTTTAGGTTTTCTCTTGTAGCCTGGTCAGCATCTGATGCATCTACACCATTAGTCTTACTAGAAACATTAGCTAAAGCCTTAATTTCAGAAATGTTACCCTTAATACAATCAAACTTAACCTCATCCATAAGCTTTCTTATTACCTCATTACGATAAGGGGTAGCACCAGCACCACATGGGTCAAGTACTACTACATGACCTAATTCATTTGCTCTCTTTCCAGATGCAATCATAGATTCAACTGTATTCTTATTTAATGTACCAGTATTGATTACTAATGCATTACAGATATTTTGCATATCTGGTGCATCTAAAATCTCATCAGTCATAATTGGAGATCCACCAATTGCAAGTGCTGCATTGGCAACATCATTAACTGTTACATAATTAGTAATGAAGTGAATTAAAGGGCACTTCTCCCTTATGTTCTTAATATATTCCATCTTACTTCCTCCTATTGTAAATGAAAAAAGGACGACTAGCGTCGTCCTCAATAAATCATAAAAAGAAATATTTTCCTACGCTAGCATTACCTAGATCAGGTATAGGTCGAAGATATATCTTCCTCTCAGCCAGTCACACTAGCTCCCTTTTTATATTTACTACTATAGTATAGTTTTATATAAATTCAAAGTCAATAAAGAATAAGAAATTATTTATATTTAAGCTTGCCCTTAAATAAAGACATACCAACTAAAGCACAGCCCTCTAAATAAGGAATACTTTTAGAATCTAAAAATTCCTTTATTTCATCAGATTCAGCACCTGGCTGAATAAGAACACACTTATAAGGCTTATTGCATTCCTTAAGGAAATTTAGACCAAGTACTGGGTTGATGCATAAATCGATAACATCGATTTCACCATCAATATCATTTAGCGACTTAATTTCCTTATATACAGGATAAACTGTATATTCAAAATATTCTAAATTATCCTTAATCTTTTTAGCTGTTTTGTCTTCTCTTATAGTATTACCTACTACAGCGAAGCTCTTATAGCTCATAATTTCTTTTAATTCCATTATTTCTTTAAATCCTTTAATTCCTTCTTAAGTGCTTTGTTTTCATCCTCAAGCTTTTCAATCTCAGCCTTAACCTTCTTTAATTCATCAGGCTCAGTAGATGCTCTCTTTTCCCTAATCTTTAAGCTAAAGATATCCTGATTATTAGACTGGATCTTCTTATTGATCTGTTCCATTTTCTTCTTTTTCTGTTCAGGCTCTTCAATAGCCTTCTTATAAGCAGGGTTACCTGGCTTAGCATAAAAAGTAACATTTAAGCATTCAGCACAAACAAATGCTTCAACATAAGTCTCTAGACCTTCTGCAGCGAAGCACTCATAAGGTCTTAATTCTGTACTACCACAAATCTGACATTTCTTCTCCATTTTCCCTTTTCTCCTATAACATTTTTATTCTTGTCTTTTCGTCAACTAAGCCCTTACTATATAAGAATCTACCTAGCTTAGCTCTAAAGTTTAGGGAAATCTGTCTTTCACCAGATGTAATACTATATTTTACAACATCCTCACTAACCTTGCTAAAAATAAATGTAGCTGAATCCATACCACTTGCAATCCACTTAAGGACAATCATATTCTCCTCAGGTGCCTTAACAACTACTACACCAAGTGTCGCAGCCATAATATGTCTTATTTCATATAAGGCATTAAAATCCATATTTTTTAGCTTTCCATGTACTTTATTAAACATACAAATTCCCCCTAACAATACTATTATAACAAAAAAGACCCATTTTTGTCAAAATAGGTCTATTTTTAATTTTTTTCAATTATTCTTAAGAATAAAGGTCCTGTAAAGTAATCACTTTTTCTACAATACTTCCATCAGTACCAAAGTACCACCAATTACCGGCAGCAGTCTCAGCTGAGCCATTATTAGTATGGTAATACCATGTAGCCTCCATAAAATAATAATTGTTAGCTGTATCAACATCAAGCTGATTCTTAGAATATAAATATACCTTGCTTAAATTGAAGTTTTTGTCAAATGTATTAGCTTCAATACTATTTACTCTACTAGGTATAAGAACATATCCTTTTATATCACCATCACTAAATGCTCCCTCACCAATCTTTTCAACAGAGTTTGGAATTACAAGACCATCGAATTTAAGTCCAGCAAGTGCATATGCACCAATTTCTTTAACTGTATCTGGAATTTCAAAATTTAAGCTTTTATTCATAGTTAAGCTATAATCACCAAGTACTGTAATTTCACCATTTAGCTCAAGTGTACTTAAATTACAATTAGTAAAAACACCAGTCTTTAATTCTGTTATACCAGTACCAACGCTTACAGCTGTTAACTTATCACAGTGCTCAAATGCATATTCACCTAAATTTGTAACTGAATCAGCAATATTAACAGTATTAATATCTGAATAGCTAAAAGCACGATTACCTATTGATGTTAAAGAATTAGGTAATTCAATTTTAGCTAATTCCTCACAATAATAGAATGCAGAATTACCAATTTCCTTTAATTTTTCATTTGTTGTTACAGTAGTTAAAGCACTACATTTATAGAATGCTTCATCTCCAATTGTAGTAACATTCTCACCAAGTACTACACTGACAATGCTTGTATTTTCCTTAAATGCATTTTTAGCAATTTCAGTATAATCATCTGGAATGATGACACTTGTATCATCACCCTTATAAGATACTAGAGTTTTTTTATTATCAGCTTCAGTATAAACAAAATCTCCATCCTTCTTATATTTATCACCACATGATGTAGTTAATAAAACACAAGGTAAAACACCTATGCCTATTAAGGCTCCTTTAATAAATTTTTTCATAAAACACACTCCCATTATATTTATTCAATTACCTTTTCGATAATTACGCCTTCACTACCATAGTACCACCAGTTACCCTTGGCAGTTTCATTTGCACCATTAGGTGTTAATAAATACCAAATAGGCTCTGGATATGAAATAGTTTCTCCAGAAGGACCTGTTGCTTCACCAAGCACAAGATCAACATCGATTGCCTTGCTTCCCTTACTAAAGAATCTTTCAATATCTGACTGATAGAAAGCATAATTATCAATCTTAGTTAAACCTGCAGGTACCATAACATATACTAATTTAAATGTTTTACCAAATGTATATTCCTTAATTTCAGTTAATGAATCTGGTAATTCAATAAAGCTTAAATCAGTAGAATAGAATGCGTAAGAACCAATTTCTTCTACTGTATCTGGAATATCAATAGTTGTAATATTTAAATTAGCAAATGCCCTATCCTCAATTGTCTTTAAGCCATCAGGTAAAGTGATGCTTGTTAAAGCCTCACATCCACCAAATGCTGGATTGATTGTTTCAACACCCTTAGGAACATTAAAGCTTGTTAAAGCACTACAATTCTTAAATAAATCAGTAGATAGTGATGTTAAACCATCGCCAATAGTAACATCCTTAAGATTAGTACAATCCTTAAATGTACCATCACCAATTGTTTTTACTCCCTTAGGTACATCAATATTTTCAAGCTTAATACAACCCTCAAAAACATTGTTACCCATACTTTCTAGCTTACTACCAAAATTAACAGTAGTTAGCTTAGCACAAGACTTAAATGCTTCATCTGAAATCTTTTTTACATTTTCTCCAATATTAATTACTTCTAGTCTTTCAGAATTCATAAAAGCCTGATTATCAATTGCGACATAATCTGAAGATAAGGTTACATTAGTATCAGTACCTCTATATTCAACTAAAGTTCTCTTAGAGCTTTTACCTGAATATGCAAAATCACCATCAACTGTAATCTTTTCCTCTCCACATGATGTTGCAACTAAAACGCATGGTAAACATGCAGAACAAAATAAAACATTTTTTATAAATTTTTTCATATGATAAACCTCCCAATTTATCGTTTACTCTATATTATATTTTAGTACCTTTTTATAACATTTACAATAGAATATGTACTAAAGTTTTAAAAGTGTAAAGTCAATTATACAAAATAAAAACGAATCACAATATAGTGACTCGTCTTTA